>CAYVED010000042.1:0-20834 GCA_964449975.1 uncultured Muribaculaceae bacterium
GGAAACACTACCGGCAGCGGCGTATGAACCTGACGCCTGCTCTGTGAATGTGGAAGCCCCGGCAGGATTATTTTGTATTATTTTTTCACTATGTGTATTTCCAGTACCGGAAACACTACCGGCAGCGGCGTATGAACCTGACGCCTGCTCTGTGAATGTGGAAAATTCCCCGGTTTGCACCATATATTTCAGTATATTAATATCCCATTCGAATCTTTTAGGATATGTTACGGTAATATATTTGAAAAGTATGGAGGCCATATCTCCCGGTATGTCTTCTGTTTTTTTGCTCGACTTGTCGCTTGTATAGCGGTTATATGCTTTTATAAATTCATAAGGCGGAGTAAAAAGTCCTTTTTCTATATCTGTGGTGAATCCTTGCGCTTTATAAAAATCGAACAGAGGAGTGTTTGCCGGGCGGGTAATGATAAAGTTTTCTCCCCGTTTTTTCAGTTCGTCGCTCAGATATTCAACCATTTTTATACTTAGTCTTTTCCCCCTTGCATTTACGGCAGTTGCTACTCCGTATAGATATTTCCCTTTTAATGAGATGCCACAAGGCCTTTGAAATGTAATGGGAAGTAGTAATAGTGTTGAGAGGACTTTTCCTTTTTCTTTATGAATATACGGCTCGGACATAGGAAAGAGAGTGGTGAAAACATGTTCAAGATATGTTTGATCTGTAGTAAAATTCTCTTCCCAGATTGCCTTTATCAGGGGAATGTCCTCTTGCTCTGCTTTTAATATTCCTTCGTTCATCTTTTTTCAAACCTTAGGCCTGCTTTGCTATTCGGAGATATTCGTTTTATAAATATCCTCTATAATAGAAGCGTATTTTTTATGTATAACGTTTCTTTTTAATTTAAGCGTCTGTGAGAGAGTGTTATTGTTTGTACTCCACTCGTCGTTTATAATTTTTTCTTTCCTTATCTGCTCGTGTAGTGCCAGACGGCTGTTTACTTTTTCTACTTCTTTATGCAGTTTTTCTATTACTTTAGGATTCTCCGCGAGTTCGCTGTTATTTTTATATGTTATCCTGTATTTTGCCGCCCAGAAATGGAGTTTGTTAAAATTAGGGATTATTATTGCGCTTGGAAATTTCTGGTTTTCTCCTATTACTATGCAGTTTTCTATATATGTTGATTCTTTCAGCAGGTTTTCAATCACCTGCGGAGCTATGTATTTACCGGCAGATAGCTTGAAAATCTCTTTTTTGCGGTCTGTGATTTTTAAATATTTACCGTCCTGCAAATAACCTATGTCTCCTGTATGCAGCCATCCTTGTTTATCTATTACTATGCCTGTATAATCCGGATCTTTATAGTATCCCATCATTACATGAGGCCCTCTTGTAAGTATCTCTCCGTCATTATCAAAGGAGAGTTCCGTCCCTTCCATCGGAACGCCTACCGTTCCTATTACGTTTATTCCGCTTACGGGATTGTTTACGGCTATTACCGGTGATGCCTCAGTCATTCCGTAGCCTTCGAAAATATGAAGACCGGCGGCATTGAACAGTCTTATAATCTTTTCTCCTATTGCAGAGCCTCCCGATACTATCAGCATGTGTTTCCCTCCCAGATTCGCCCGCCATTTGCTGTATATGAGTTTGTCGGCGAGGTTGCGTTTGAAAAGATAGAGAGGCTTCTTATTGTAATTATCGAATTTTGTTCCGAAGTCGAATGCCCAGCCATATATAGACCTTTTTATTCCGGTAAGATTTTTACCCGCGCTTTCCAGTTTTACGAACATCTGCTCTAGTACGCGGGGAACGGCACAAAAGCCGTCCGCCTGACAACTTGCAAGGTCGGCCGCTATTGTTGCCAGATTCTCGGCATAATAGGTGCTTATGCCGAGATATTGATATTCATAATTCATACTTCTTTCATAGATATGGCATAAAGGCAGGAAACTCAGCATTTTGCAGGATGAATCTTTTATTTGTTTTACGGCATGGCCTATTGCGTTAAATATCAGATTTTTATGAGAGAGCATAACCCCTTTGGGAGTACCTGTGGTTCCCGATGTATATATTATTGTAAATAATTCGTCATCAGATATATTGCGCTTGTTGTCCTCTATTGTTCCCTGATATTGGGGATATTTTTCTTCCCCGGCACGTATCAGTTCATTAAGGTATATGAATTTTATACCATCTTCTCTTGCTTTGTTCTGGACATGGTTATCCATCATTATTAAAAGAGGCTTGTTTTCCATGCGAAGATATGCCTCTGATATTCTGTTGAGTATTATTTCATTTCCTATACATATTACGGTGGAATCGCTGTGGGTAAAGATATGGAGGTAGTCTTCCGTACTCAGGGTAGTATATACGGGAACATGTACCATATTTCCAAGTCCCAGAGCCATATCTATAAAGTTCCATTCGGGACGGTTATTACAGACTGTAATTACTTTTTCACCTTTTTTCAGCCCTTTATCAAGGAATCCGGCAGCAAGATTATGTGACGTGGAATTATATTCGGTCACGCTTGTTTTTTCCCATTTGCCGTTCACTTTGCGGCTTAAAATATCATCTTTTTCAGGATACAGGGTACACATCCTTTCCAAAAGATCGAAAACTCTTGTTACTTCCATTATAATATGTTTTGCGACGTCGGTATGACGTCATGTTCAGGTTTTCAGAGTATTTGTTTTATGTCCCGTACAAACAAATCAATATCTTGTTTTGTTGTGTTGAAAGAGCACATCCACCTTGCTTCGTTAACGGATTCATCCCAGATGTAAAAATAATGCTTTTCGAGAAGTTTTACCGAAAGGTATTCCGGAATGACTGCAAATACGGCGTTGCTCTCTACGTCCCTGGTTATCTGTATCTCTTTTATCTCTTTAAGCTGCAAAGCGAGGTATTGTGCCATTGAATTTGCCTGTCCGGCAAGTTTAAGGTAGAGGCCATCTTTAAGATATGCTTCGAACTGGGCTGCTATGAACCTGCTTTTTGAATAAAGTTGTGTAATTTGTTTTCTTATATACGGCAGCATCCCCGCCCGTTCGTCGTTTTTGCCGAATATTACGACGGCTTCTCCCATAAGCAGTCCGTTCTTTGTGCCTCCGAAAGAAAGCACATCTGCACCGCAATCTGCGGTAAATTCTTTTACAGGAATATTAAGGTAGGCGGCCGCATTCGAGATTCTCGACCCGTCTATATGCAGATAGCAGTTATATGAATGCATTAAATCCGCAAGTTCCTTTATTTCATGCGGTTTATATACCGTTCCCAGTTCGGTGGGTTGCGAAATGGAGAGTATTGCGGGTTGCGAATGGTGCTGGAACCCGAATCCTGTAAGGGCTTTTTTTACTTGAACCGGGGAAACTTTTCCCTGGGGAGCCTGTAAAGGAATTATTTTTGCTCCCGATAGTTTTTCGGGCGCTCCGCATTCGTCTACATTTATATGGGCGGTAACCGGCGCGAGTATTGAGTTGAAACTCTTTAAAAAACAGGATAACCCTGTAATATTGGCTCCCGTTCCGTTAAGTACGAAGAATGCCGAACAGTTTCCTCCGAGTATATTTTCCAGTTGTCCCAGGACTTTTTTCGTATAGGGATCTTCTCCGTAGGCAACGGCAAAGTCCTGATTTTCTTTAACGATGGCTTCCATTATGAGCGGATGTACTCCGGAGTGGTTGTCGCTTCCGAAACTATGTTGCATAGGTTTAAAATTTTTTCAGAGCGATAATAACCGCTTCGCTCTCTCATTAACTTATTTTTAATAATCTTTGCGGCTCTCTTTAATAGAATTAAAGAAACCGGGGACTAAAATAATAAAAAAGCGGTTATCTTATACTTTTGCTGATAAGATTTATTCTCTTTTTTGATGTTGTATTGCCTTTATAATAGAACAGAGCGATTAACGAATCATTTTCAAAATAAACCGTATTAAGGAATTTATCAGTTTTGGTGTTTTTGGGAGCGGGTTCGCACCATATTAAAGAATATTGATTTTTTGTTTTGTCATAGGCTACCACTACGGTATTTTCTCTTATGTCGAAAAACGCAATGTCCCATTTACTCCCTTTTTCTTTATCTTTAGCCGTCATGTAGGCTTTTACAATAGGGTGGTCGAAAGGAAGTATCCCAAAAGCGAGGGTCCCCGTGCCTTTTTTATTTTCGTTATACCACCACTCTATAGCCTCGTCGGTGAGCGCTTTTTCCTTGGATACCGGCTTGAATGAGGGTTTTTCTCCTATATATTTGATAAGATAACTCATCTGCGGGGTTGAGTAGGCGCCGCCCTGCGATATGTCCATACAGTTTCCTTCGATTATATCCGTTCCTGCTTCGTTCTCTTTTTTACCGCTGAACATTGCAGAGTAAATTGAACCGTCTTTATTTGATAACAAGTTGGTTACAAACTCAATATCTTTTCCTTTCCCCTCGTTGGTATAATTGAACTGAAAGTATTTTTCGTTCCCGATATTTACATCTTTTATCGGGTTAGTACCCGCCGGAGATAGTCTGAACCTGCCCGGCTTTTCGTATCCGGTATATATTTGCTCTTTGTTTATATGAGAGACGCTCCACGTACTTTTATTGTTCAACTCTCCTTTACCGTTATGTTGCAATATTACGGCGGTGTACCGGGATTTATCTTCCTGCGGGGATATTACCGCCACGATATGTTCTTTTTTATTTTCTTTGAAGCCTTTGGCATATAAAAGTCCGTGCACTTCCGTAATGTTATCGGGAAGATTAAAGAAATTTTTTACGATATTACGGGCATGCTCTGCGGATAATGATGTGGTACTTAGTTTTTTTACCATATCGTCGGCTTTTTGTGCGAATCCGGAGTAGGGATAATCTTTTATAAATTTAGCAAATGCGAAAACATCGTCGGCGGGAAGCGAATAAAATATAATGGAATCCCTTTTATATGTAATCTCCTTTGTGTAAACGGACGAGGGATATTTTGAAAGAAATTTATTAAGATTCTTCAGATCTCCTTTTGAAAGGGAGGTTCTGTAATGTTTTGTTTCCTGTTTGCTTTGAGCGTAAAGGAGGGTTGTCGAAACGGTTAGCGCCGTTATTATGGCAAGTATTTTTTTCATTCAACAAATGTAGGTTGATGGTTTGTTATTTGATCTGATGCGGTTTGGCGCGATATAAATAAAAACGGAAACTGTCCGAAAAGTAATCCCGTTGTTTCCTGATTTGAGGTTATCCTGTATCTGCATATTGCGGTATGCTACAATAGCCTTGATTTCAAGCAGTTGTATTTGGGCGCTTTTTGAACAGTTCGCATTTTTAAGCCGTTATGTTTATTAATAGACAAACTCCTGATTTTTTATCAGGGCTGTTTATAAATCCGCTTAATAGCAATACTTTAAATCTGAGGCATACTGTAGCATACTTGTAATATGCGGGATTGCCGGAGTTGAAATGCTGTCCGGATTTATTCAACTCCTTATATTTTTCAGATCGTAAAGCTATTTGCAGATAGCCTCGTAAGCTGCTGCATCGAGAAGAGCGTCTGCTTCGGAAGGGTTGCTCATTTCTACTTTTATCATCCAGCCGGCTCCGTAAGGATCTGTATTAACCGACTCCGGAGCGCCTTCGAGTTCTGTGTTTACTTCAACGATTTTTCCGGAAACAGGCATAACTGCATCGGCAACTGTTTTAACGGCCTCGATTGCGCCGAAAACTTCTCCTGAATCAAGGGTTTCCCCCTCGGTCTGTATGTCTACGAACACGATGTCGCCCAACTGGCTTTGTGCAAAATCGGTAATTCCTATTGTAGCTGTATCGCCTTCAACTTTTACCCATTCATGGTCGTTCGAGTACTTTAGATTATTTGGAGTATTCATATAATTTGTGTTTTATTTGGTTTATAAAGATTTACTTCTGCAAAAGTATTAAATTATTTTAAAGATTTTAATTTTAATTAAAGTCATATCTCATTTTACCTCTTTTTCAGAGGACTTCCCGATAGTTATAGTCTTTTAAGGGAGAATTTAATAAGTTCTTCTATTGAGGCGTCGGGTTTGTCCTTTGCTACGGAACTTAATATTTTGTCGGCCGCAGCTTTATTAAAGCCGAGCATTACAAGGGCGGAAAGGGCTTCGTCAATCTTGACATGGTTTTGTGTCCCGATAATTATATCGGAGGCTCCTGAGTTCCCTTTTGTAAGCTTGTCTTTCAGTTCTATTATGATTTTCTGGGCGGTTTTCAGTCCTATTCCTTTTATGCTTTTTATTTTGTTTACGTCTCCGGATATTATAGAGTTTCTTATTTCGGTGTCGCTCATAGAGGAGAGCATCATCCTTGCTGTGTTCGTACCTACTCCCGATACTTCTATGAGCATTGTAAAGATATTCCGTTCGTCTTTTGTGTAAAATCCGTAAAAAAGTTCGGTATCTTCCCTTACATGATGGTAAATAAAGAGTTTTACCTCTTTCAAGGATTGGATTTCCGCAAATGTTTGCAGAGAGATCTGGAGTTTGTATCCTATTCCGCTGTTTTCAATCACCGCTTCGGTAGGGGTGATTCCGGTAAGTTGTCCTTTTATGTATTCATACATGGCGTTTGTTTTTTTATTTTCCCGATATTTTATAGGGTTTAACCAACAATAGCTGCAAATTTATGTTTTTTAAGTGATAAGTTTTATATTTTTGCCGGAAAGTTTGTATTCTGCCGTAGATTCCTACGGCAGAATACCGGGTTGGAAAGTAAATGTTAATGACGGTCTTGATTTATATTATAAATGTAAGGATATGAATAGTATAGAGGATATAAGGGCATTGTTCCCGGCCCTTAAACAGAAAGTGTATGATAAACAGCTTGTTTATCTGGATAATGCCGCTACTGCACAGAAACCTGAAGAAGTGATAGGTCTTATAAACAGGATGAACGGGGGGATTAATGCCAATGTGCACAGGGCTATGTACAGGCTTGCCGACGAAGCTACAGATCTGTACGAAGGGGCGCGTGAAAGGGTAAGGGAATTTATTAATGCACCCGGAAGGGAGAATATTATATTTACATCGGGAACTACCGCTTCTGTAAATCTTGTGGCTTCTTGTTTTTGCGGGAAGTTCCTTAAAGAAGGGGATGTGGTGATAATTACGGAGGATGCTCATCATTCCAATATTGTTCCGTGGCAGTTTGCCTGTGAGAAAGTTGGTGCTTCCGTAAGGGTGCTGCCCGTTAAGGATAACGGAGAATGGGAACTTAAAGCCATTTTCGATATTATGGATTACAGGGTGAAATTTATAGCGGCATCGCATATTTCCAACGTACTCGGAATTATAAATCCCGTCGAGGAGCTGATAAAAATAGCTCACGGATATAATGTTCCGGTACTTGTAGACGGTGCTCAGGGGATTGTGCATTCTGCCGTTGATGTCCGGGCGATGGATTGTGATTTTTATGTTTTTTCCGCCCATAAAATTTACGGGGCTACGGGGAGCGGTGTGCTATACGGAAAAACCGAGTGGCTTGAGCAGATGCCTCCTTATATGGGAGGGGGAGATATGGTGGATACGGTAACGTTCCAAAAGACTACTTATGCTCCGCTTCCGCTTAAATATGAGGCGGGAACCCCTAATTTCATAGGTGCTGCTTCTTTGAAGCCGGCCCTTGATTTTGCCGGTAGGGTACGTTCGGGTGCAGCAGGGAAGATTGTTTATCGGGAAGAGAGTAATATAATTAATTATATGAGGGAGGCTTTAAGGAAGATTGACGGACTTACTTTATATGGTGATGCGGAACATAAGATACCGTTATTTTCGTTTAGCATTGCCGGGTGTAATCCGGGGGATCTGGCGCAGATTATGGATAAGATGGGAATTGCCGTGCGTTCGGGGATGATGTGTGCGGAGCCTTTGATGACGCGTTTCGGGGTTACGGGTATGTTGCGTGCGTCGTTTGCTCCTTATAATACGCTTGACGAGGCGCAGTATTTTATGATTTCGCTTAAAAAGGCGGTTTCAATGCTGCGGTAATAATGATTTTTCCGGTATTTTTGCCGGCGGCGGCCTTTGGCCTACAGACTACAAATGACTTAAAAATAGATGTTATGACTATACAGGAAATAGAAAATCAAATAGTTGAAGAGTTTTCCGTTTTTACGGACTGGCTTGATAAGTATGAATATATTATTGAGCTGGGGAAAAATATTCCGGTGATAGACGAAGCGGCTAAAACCGAAGATAATCTGATAAAAGGGTGTCAGAGCAGGGTGTGGCTTTCGTGTTCCGTTTCGGACGGAAAATTGTATTTCTCGGCCGATAGCGATGCGATAATTACCAAAGGAATAATATCTTTGTTGATACGTGTTTATAACGGACAGACTCCGGAGGATATTTTAGCTTCGGATCTTTCGTTTATTTCCAGGATAGGATTACAGGAAAATCTTTCTCCTACCAGAGCTAACGGCCTGGTCTCGATGATAAAACAGATAAGGGCTTATGCGCTTGCTTACGGCGCGAAATAATTTGCGGAAAAGTATACGGGAAGTCTCTTTGTCGGGAAGAAGTACACGCTATTTGTGTGGCGGAATGGAGTAGTGTACGGGGGTACGAAATTATTTAAACGAAATAGACCTGCGGGCATGCGGGTTATAAAAACGAATTGTGTTATGACGATAGAATCATTGCAGAGGGATGTGGTACGTGCTTTGAGGCAGGTGTATGATCCTGAAATTCCGGTTAATGTATATGATCTGGGGCTTATTTACGAGGTTAAGATAGACGACGATCATAAGGTTTTTGTGAAAATGACTCTTACTGCACCTAATTGTCCTATGGCGGATCAACTTATAGAAGATGTGCATGATGCGGTGAGAAATACTCCAGGCGTTACCGATGCGGCAATAGAGCTTGTGTTCGAGCCGGCATGGGATAAAAGCCGTATGAGCGAAGAAGCGATGCTGGAACTGGGACTATTATAATGCTTCGCATTTCTGGGTAAAATGCGAAGCATTAAAAAGGTTTATTTGCTGCTGGGCGGCAATATGGGCGACAGGGAAGCGATTCTGAGGAGTGCTGTTGAGGAGCTTATCGAAAGGCTGCTTCCGGGCTATCTTGTGGCCGTGTCTCCGGATGAGGCTGTAAAGACTTCCGGGATATATGAAACGGAGCCTTGGGGTTTTGAATCTGCCGATAAATTCCTGAACCAGGCTTTTTGCTGTATTACGGAACTGGAACCGCATAAGGTGCTGGATGTGTGCCTTGAAGTGGAAAAAGAATTGGGACGACAGCGTTGCGGAGAACGGTATAATGAGAAAGGAGAGAGGATATATAGTTCGAGAGTTATTGATATAGATATACTTATGATTGATGAACTGATAGGGGATAAATGGGTTACAGTTAAAATAGATACTCCGGAACTGGTTGTGCCTCATCCTCGTCTTTATGAACGGGAGTTTGCGTTAAAGCCGTTGAGCGAACTGAGGGATATAGATAGGGGTGTGTGAAATTCCCGCGCTGTGTACGGGGAAGATCTATATTTAATACGGAGGAGTGGATTTTTTTGCTATTTTTGTTGATGTTTAAGAAATTATAATTGTTTGAAACGATATATTTATGACACAGGAAGACCTTTTTAAGAATCTTATAGCTCATACTAAGGAGTATGGCTTTATTTTTCCCTCAAGCGAGATTTACGATGGATTGAGTGCTGTTTATGATTACGGACAGCTTGGTTCGGAATTGAAGAATAGTATTAAGAAATATTGGTGGGACTCTATGGTGAGGCTCAATGAAAATATTGTGGGGATTGATTCGGCGATTTTTATGCATCCGAGGATATGGGAGGCATCCGGGCATGTAGGGGCGTTTAACGATCCTTTGATTGACAATAAGGATTCGAAAAAGAGATACAGGGCGGATGTACTTTTGGAGGATTATATATCTAAGCTGGAGGAGAAGATTTCAAAGGAGGTTGAAAAAGGGAAGAAGAAGTTCGGAGCGGCTTTTGATCAGGTACAGTTCCTTGCAACGAATCCTAATGTATTGAGGAACCGGGTGAAAATAGATGCCTGCAGGGAGAGGATGACTGCTGCACTTAATGACAACGATCTGGCGGCGCTTAAACAACTTATTCTGGATTGCGAGATAGTCTGTCCGGTATCGGGAAGCAAGAACTGGACGGATGTAAGGCAGTTTAATCTTATGTTCAGTACCCAACTGGGAAATATTTCGGATGAGAGCGGTATAATTTATCTTCGTCCGGAAACGGCCCAGGGTATTTTTGTGAATTATCTGAATGTGCAGAAGACGGGAAGGATGAAAATTCCCTTCGGGATAGCCCAGATCGGAAAGGCTTTCAGGAATGAGATTGTGGCAAGGCAATTTATATTCAGGATGAGGGAGTTCGAACAGATGGAGATGCAGTTCTTCGTAAGGCCCGGAGAGGAACTTAAATGGTTCGGGAAATGGAAGGAGGCCCGTTTGAACTGGCATTTGGCTTTAGGTATGGGGAATGAAAATTACAGATACCACGATCATGAAAAACTGGCGCATTATGCTAATGCCGCTACCGATATTGAATTTAACTTCCCGTTCGGATTCAAGGAGTTGGAGGGTATTCACTCAAGGACGGATTTTGATCTGGGACGTCATCAGGAATATTCAGGAAAGAAGTTGCAGTATTTTGATCCGGAAACGAACGAAAGGTATGTTCCTTATGTTATAGAGACTTCGATAGGTCTTGACAGAACCGTGCTTGCCGTCCTGTCCTCCGCATATAAAGAGGAAAAGCTGGAAAACGGAGAGGAGAGGGTTGTTATGAAAATACATCCTGCGCTTGCTCCCGTTAAATTGGCGGTACTGCCTTTGATTAAGAAAGATGGCCTCCCTGAACTTGCAAGGGAGATTATTAATAAACTGAAACTGGATTATAACTGCCAATATGACGAGAAGGACAGTATAGGCAAGAGATACAGGAGGCAGGACGCTATAGGAACGCCTCTATGTATTACAATAGATCATCAGAGCCTTGAAGATAACTGTGTTACACTTCGAGACCGCGATACTATGGAGCAGGTAAGAATTCCCATAGGCGAACTTGCACAGCGTGTAGATGAAAAAGTAAGCATGAGGAGGCTTTTGGAGCAGTTGGGTTAAATTAATAAAATCAGCGCAAAAGCAGATGTACTGCGGATATGCGCACAAATATAGATGTTATGGAAAATTTATCTGTGGATTACATGGGGCTTAAATTGAGATCGCCCTTTATAGCCGGAAGTTGCGGATTTACCTCAAAGATAGATAACCTTATAGCGCTGGATAAAGCCGGGGCGGGGGCTGTCGTTCTCAAATCTTTATTTGAGGAACAAATCTCCGATCAGGCCGCTTTTCTGAACGAGCAGAGCGCTTTCTATCCGGAGAATCTTGATTATTTACACTATTATCTGCAGGAATATTCCCTGGAAAATTATCTTAATCTGATACGTTCGGCAAAACGCTATACAGGTATTCCGGTTATAGCAAGTATAAATTGTTATCATACCGGAAGCTGGATTTCTTTTGCAAAAGAGATAGAGAGCGCGGGCGCCGACGGGCTGGAAATAAATATTTATTCGTTGCCTCTTACCAAGCTGAGAACCTCCGATGCGATTGAAGATGAGTATCTGGGAGTGGTGACTTCCCTTACCAAAGAGTTGAAAATACCCGTTGCTGTTAAAATAGGCAGCGGATTTACATCTTTACCGGGGTTTGTAAATTCTCTCAAGATATGCGGCGCGGCTGCCGTCGTAATGTTCAATAAGTATTATCATCCCGATATAGATATTAAGAATCTTAAAATTACGGGAGCCAATCCGTTTTCTCGTGAGGGGGATTATGTAGACGTGCTCAGGTGGGTAGCCATTACTTCTTCGATTGTCGGGAATCTCGATATTTCCGCTTCTACCGGAGTGCTCTCCGCCGATGATGCCGTGAAAATGATTCTTGCCGGAGCTAATACCGTTCAGTTATGTTCCGCTTTATATAAATACGGAACAGATCATGTAGATCTGCTTGTGAATGGACTTCGTACATTTATGCTTGAAAAGGGGTTTAATTCTCTTGACTCTTTCAGAGGGATGATGAATTATTCCAATATCCATTCTCCGGAGAAGTATGAGAGGGTACAGTTTCTAAAGACTTTTGGCTCACACACACCCTAACGGCTGCAAGAGATAGATTGTTAAGTAGTTGAGATTTTCAATGCTATAGTGTTGAAATATGGAACTTCTTTATCTCCATATAGTTATGGCGGTTGAGGTAGGTTGATAGGAGGAAAACCTGTCTATTTTCCTCCTACTTGATTCTTTAATAATATTATCTTCTTTACATCATATTATGAACGTCTTTTACGATCTCTCCGTCGAACAGGTTGAGAATTCGTTGGGTATAAGAGGCATCGTGCTGGGAGTGGGTAACCATGATAATGGTGGTTCCCTCGCGGTTAAGTTCGCTCAGAAGTTCCATTACCTCTTTTCCGTTTTTGGAATCGAGGTTTCCGGTAGGCTCATCGGCAAGTATTAGTGACGGATTGCATACTACAGCGCGGGCTATTGCCACACGTTGTTGCTGTCCTCCCGATAGCTGTTGAGGAAAGTGTCCCGCTCTATGGCTTATATTCATCCTTTTAAGGATATTGTTTACCATTTCTTTACGTTCGGATGCTTTGATTTTAAGGTATATGAGCGGAAGTTCCACATTTTCGAATACGTTAAGCTCGTCTATAAGGTTGAAACTCTGGAATACGAAGCCTATATTTCCTTTACGGAACATTGTACGGTCTTTTTCTTTAAGGTTGCCTACTTCCTTGTCCAACAGGGTGTATTTTCCTTCCGTAGGATTATCGAGCAGGCCTAGGATGTTCAATAAGGTGGATTTTCCGCATCCCGACGGACCCATAATAGCAAGGAACTCCCCTTTGTTTACTTCAAAACTAACGCCGTTGAGCGCAATGGTCTCTATTTCTTCCGTCCGGAAACTTTTTTTTAGGTTTTCAACTTTAAGCATTGCCATAGTAATATGTTTTTAATTGTTAATATTTATTCGTTTTTCAGATTTTTTGTCGGGTTGGCATTGGCGGCCGAATAGGTTCTTAATGCGACGGTTGCCAATACGATTATCAATATAGCAGTTCCGCTAAGAGCAAATATATACCAGCCTAATGTTATTTTTTTTGTGTACATCTCCAGCCAGTTACCGGCAACGAAATACGCCAGTACGCTGCCGATGACTATGGCCGGAAGGGCTAATTTAACTACATTGTTCAAAAATAATTTCATAAGTTCAGAGACAGTAGCGCCATTTATTTTTCTTATGGCTATTTCGCTTCTGCGGCGGTTTATTTCGTCCTGGGAGTATCCCATTAATCCTATCAGAGTTATTATAAGCACTATAACTCCGGAGATCGTTACGGAATCTTTAAATCTTTTACTCTCTTTATACGACATTATTACCTCATCGCTATAGGCGGTTACCTTATTTTTGATATTCGGATTGGCATCGTATATTATTTGTTCGATTGCCGACAGATTTTCGGGAGTTATTTCGAGGAGTTTTACGGTGAGCCAGTTCATAACTTGATAAGCCCAGGCCATCTCTTCTTTTTGCATATATTTTTCGGAAGCGTAAAACTGGATAGAAGGTCTCGTATCTCTTACTCCCTGGGATATTCCCTGATACGATCCTAAAACATAATCCTCATAAACTCCGCAGATTGTAAATACATTATCAGTGGTCTGGCTGTGTTCGGATATAAGGATATTTTTTCCTATAGCTCCGTCTTTCCAACCGGCCATTTCTTCCATTTTTTTAACAAAGCTGCGACTTACCATTACTTCATTGGAAATAGCGGCATCTTCATTAAAATTCCGCCCGTCAATTATCTTTATTCCCATAATATCGAAATAACCTTTTCCCGCAAAATACATATCCGCTACGTTAAAATATTCTTTCTTTTCTCCCGGCAGGTAGATATTATTTCCGGATTGCTGTCCGGATATAGGTATCGAGCTGCTTAATGTAGCTCCTTCCACAAAAGGTAGCTTTCTTATTTCGTTCATTATACTTTCCTTTTTATTTTCGTAACCTCCCTGCAGGTTCACTATTGCAAGATTCTGGTATTTGTACCCTATATCGCTGTTCACAAGATAATAATATTGCAGGATAACTACTGCTAAAAGGGACAGCAGAAATGTGGATGCCGCAAATTGCAGAAAAAGCAACAGGAGTTTCCATTTGCGGGAGTTTTCTTTATATCTACGGAATGCGGTAGCAACCGGAATTCCGGAATATGCCATTCCGGGAAGGAAGCCGCATATAAAAAATATAAGAAGACATATACCCGAAAGGACAATCATGCTTCCCGGAGTTATAAGACCGGAAATAGGAGTGCCTACAAGCAGCTCTATATTACTCCGGAAAGCAAATATAATGAAGCAACTAAGAATGACGGAGAGAAAAATATGTACGAATGTTTCGGAAAACACCATTTTATAAATGTTGCTTCCCGATGCGCCGTAGCATTTGTGTACGGCAATCATTTTTGATTTGTGTACCATTGCCGATATGGCTATAAGTACATAATTGAGAACGGATGCTGTCAATACCAATACCGCGAGTATAAACAGGTTAAGGCATGTCTGCCATGTATCCGGATTTTTAATATTATAAGTCGAAAGAGATTCCAGATGAAAACTTATGGTTACACCCGCTTCTTGGAGCTGTTCGAGAGGCAGATTTTTTTCACACATCTCCGCTATACCTTTATCCGTATCCTTAGCCGTATATCCCGGAAACAGTTTTACGAAACTCATATACCGGTCATTTCCCTCCCAGTTGTTGGAGCCGTCCCAGGAAAAACGTTCTATTGTAGGCATTGAGATTATTATATCTACATTTTTGAAAGATGAATTCCCCGGAAAATCTTCGTATATTCCGTCTATGACAAGTTTTAATTCGCCGTCTGCCATATATACAGGGAAAAGCATTGATCCTATCAATCCGTCCGGATTAGCCGGAGATATGTTTTTTGCCAGCGAACGGGAAATATATATGTGATCCTTTACGTTGAGAGCCTCTTTAGGGTCGTTTCCGGATATTTCCCTTGTAAATATTTCAAAAAAACTGGAGTCGGCAAGAATCGGAAGCCGTGCCGTATATTGTCCTTCGGAGATACTGCCGTTTTTGTCAAGTATCTTAACAGCAACCTCTTCTATGAATAAACTGGTAGCTCTGGTAGCGGCTTCTACTGAGGAAGAGTATGCTTTTATTCCTGGCGCAACAGCTCCTGGTGTATGCTGATAACTCCTGGCCTTTGTATCTTCTTTTCCGCTGTAATCATACATTATGGTATATATTCTGTCCGGATTATCCATGAAATTATCATAGGCCCTTTCGTAATATATTTTGGCAATAAGAATCAGCCCCATGGCTATACCTGCTCCTAATAGTATTATTTTAAGAGCGCTGTTATTGCCTTTTTTGAATATCTGCAGAAAATGTCGTATCATATCGTATATAGATTTATCCAGGTTATTACTTTACTTCTTACTACTAGTGTGCCACTTGTATTAATATGTTGGTATATAGTATATTATGTTTATTTAAACAATACTACGTGTCTAATTATCATACACGGAAATGTAAAGATTTTTGACATAAAAATGCTTCGGTTTTTAACAGACGTTTATTATTCGGATCCCAGGCTTTCTGCCGGATTGGCACGGGCCCGGCGATAGACGGTTGCGGTTACCGTACACAGGATAAGGATTATTACAACTAATGAGCAGATAAAAAAGATTTCCCATCCGAGATGTATTTTATTGCTGAACTGGGAAAGCCATTCGGATGCGAAATAGTATGCACCTATACTTCCTGTAATCATGGCCGGAATACATATTATCAATATTTTATAATTAAATAAGATTAGTATTTCTTTAAGCGAGGCTCCGTTTATTTTCCTTATCGCTATTTCGCTCTTGCGCCGGTTTATTTCCTCGATAGCGTATCCGGTTACCCCCATAAGGGTGATGATCAGGATTATAATACAGGCGATACTTACGCTGTCTTTGAAACGACGGCTGTCTCTATGCCGTTTTTCAAGTTCCTGAAAATAGTTATTTACCGCAAACTCTCCGGAGGGATGGATTTTTTTTGCCGTATTTATTATCTTGTTAATGTCGGCTCCGGGGGAGATATTTATAATAAGCCAGTTCATGCTTCTTATAATCGAACTATCACATGATGACGTATGTATTTGAATTCCCGGCGTTTCTAAAGAACTGTTCCCTAATGTTCCCGTAAGATAATTCTCATATACCCCGCATATTGTAAATATGGAGTTATTGCGGGAATATGCCGGAATCTTTATATCTTTTCCTATTACGCCATCCGTCCAGCCGGCAAGCCGCGACAGGCGTTCTGCGCAGCTACGGTTTACCATTACTTCATTGTTTCTGGGTGTTTCTTCATTAAAGCCGCGCCCTTCGATTATAGGAACGTTAAGAGTGCTGAAATAGCCGTTGCCTACGCACCATAAATCAGAGGCGTTTATTTTATCTTCTTTGTCGGGAAGCATGATTTCCGTTCCCCAGCCGCTGCCTTCATAGGGAAGCAGGCAAACCCTTACCGCTCCGTTTACATGCGGCAGTTTGCCTATTTCTTCGGCAATAATATTTTTCCTGTTCTCGGACATCCCGTATACCATTGTGGTTATCAGGTTTTTATAATCATAGCCGGGATTTGTGTGCAGCATCATACGGTATTGGGATATAACAATTAACAGGAGGGTTATAAACATAGAAGTGGTAGTAAACTGAACGAACAGAAGGGCGTGCTTCCATTTGCGGGAACTTTCCCGGTATTTGCGGAAGGCTGTCGCAACGGGAATCCGGTTATATACCGAGCCGGGAATCAATCCGGTTATAACGAGGATGAAGAGGCATATTCCGGATATGAGGATCATGCTGTTGCCCTGGATCAGTGAAACGACGGATGTGCCTATCAGTTCTTCAATCAGATTTACTCCCGATATAATCAGGAGCGTTGAGAAGGCGATGGCTCCCGTCAGATGCAGGGCGGCATTTTTGAGGAATCTATAATATATGTTTTTCCGGGAGGCTCCGTAGCATTTCATAACGGCTATGGCTTTGGCTTTATGTACCATCTCCGAGATAGATATTAGAATGTAGTTAAGCAGAGCCGATGTAACCACTATCACGGCAATAAGAAGCAACAGGAATGAGGCTCTTTTTATATCCGGTTTTGAAAAGTGAATTTCGCTTACCGGTATCAGCGACATATTTCCCTTGAAAGGCAATTTTTGGCGTTCCTGAGGGGAGAATATCATCATATTATTTCTGCATATCCGCGTTATGATCTCTTCGCATTCCTCTTTTGCAGCAGCTTTTTTCAGCTTTATGAAACCGTAATACCTGTTATCGTCCCAGTAAGAACTTCTGTCGGCGAGGCCGAACATTTTTAATGAGCTTAACGGTAGCACGGCTTCCACACCCCTGAATTGGGAATTATTGGGGAAATCTTCAAAAACTCCCTCTATATTGTATTCATTTTCGCGGATTTTTAATACCATGCCTATGAGGTCTCCGAAATTTTTTTTCCCTCCGTTGATTTTCTCTGCGACGTTCTTTGAGATCATAACTCCTTCTTTATGCAACAGGGCCGTACGAGGGTTTCCTGCATATATTTTACGGGTGAAAATATCGAAGAATGAACTGTCGGTGAAGATAGGTTTTCCGCAGTTAAACTTGTTTCCCGCCTTATCGGTAAACTCAAAAGCTCCATATCTGTCGATATATCTGGTTGCATACGCCACCTGGGGCGCTTCGTTTTTTATTGCAGGCGGCAATGCTCCGGGTACGCCCAACGAGTATGCGTTCTCTTTATCTGCGGAAATTGCAATCTGAAATATTTTCGAAGAATTTTCTGCAAAATTTTCGAATGTAGCATCAAAATAGATTTTGGCGATTAATACCAGCCCCATGGCTATTCCCAAACCTAAAAGTAATATTTTGCTAATGCTTCGCATTTCTGGGTAATATGTTAGTTGTTAAATGTTTGTAATTTGCGAAATATGTATTTTTATTAAATTCTACAAAAATTAGGCTTGATTATCAGGGTATTACCCAGAAATGCGAAGCATTAAAAATCTGCGGATAAGAGTTATAATAACCAGATATACCACTGTGATAACGGCAAAGGCTCCGGCGGCGAAAATCCACCAGGAGAGGGCAATGCGTGAATTATAAGCTGTCAGCCAGTATCGTGCGGCAGCATATCCGAGAGTGATCCCGATAATAATCGCAGGAATAAGTATCCATGCGAAATTTCCGAAGAACAGTCTTACGATGTCTTTAAATTGTGCTCCGTTTACTCTTCTTATGGCAACTTCTTTACGGCGCCTTCTGACCTCATCCGAAATATACCCCGTCAGGCCTATAAGGACTATAATAAGTATGAACAAAGCTACCGTTAAAATGGTATTTTTATAACTTCTTTCATATCGCAGAGCATTGTCGAGCGAGGTGTCGAAAGAGGTTATCATGGTATTGGTTATGTTATTAAATTTATTTATCAGATGTTTTACTGCCTCTATATTTTCCGGACTAATCTCTTTTAATTTAATTAATATAGTGGAAGAAAGAGGTATAGAGTCATTATAGGCCCAGTAATTCTGGTTATAGAATACCATGGGGAGTACGGATGCCATATCCGCGTTTATTATGAAATTTTTAACGACACCCGATATGGTGAAAATTTTATCACTTGCAAATTTTACATTTTTCCCGACAGGGGAGTCCGTCCATTTCGTTCGTCTTACAAATTCTTCATTTACGATAATTTCATTGCCCGGAGTATCGTAGTTAAAATTTTCTCCTTTCGTAATCTGCATTCCCATAAGCGGGAAATAATTTTCATCTATATAATCGAAGCGGCAGGAGAACATCAGGTCATCAGTATTTATATCTTGCAACGGCGTTCCGGAGTAGAACCATATAGGCAGACGGCCAATAGCCGTTCCCTTAACCTGCGGAAGTTTTCCTATCTCTTCCATTAAGGTGCTGCGCTCTTTTTTATTAAGCGTAATGTGGGTATAAGCCAGTTTATCGTGTTCGTAGCCCTTATCGCCGTTAAGAAGTTTATTATATTGCATGAAAATAACGATAAGCATAATGACAACGAAGGCTGTACTTGTTATCTGTATGAACAACAATAGCTTTTTCCATAATTTATGCGAATCGGAAGCTCCCTTGAACGCTACACTTACAGGTATTGAACTGAAGAGCCTGGCCGGGATTATTCCTCCCATAAGAAATACGGCCAGTATTACCACCAGGGGACTCCATATACGTTTAAGAGCGAATATATCTTCCAGACGGTAACCCATAACCTGTTCCAGCGGATTCTTAAATGATACAATGAGCAGGACGGCTATTATAAGCGATGTAAAAGTTATTATAAGCGTCTCGTACAGGAACATCCTGAATATATCGCTTTTCATCGCCCCCCCGCATTTGAGCATGCCTATTGTTTTGCTTCTGTCTACCATTGCGGAGATAGAGATGAGAACATAATTCATGCAGGAGACGAACAGGGTCAGTATTGCCAGTCCTGAAAGCATATATGCTATATATTTTATAATGTTGTCTTCTAAATAAGAGGTTGTAATTGGAAGGAAATAGAAATGTTGTTTGTATTGTTCCATTTCCGATACATAGTTATGCCTTTCCCAGAATGACGGCAATAATTTCTCTACATCCTCTATATTCGCCCCTTTGCGGAGCTTTATATATGTTTCATACATGTCTGACCCGTCAAAATCTTTTCCCGGATTATATCTTACAAGCGGCAATATGATTTCCAGTTCGCCCAGAGTATTATTAACCGGCGGGTCTTTAAATATACCCGCAACTATCAGTGAGCCGTTCTGTTTCTCAAAATTAATGATCTTCCCGAGAGGGTCGCTCTCCCCGAAAAGTTTTTTTGCGGCCGACTCAGAAAGGAGCACATTGTCGGGATTAGATAGTATATCCTTAGGGTTTCCGGTAACTATCCCGTAATCGAGAATATCGAAAAACGAAGTATCTGCCGCAACGCCTATAAGCCGGTAGCGGTTATCATTATAAATATAATAACTGTTCCTGCTCTCAAATCTTGTAGCGCTCTCTATCGGAGATATTTCCTGTGCCATTGCCGGAGCGATAGGAGCCGTGAGATTTGAAGAGGGGCCATATAATCCTGTCGCATTATAAAATACGAACATCTGCCAGATACGCTCTTTATCTGGAAAATCCCGGTTGAACGTAAGCTGAAAATTTACGTAAGAAAATATCATTATTCCGGTAAGTAGTCCCAGACTGAGGGAAACTATACGGGTAATATTACCTCCCCTGGCTTTGAGCAGATGTCGGAGTGAATATGATAAGTTTTTCATAAATTTTGGCTAATATATGATTAAAAAATTTATTCGCACTTTATTGCATCAACCGGATTGTCTGTAGCGGCTTTCAGGCTCCTTAGGGTTACCAGCGCTATCGTAATGACAGATATGATAAACAGAGCGGCTATGAATATCCACCAGTGCATAGGAGTCCGGTATGCGAAAGTCTCCAGCCAGCGGTCGATACTCCAATAAGTTATGGGCGCGGCTATCACAAAACATATACCTATAATCTTTATAAATTTAAGGTTAAAGATATTCAGTATCTCCGTTACGGTAGCTCCGTGTACCCGCCGCAATCCGATCTCGCGTTTTCTGTATTGTGTTTCGAACATTACAAGTCCGAATACCCCCATGAGTGAGATAATAATAGAAAGGATGGTGAAGAGGGAAATAAGGGTAGTGAGCCTCTGTT
>CAYVED010000043.1:0-20096 GCA_964449975.1 uncultured Muribaculaceae bacterium
TATACTTTTTTTTAGAAAGCCCTCGCAACTTGGTTTATATTAGATAAATAAAAAAATCGAAAAATTTAATATATCCCCTAAACAGGCCCGAATAGGTATATAAGATTAAGTCTCTGAGTATGCCGGAAAGAATTTAACCTAATAAATTATAATCCTTCCGGATTATATATAAACAAAAATTAATACCTTTGGCACATAAAAATCAAGGAACCGGATGTCAGCAAAAATTATTATAATTCCGACTTATAACGAAAAAGAGAATATAGAGAAGATTATCAGAACGATACGTAATCTTAAAGAAGATTTTCATATACTGGTGATTGATGACGGTTCTCCCGACGGTACTGCGGCTATCGTTAAAAATCTGCAAAAGGAGTTCGGGAATACCTTATATATCATAGAGAGAAGTGGAAAACTGGGGCTGGGAACCGCATACATTACGGGATTCAAATGGGCTGTCGAACACGGATATGATTATATTTTTGAGATGGACGCCGATTTTTCCCATAATCCCGACGATCTGCCCAAATTATACGAAGCTTGCAGTATAGAAGGGGCGGATCTGGCGATAGGCAGCCGTTACTGCAACGGAATAAGCGTAATAAACTGGCCGATAGGAAGGGTTATAATGTCTTATTACGCATCTACGTATGTAAGGAAAGTATTGGGAATGCGAATATTCGATTGTACCGCGGGATTCAAATGCTATAAAAGAAAAGTGCTGGAGACCATAGACCTGGAGAAAATAAAAATGAAAGGATACGGTTTCCAGATTGAAATGAAATATAATACATATAAACTGGGATTCAAGATAAAAGAAGTACCTATAATATTTATAGACAGGAAGGAAGGAACATCAAAGATGAGTTCCGGAATATTCGGGGAGGCATTCTGGGGGGTATTGAAAATGAGGCTCCGTAAAATAACTCCGCGTAAAGTCCAGTGCTCCGCAGATATAATCAGATAATCTCCGGTAATTATTAACATCTTCTAAGTTATGAAAGGGGCAAGATGAATACTCTTATTAAAAACGGGACAATAATAAACGAAGGTGTCTCTTTTAAAGGAAGCCTTTTAATTGAAGACAACCGCATTTCGCAGATAATCCGGGACGGAGGATTCGACGGAGATAATATCAAAAATATTTATCTCAACAAAAAGCCGGATAAAATAATAAATGCTGCCGGCATGTATATATTTCCCGGAGTTATCGACGATCAGGTACATTTCCGCGAACCGGGGAACACTGCTAAAGCGACAATAGAAAGCGAAAGCCGGGCTGCGATACTCGGCGGAGTTACGAGTTTCATGGATATGCCCAACAACAATCCTCCCACCGTAACAAACGATATTCTGGATAAAAAATTCAGAATTGCGGCGGAAAATTCTTACGCCAATTATTCTTTCTATCTGGGAGCCACCAACGAAAATATATCCGAAATAAAATCTGCGGATAAGAATAAGGTATGCGGTATTAAAGTATTTATGGGTTCTTCTACCGGCAATATGCTCGTTAATTCACCCCGTGCGCTCAACGATATTTTCAGGGAATCTCCGGTTCTCATAGCCGTACATTGCGAACAGGAAGAGATAATAAAGAATAATCTTGAAGCGTTCTTAAATAAATACGGAGAAAATATTCCGTTCGGGCTGCACCCCGATATAAGGAGCAGACAGGCATGTATGGCATGTACCGAAAGAGCTATAAAGCTGGCACTTGAAAATAATTCCAGACTGCACATTTTACATATAAGTACGGCCGAAGAGATTGAAATGATAAAGCATGCTCAGAAGATAAACCCTAAAATAACGGGAGAAGTTTGCGTACATTATATGTGGTTCTGTAAAAATGATTACGCCGCATACGGAAGCAGGATAAAATGCAATCCGGCTATAAAAGAAGAGAGCGACATGCTGGCTATAAGGGCTGCGGTTAAAGAGGGGATAATAAAAGTGGTGGCTACGGATCATGCTCCCCACCTTAAAGAGGAAAAAGCGAATAATTATACAAAGGCCCCCAGCGGACTTCCGCTCATACAGCACAGCATGCAGCTTATGCTGGAACTGGTAAATAAAGGTATCTTTACGCCGGAGGATGTTGCGTCAGTAATGAGCCACGGCCCTGCGGAATGTTTCGGCATAAAAGAGCGGGGATTTATACGCGAAGGATATTATGCCGATCTGGTTATAGTCAATCCCTGTCTTCCCGACAAAGAGTCTGCCCTTTCACCCGCATATAAATGCGGATGGAGTCCTTTCGCCGGATATACGTTCGGCAGCAGCATAGTACATACTTTCGTAAACGGAGCGCATTCCGTAGAAAACGGAAAAATAACAGGACAACGCAACGTCTCCGCACTGGAGTTCATTAGATAACGGGAAACGGGAGATATGATAAAAATAAACCGGAAAACATTAGGCTCTACATATCTTGCAGCGACAATAGCTATTATCCTTTGGGGATTCTCTTTCGTATGGACCAACGAACTGCTCAATCATAACGTTCCTGTATTTACATTCCTGTTCATAAGGCTTTCGATAGCCGGAATAATGTTATGGATATTTTCAAAAGCTACTGGAAAGCTGCAAAAATTAACTTTTAAGGACTTCCTAAAGATGTGCCTTATGGCATTCTTCGAACCGTTTATCTATTTTATAGGAGAAAGTTTCGGAATGAAAGCCACCGGCTCCGGGGTGCTTGCAGCGGTAATAATCGCCACTATTCCCATAACTTGTATGATAACCGAAAAAATCCTGGATAATGTGCCCTTTACATTATATAAGATTATCGGGATACTCATAACTATCCCCGGAATAGCAATGGTAGTTTTAAAGGACGGAAGCCTGTCGGTAGAACACGGGTATGGAATAGCGCTCCTTTTCCTGGCCGTAACAGGAGCAACGGGATACTCTGCGGTAGTAAAAAAACTGTCGGGAAAATATAACAGTTTTACAATAGCCACCTATCAGTTCGTCCTGGGTTCGATAATGTTCCTGCCTTTCTTTTTCTTATACGGAACGGAGGGACTGAACGAAACGTTACTCTCCGCCGAAGTACTCGTACCACTCTTATGCCTTTCCGTTTTATGCTCCTGTGTAGCATTCGTATTCTGGGTGACTGCAATAAGGGGGCTGGGCATCACGAGAGCCAACATATTCTCCGCACTTATCCCCGCCATATCGGCCCTGGGAGCGGCAATGCTGGGACAAGAAAGCATAACGCTAATATCATGTGCAGGAATTGCAATCGTTATTACAGGCGTTATTCTGGCGCAGCAAAACAATAAAACCGGGAGTAAATAAATCAGTCGGATTGCATTTTACAACAATTTCAACTGTATCCTCTGCCGCTTCATATCCGCTTCAAGCACACGCACCTTGACATGCTGGTGCAATTTAAGTACTTCATTGGGATTGGATATAAACCTATCGGCCATATTGGATATATGAATGAGACCGTTTTGTTTTATTCCTATATCTACGAACGCCCCGAAGTTGGTTATATTGGTGACTATACCGGGAAGTTCCATGCCCGGTTTCAAATCCTCTATTGTTTGTATCTCCGACGAGAATTCCAGAACCTTTACGCCGGCGCGGGGATCGCGGCCGGGCTTGGCAAGCTCCTGCATAATATCGGTGAGGGTAGGAAGCCCCGCTTCGTCATTTACATATTCATTTATATCCAGGGAATCTATTTTTTCTTTATTCCCGATAAGCTCCGATACGGATAATCCGGCATCTTCCGCCATTGCGGTTACCAGTCCGTAACGCTCCGGATGTACTGCGGAGTTATCGAGAGGATTTGCAGCTCCTGGAATCCGTAAAAACCCCGCCGCCTGCTCGAATATTTTCTCCCCCAACCTCTTTACTTCAAGCAACTGTGCGCGGGAGGTAAATGCGCCGTTGTTCTCCCTGTAATCAACTATATTCCCCGCAAGCGCCGGCCCTATACCGGATACATAAGAAAGCAGATGTTTACTGGCCGTATTAAGATTCACTCCTACGCTGTTCACACACCTCACCACCACATCATCGAGTTTCTCTTTCAACAACGCCTGATCCACATCATGCTGGTACTGCCCTATACCCAATGACTTAGGGTCTATTTTAACAAGTTCAGCCAGAGGGTCCATAAGACGGCGCCCTATCGAAACCGCTCCGCGTACCGTCACATCGTATTGCGGAAATTCCTCTCTTGCGACAGGAGAGGCCGAATAGACCGAGGCCCCGTCCTCACTCACGGAGAACACTTTGACGCCAGCCGGAAGAACTATTCTCTTTATAAACGCCTCCGTCTCCCTGGCGGCCGTACCGTTACCTATCGCTACTACCTCTATTTTATACGACTCTATCATATTGGATAGCTTTTTCATAGCCATCACCTTTTCATTGGCGGGAGGATGCGGGTAAATAGTATCATTATGCAGCAAAGCGCCCTGTGCATCCAGACATACGACCTTGCAGCCCGTTCTGAAACCGGGATCTATTGCAAGAGTTCTTTTCTGTCCTACCGGAGCAGCCAGAAGCAACTGCCGGAGATTCTCTCCGAACACTTTTATGGAATCCATATCGGCTTTCTCTTTTGCAATTCTCAAAGCCTCGTTCTCGATAGAAGGATGCAATAATCTTTTATACGAATCCTCCGCAGCCATATTCAACTGCTCATACAACGAATAGCTGCTGCACTTCTTCCCTTTATAGAAAAGGCGTTGAATTATTTTACCGGCAACCGTACCGTCCACACCCAGCTTAACCTGTAATATCCCCTCCTCCATACCGCGCAGAACGGCAAGCAGCCTGTGGGCGGGTATTCTGGATATATCTTCATTAAAATCGAAATAATTCTCATATTTCTCTCCCTCGTCATCTTTTCCTTTTGCAACCTTAGAGAGTATTTTACCGCTCTTACCGTAAAATTTCCTCAACTCCTGCCTTATTTCAGGCTTCTCCGATATTGCCTCGGCTATAATATCCCTTGCCCCCTGCAATACGCTCTCTTTATCGGGAACCTCACTGTTTATGAAAGATTGCACGAACCTGTCGAAATGTTCCACCGATAAAGTCATCATTTTAAGAGCCAGAGGTTCAAGACCTTTCTCCCTGGCAATAGAGGCCCTTGTACGCCTTTTGGGTTTATAAGGAAGATAAATATCCTCAAGATCCTGCATTTCCACGCAGTTATTAATACTTTTCTCAAGTTCCGGAGTTAATTTTTCCTGATCTGTTATACTTTTAAGTACCGACTCCTTCCTTTTTTCAAGTTCCTCGAACTTCAGATGCCAATATTTTATTTCCGCAACCTGCACTTCGTCCAGTTGTCCCGTACGTTCTTTCCTGTAACGGCTTATGAAGGGCACGGTAGCTCCCTCCTGCAAAAGTTCTATGCAATGCTCCACCTGCCATTCCTTAACGGAAAGCCTTTCCGATATATATTTTATGTACAATTTATTAATCATCGTATATTTATTTTATTAATATATATAATACAACGGATCAGTCGTGGGACACCTGCTGCAACTGCTCCCTGTACGCCGAAAATATCTTCGATTTGGAAACGAACCCCATATACGCCCCCTGTTCGTCCACCACAGGCAGATTCCATGCCCCGGTTCTCTCGAATTTTGCCATTACGCTCTCCATCTTCTCGTTATAACAGACAAAATCCGGAGCGGGTTTCATATATTTATATACATGTTCCGTATTGTATCTGTCTTTTTCAAACATTACTTCTCTTATATCATCGAGAAACACCATACCCTGTATCTGTTTCGCGCTGTCAAGTACTGGAAATATATTCCTCCTCGAATTAGCTATCGCCTTTACCAGTTCTCCCAGGGTATCATTCATCTCAATAGTAGCGAAATCGTTTTCTATAAGATCTCCAGTCTTCAGGAGGGTAAGTACGGCCTGATCGGAATCGTGCGTAAGCAGGTCTCCCTGTTTTGCTATGCGCTTGGTATAAATAGAATAAGGTTCATATATCCTTATCGTGGCAAAGGCAACCGCAGAGGTTATGATAAGCGGCATAAGCAACGTGTACCCTCCGGTAATTTCCGCAATAAGGAAAATAGCGGTAAGAGGGGCCTGCATCACCCCCGCCATAAGCCCGGCCATACCTACAAGTACGAAATTAGTTTCAGGTACACTATGTATTCCCGACAGATTTATCACCCGCGCCACAATAAATCCAAGGATACCGCCCATAAAGAGCGTAGGGCCGAAAGTTCCTCCAACGCCTCCTCCCGCATTAGTAAACGACATGGAAAAAACTTTAAACAGGAAAACACCCAGGAAAAAGATAGGTATTATCCACTCCTTGTTAAAAAACTTGCCGAAAAAAGTAGTTCCTATGGCATCGGAAGAGTTGCCGTTAAGCAGGCTGGTAAGCACCCCGTAACCTTCGCCGTATAACGGCGGAAAAATAAATATAAGCAATCCCAGACATGCGGCGGAAACAAGCCATCTTTTGTAAGAGCTTTTTATAGATTTGATTTTATCCTCCATTGCAAGAGTAGTCCTTGTAAAATATAAAGAAGCCAGTCCGCATACTATTCCGAAAAATATATAATATAAAAGATTATTTATCTCAAAAGGTACTATGGTATTTTCAAAAGCAACCGCATCTCCCAGCAAAAAATATGAAACGGTGGTTGCGGTAACGGAAGATACGACCAGGGGAAGGATAGAGGTCATAGACATATTGAATAATAATATCTCCAATGTAAAAAGTACTCCGGCAAGAGGAGCCTTGAAAATACCGGCAATAGCGCCGGCCGCCCCGCAACCCAGCAGGATAGTCATATTCTTGTATGATAACCCCATTACCCTGGCTACATTAGAGCCTATGGCTGCCCCGGTATATACTATCGGAGCCTCGGCTCCCACCGAGCCACCGAAACCTATCGTCACGGAACTTGCCGCCATAGAACTCCACATATTATGGGGTTTTATCTTGGACTCGTTTTTCGAGACGGCAAGCAATACTTTGGTAACCCCGTGCCCGATATTGTCTTTAACGACATATTTTACAAAAAGCATTGCCAGCAGCATACCTATTCCGGGATACAAGAAATAGAAAAAGCTGTCCGCAGGGGTATTGAACCATCCCGTAAGTATCCATTGAACGAAATGCACCAATTTTTTAAGTATTACGGCGGCTATCCCGCTGCACAACCCCACAGCAAGGGCCAGAAACAGCAATAATCTCTGTTCCGGCATCCCTCCTAAAAATGTTTTTATTTTAAATAGTGTAAGCCTAAGCATTTGAAGTAATTTTATCGTGCGAATATAATAAAAAAAAGCCGTCCATAAAAAGAACGGCGTTATCTGTACGACTATTATATCAGGCATCGGAATCTTCATCCGAAGAAAACGACGAAGAATCTTCGTCCGGGAACGAATTATTATCGGCAGGAGTATCGTCGGAATTGTCGGTATCTCCGAAAAGGCCGTTTTCCGCGTCCTCATAATCATCTATTTTCACATTTATTTTAACCAGGTATATGGCCTCCGGTATTTCAATAGAAACAGCATAAAAAAACGAACCGTCAGGTTTATCCACCTTGAAAAGGTCTCCCATATAATCCAGGTATCCTTTAGGATATTTTTCTTTAAATGCTGCAGCTAATTCCGGTGACATATTAGCATAGCTCACTACCGCTCTTTTCTTTTGTAATCTTGATGAAGCCTTGCTCGACATAATAATTTCTTAATTCTTTTATTGTTTAATACAGAGTTTATTTTGGGAGTGCAATTATAATGCAATTTTTTTAAAAACAACATATTTTTTTACATAAAATAAAAAAAATATCATCTGAAAATATCCCGTTATCTCCTGAAAAAATAGCTCTTCTGTTCCCTCTTTTTCCAGATGTTTTTTTCCACCGCAACCGGCAAAAATGTTTTGGGGTCGAACTCCGTATAATAAGCTACCGAAGACCTTGTCATAGGGGTAGGGGTAAAATCCTGTACCTGCTCCATATACACCCTTTTAAGCACAGGATGTTTCGATAATAACTCCATGTCTTTCATCCTGCATCCCGGATGCGAAGATATAAAATACGGAACGAGCTGATATTTAAGTCCCTTTTCTTTCACGATTTTATCAAACTCCCGGCAAAGCCTCTCAAACAGCAGGAAAGAGGGTTTGCTCATCTGCTCCAGCACCTTCGATTCGGTATGTTCCGGAGCCACTTTCAGCCTTCCCGACGTATGATTTACGACAAGTTCCGTAAGATACTGCTTAGACGAACCGTCTATAAAACCTTTTTCGTTAAGGAACAGATCGTATCTTATACCGCTCCCGACATAAGCATGTCTTATTCCCTTTATTGCCGCAATATTATCGTATAGTTTCAGAAGCCTCCCGTGTGAGTGATTAAGGTTACCGCATATCTTTGGAAAAAGGCAACTTTTTCTGGAACATTTTTTACAAATATTTATGTCATTGCCGCACATACCGTACATATTTGCCGTAGGGCCGCCTACATCGGATATATTACCGGAAAAACCGGGCAGAGAGAGAAGTTTCTCTATCTCCCTCAGGACAGAGCCTTCACTGCGGCTCTGGATCTGTTTACCCTGGTGAGCGGCTATGGTACAAAAACTGCATCCGCCGAAACATCCCCTATGGGTATTTACGGAAAATTTTATCATCTCGTATGCCGGAATATGTTTTCCTTTATATCGAGGATGAGGCAGTTTGGTATAAGGCAGTTCATAATAAGAATCCAGCTCCGACTGCAATGGAAGAGAAAAAGGCGGATTAACATAAACATATCCCCCGTTACAAGGCTCTACTATCTGGCTGCACTCCCATTTGTTGGCCTCAACCTCTATTATATTAAAATTCTTTGCAAAGGCTTTTTTATCTTTAAGACATTTTTCAAATGAATGCAGGATTATCCTGCCGGGAATTTCCTCCGGCGGTTCGCGGCGCAATACCGCAATCTGCCTCAACCCGGTCTGCTTCCCGATAATTTCTAATTCGGCGGCATGCCTTACCTGCATGTCGGGATACGATTCTATATGACGGGCAAGTTCTGCGACGGCCCTCTCCCCCATTCCGTATATAAGATAATCCGCCCTGCTGTCGGAGAGGATAGAAGGCATCAATTTATCCTGCCAGTAATCATAATGGGTAAAACGGCGCAGAGAGGCCTCTATTCCACCTATTACCACCGGGGTATCGGGATAAAGTTCTTTTAGTATGTTGGAATATACCTTCACGGCGTAATCGGGACGCATCGATGCCGCTCCGTTGGGAGTATATGCATCATTGCTCCGCAATCTCCTGGCGGCGGTATAATGATTTACCATAGAATCCATAGCACCGGAATTCACTCCGAAAAACAGCCGCGGCTTACCCAGTTTCTTAAAATCCCTGAGATCGTCCCTCCAGTTGGGTTGCGGCACAACCGCCACCCTGTACCCTTCCCGCTCGAGAATACGGGCGATAACGGCAGTACCGAAAGATGGATGATCTATATAGGCATCCCCGGTAAATATTATAATATCCGCACGATCCCACCCCAGAATATCCATCTCTTTTCTGGAGGTAGGAAGAAACCCGTTATTCATTTTACATCCTCTCAGGCAGGGTAATACCCAATATATCCATCGCTTTGGTAAGTACTCCGGCAATAACGCTTATAAGTGCCAGCCTGTTTGCTTTTACAACAGAGTCTTCCTCTTTAAGAATGGAAGTATCGTGATAATACTGGCTGAACTCTTTTGCGAGATCAAACGCATAATTGGCAATAACCGCAGGAGAATGAGCTTCTCCCGCCTCTTTTATACGCACAGGGAACATATTTATTAATTTTACGATCTCTATCTCCTTAGGAAGCAATTTTGCGCCGCCGGATTTTTCAAATTCACCCTGTCCGGCAGCTTTCCTTAATATGGATTTTATCCTTGCATGCGTATATTGTATAAAAGGCCCCGTATTTCCGTTAAAATCAATAGATTCTTTAGGGTCGAACAACATAGTTTTCTTAGGATCTACCTTAATTATAAAATATTTCAAAGCCCCCAGGCCTATCATTTCAAAAAGCTTTTCCTGTTCTCCTTCGCTCATATCGTCAAGACGTCCCAATGCAAGAGAAGTCTCCTTTGCGGTATTATACATACCCTGTATGAGATCGTCTGCATCCACCACCGTTCCTTCCCTCGATTTCATCTTTCCTTCCGGAAGCTCCACCATGCCGTATGAAAGATGATAGATAGTATCCGCCCAGCCGAAGCCCAGCTTTTTAAGGATTAATTTAAGAACCTGGAAATGGTAATTCTGCTCATTCCCCACAACATATATATGCTCGTCCAGCTTGTGTTCGCTGTACCTCTGATGTGCGGTTCCCAGATCCTGCGTCATATATACAGACGTTCCATCACCCCTGAGCAACAGTTTTTTATCCAGTCCTTCATCCGTAAGATCGCACCATACGGAGCCGTCTTCATGCTTCTCGAAAATCCCCCTTTCCAGTCCGTCCTGTACAAGAGCCTTGCCTAAAAGGTATGTACGGGATTCGTAATATGTTTTATAGAACGAAATTCCAAGACGTTTATATGTTTTGTCAAATCCTTCGTAAACCCAGCCGTTCATGGTCTTCCAAAGCTCCACGACCTCTTTATCCCCCTGCTCCCATTTTACAAGCATAGCCTGCGCCTCCGCAAGAACCGGAGCCTGTTTTTCGGCTTCATCTTCAGGGACGCCCCGCGCTACAAGTTCTCCTGTCTGTTTTTTCAGCTCATTGCTGAAAGCTACATAATATTTGCCTACAAGATGATCTCCCTTTATTCCGGAACTCTGCGGTGTCTCTCCGTTTCCGTTTTTTTGCCATGCAAGCATAGATTTGCAAATATGTATTCCCCTATCATTCACGAGATTAACTCGCAAAACATTATGACCGTTAGCCTCAAGCAGCCTCGAAACCGACCAGCCGAGCAGATTGTTCCTGATATGTCCCAGATGCAACGGCTTGTTGGTATTAGGGGAAGAGAACTCCACCATAATGGTTTTACCGCTATCGGGAAGCTGCCCGAAATCTTTCGCATTATATATCTCCACGAACACGCTCTGCCAGAAGGCAACCGAGAATTTAATATTAAGAAAGCCTTTTACGACATTAAACGATTCTATCCGGTCATCGTGCGATTTAATATATTCCCCTATCTCCTGCGCCGTAACTTCCGGAGATTTCCTGCTCGTTTTAAGTAAGGGAAAAGTAACGAGAGTTATATCCCCTTCGAACTCTTTTCTTGTAGCCTGGGTCTGTATGAGTTTATCTTCAATGTCTTTATCGTACAATGCCTTTACAGCCTGCTTCGCTTTTTCAAAAATAAAAATTTCCGGATTCATTATTATTTACTTTTCTTTATATTGTTTTCATTCGCAAAATATTTCTTCTGCGCCTCTTTTACTTTCGGGGCCAGAATAAACAACGTTATCATGGTAGGTAAAGCCATTAACGCATAGGCAAGGTCTATGAGGCCTACTGCAGCTTTAAGAGGTATCATTGCCGCAACTATTAACATTATTAAAAAGAAATAGTTATAGTACTTTGCATTTTTCGCTCCGAAAAGATAGCCGGTACATTTGACCCCGTAATAAGAATAAGAGAACATGGTTGAAAATGCAAAGAACAGTACCATAAGCATAAGCAGGTATCCGCCGTATCCCGGTATAGAAGCCTCGAAAGCCTTAACCGCTATTTCAAGGCCTTTTACCCCTTCCACATTATAATCACCCTTTATCAATATTGCCAGTGCGGTTAAAGTACACACAAGTCCCGAATCTATGGAGGGGCCTATCATGGCTACAAGCCCTTCCCTTATAGGTTCCTTGTTCTTTGAGGCCCCGTGCATCATGGATGCCGTTCCGACTCCGGCTTCATTAACAAGCGCAGCCCTTCTGGCCCCTATTATCGCAACTCCTATAAGACCTCCTATTCCGGCCCTCAGATTGAAAGCTCCTTCAAAAATATCGGCGAATACCCCCGGAACCTCCGTTATATTCGTGACTATTATATAAAATACCAGTATAAAGTACATCCCAACCATAAGCGGAACTACCCTGGAGGATATTTTTGCGATCCGTCTGATCCCTCCCAGCACCACCACCGAAACTATCAGGCATATTACCGTACCGATTATAAACCTTAAAGTAAGAGTATTTTCTATTCCGGCCGGAGTGATAAATACTGTAGTTACGGCTTCCGTAAGCTGATTGGATTGCATTATGCACAAAGTTCCTATAAGTCCGAATACAGAGAAAAATACGGCCATAGGCTTCCATTTCCCACCAAGCCCTTTAATTATCATATACATAGGGCCGCCCTGCACCTCTCCGGCAGAATCTTTGCCTTTATACATTATCGCAAGCGATCCTTCGAAGAATTTTGTAGCCATCCCCACCGCGGCACTTACCCACATCCAGAAAATAGCCCCCGGACCGCCCATAGTAAGGGCTATGGCCACGCCTGCGATATTACCCATTCCCACAGTCGCCGCGATAGCGCTTGTAAGAGCCTCGAACGAACTTATCTGTCCCGGCTCTTTATCGTCTTTCTGTTTAAGGGATTTTACGGCCCTTATATAATATCTGAAAGGCACGAAGCCGGAATATATGAGAAAAAAAAGGCCTCCCCCTATAAGCAGGAAGAATAAAGGATAGCCGCAAACAAAGTCGCTTACGGCGGTTATGCCGGTATCAATATGGTTCCAAAAATCAGCCATGTATAAAATAGTTTCAGATTCAAGTTTAGGGCGTAAATGTAGTAATAAAAATCAAATGATGCAATTATCAGGCTTTTAGCTTAGACAACTAATTAATTATCATAGAGGTAATCATAAATATAATTATATTTGCCCCGAAAAATAAAATTCAAGGCTTCCGTTACAGGCAGTTTGACGGGATTTGTTTTTAATATATTAAATTCGACTTATGAAAAAAGCATTTACCCTTTTAAAATTTTCATGTCTATTATTTCTAATTTTCCCATTTGCAGGATGTGAAACTACAAAAAATAATTTTCCTGTTCTTTTTCAGGCAGATCTTTCATCTTTATCCTCGACCGCTATGGAGGATAAGTTTATTCTAAAACAGATAATCCCGCTGGACACGGCTGCCTTATTAAATTCCGGCAAAATTAACAACATTACTATTCTTGACGATAAGATATTTATTTCCAGCTACGAAGATCCCGATATTTACATATTTAATGCAGAAAGCGGACGGCTGGAATATAGTATAAACCGGAGCGGAAGAGGTGCGGGAGAATATTCGGCTACGCCCGGAATTGTCATGTACGCCGGAAAAAATCTCCTCATAGAAGATTTTGCAGGAGCCATCAACTATTATGATTTACATGGAAATTACAAGAGCCGCACATCCGATATTATTGCCGGAAACAAACTGTTCTCAATAACAAATACAAATGATTCTACATTTCTAGTGTCCAAAGAGTTACTTGGACTGTATTTCTATAAAGATCAATCAGAGCCTTACTACAGCGTGGATTTAATATCCGGAGAGGGCAAGATTCTGAAAAAAATGCTGGAACGGGATGCAACGCTTCCGAAAATACCTGTCAAATCCGTTCAGAGTCAATTTTATAAATTTCAGGATCAAATATATCTATGTCCTCTAACCGAAAATAATATTTATCATTTTAACGGGAAAGATTCTACTCTCAAATGTATTTATTCGTTCGATATTACAGGAGCAAATGTGAACACGGCTTTTGACGAACAGCGACTGAACAGTACCGCCGTTTTCTGGAAAAAAGTATATATGCTTAGTATCGTTGCGATCACTGATCGTTATATGTTGATTACTGCCGGCAGACAGAAAGGTGAAAACAGATATATATTGATTGACAAACAAGATAAAGGAATAACGGTCTATGACCGCAACGCGGATACGGATATGAATTTGGGAAGATTTATCTCCAATGACAAAGGGCTGGTTATTCAATTAGCTGATTATTTCGATCTGACAGACGGAAAAGGCACAATTAAGAATACTCCGCTGATTAATAAAATCAAACAAAAAATAAATATAGATGAAAACATGAATCCCGTTTTATGTATATATACCGGGAAATAGCTCCATTGTCTGGAATGAAACTAAAAAAATTAATATATGCACTTTAACGTTAAAGAAAATACGACCCTGGGGGATTTCCTGCTTAAAGTCATGCATGGAATAAGCCGTACGGCGGTAAAACAAATGTTATCCCGCAGACAGGTGTTCGTAAACGGAAAGACCTCAACAGTGTTCAACAGTATGCTCGAACCGGATATGCATGTAGAGATAAATAAACGGCAGGGCGGCACTTATAATCCGGGGAACAATCTGGGTAATATGCTGAAAATAATCTATGAGGACGATTATATAATAGTCGCCGACAAAAAAGAAGGGCTTCTCTCGGTGGCGGCGAACGGAACCGGGGGGCAGATTACGGCGCATTCGCTGCTTAACGGATATATAAAGGAAAATCCGGATTATGTAAAAAAGAACAGATTCGCACAGGAGGCGAGGGTATTCATAGTACACCGGCTTGACAGGGATACGTCGGGACTTATGGTATTTGCAAAAGACAGGCACACAAAATCGGTATTACAACAAAATTGGGACGAGATAGTAACCGAACGCGGATATGTTGCTCTGACGGAAGGAGAGATAAGCAGGGAGAAAGGATGCATTACATCATGGCTCACCGACAGCAAAGCATTCATTACATATTCCAGCCGTACCGACAACGGAGGTAAAAAGGCGATAACTCACTATAAAGTAATAAAAAAAGAACGCGGCATGTCTCTGGTCGAACTTAATCTGGAAACAGGAAGAAAAAACCAGATAAGGGTACATATGCAGGATATAGGTCATCCTATAATAGGAGATGTCAAATATGGCGGGATAAAAAGCGGAAGATTGCACCTGCATGCCTTCAAACTCGCATTCAAACATCCGGCGACCGGAAAACAATTAGATTTCAGCAGCAAAATTCCGTTCTCAATATAAGCCGCGCTACGACATAATATCCGATTATGCAGTCGGATCTTTTTACGAGAATAAAAAGAGGCTTCGGTTATCATAAAGAAGGATAGAGACTTATATAAAATAAAGATAACATTTTTTGGTTATGGAACTAAGATTATATAACTTTACAAAAATTAATTTATATATTAAAAATGCCGTTAAGTTCTCCCGAAAATAAAACCGCTATTGATCTTTACGACAAACTTTCCGCATTATCGGACAAATCGCCGTTGTACAGAGAGATATTGGATGAGTTCCAGAGAGATGTGAAGGAAAAAAGACGCCATGACATGGCAATAGCATACTTTACTCCCGACAGAAAAATAATTTATGTGAACAGCAAAATCGCCGGGATGCTCGGTATAAGTCCGGATAATATGGCCGGCCGGGATGTGGACGAATTTATTTTTACGGATACCTCTTACCCCGGCTGGAATCAAACCATTATAGCCGTACTCTCCGAAAACAATAAAAAAGATATAATAAGGGGCAAACATATCCTGAGAAAAGCGGACGGCTCGCCGGTATTCTGCGATATTATTCTGTTTGCCTGCAGGGACAAATCAAATAATCTGAAATTTATAAAAGGGATATTTCAAGATATTACTTCAACGGTAAAAGCCACGGACAGATTAATATCGGAACAGGAGAAAACCGAAAAGATATTAAAATCCGGATCTTTGGGATACTGGGTTTACGATGTTACAGAGAATGTAATTGCATGGAGCGGAAATTACCATGCCATAACAGGATACAGCGCTGACGAGATGAGTACTTCCGCTTCACGTTTTAAGCAAATGATACATCCGGACGATATAAGAAATTATTATTATAAATGGGATAAAAACACTCTAGATGAGTATAAAATAGGAATTGAGTTCCGTATAAAAACAAAAAGCGGAAAATATAAATGGATACTCTCAAAAGTCATTGATGTAAACGATGATCCGCAAACAAAAAAATGCGTGGTAAACGGAATACATATAGACATAGACGGATATAAAAAAGCGGCACTCAAAATAAGGGAAAAAGAGAGACAGATAATCAAGAACGAAGAAAATCTGCGGAAAATATATCAAGCCCTCCCGATAGGCGTAGTAATATATAACAGCAACGGAGACTATCTGGAGTCGAACGATGCGCTTCTGAGTATATTCGGACTGCAATCGAAAAAAGAGATCGATAAAACGAACCTGCTGGATATAAATCCCCAACTGAAGACCCTCATACAACACTCCGGATATTCCATAGATATAGGATATGACCTGAAAGAGAAAAAAATCTATCGGGATTATATGAATGCTCCTAAAACTCCTCATACTAAATATATAAATATAAGGATAGTATCATTACTGGATACTGAAGGATATGTAAATCTCGACAACCAGAGACAGGGATCTGCAGAGGACTACGGTACGGAAAGGAAAAAAGAACCGGAAACAGGGTATCTTCTGGTAGTAATGGACAATACTATATTAAGGCGTTCGGAACTGGATCTGAAGATGAATGAACTGGAGCTGAAAGAGAAGAACATAATATTGTCGAAAGCTAAGGAAAAAGCACAGGAGAGCGACAGGCTGAAATCCGCATTCCTGGCAAATGTAAGCCACGAGATACGAACCCCTCTTAATGCGATAATAGGATTTTCCGAACTTATAGCTACAACTGAAACCAAGGAGGAGAAAGATGTATATTTCGATATTGTGAAAACAAATAACGATCTGCTGTTAAATCTGATAAATGATATTCTGGATCTATCCAAGATAGAGAGCGGCAGGACGGATCTGAAAAATACGACCGTAAATATAGATAAAATATGCCTGGAACTTGTGGAGAGTACCAAACTCCGGGCAGGAGAAAACGTGAAGGTTATTTACAAGTTGCCGGATCATCCCGTCATAAAAAAGAAAGGAGAAAATTCATTCATAAGGGAGACGCTTTTTGTCACCGACAGGAATCGCCTTACGCAGATATATACCAATCTTATCAGCAATGCCCTGAAAAATACCTCCTACGGAACCATAGCTCTGTATTATAATATAGCGGAAGTGTCACAGCAAAACAGAGTAATACGAACTTTAAGTATAGAGGAAGCGGAAAGAATATGTGAAAACGAACCCGGAAAGGTATACCCTTTAATAGATAAAAAGGAGAACACAAAACTGATGGTGGCTTGCAGTGTATCCGATACGGGGGTGGGAATACCGGAGAACAGACATGACGAGATTTTCCAGAGATTCACAAAACTAAATGACAGCCAGACCGGGTTCGGACTGGGACTGCCTATAACCAAATCGCTTGCAGAACAGATGGGAGGATTTATATCTTTAAACTCAAAAATAGGACAAGGCAGCGAATTTACCATATTTCTGCCTTTCAGAATGCCCGTAAAAGAACCCAAGAAATGGCGCAGCATAGGCGTATATTCCTTGAACGATATAAGATCCGAATCCGGAGAGGAAAATGCATTTTCAGCACTTTATGAATATATAAAGTCTGAAGGAGAGAGTATAGATAATATCATCATAAAAGAGTTGAATAACGATTCTTTGATTGAAAATTTTGAAAAAATAAATATAAAAATAGATCAAAAAGATAATATAGAGGAGAGTAATGCCATGTCAGACAAAATGTTGAATATACTTGTTGCCGAAGATATAGATTTCAACTATATGTTGGTAAAGGCTATAATAGGAAAAAAGCACAATTTAGTCAGAGCAAAAACCGGAGCGGAAGCGGTGGAGCTATTCAATAAACAGAAGTTCGATATAATACTTATGGATATGAAGATGCCTGAAATGGACGGAATCACCGCTACCAAACTTATCCGGGAAAAAGATAAAAATATACCTATCATAGCCGTAACGGCCTATGCCTTTGACACTGATAAACAGATAGCACTGGAAGCGGGATGTAATACATACATCGTCAAACCAATAGACCCGAAAATACTTATCTCTGAAATAGAGAAATATTCTCTGTAATCTTTCGCATAAACGGAACTGCGCGAGGTAATTTTCAGTAAATACAAAAAACAATCCCGGCTAATTGATTTACAGATTAGTAAGGATTGTTAATTTATTTTAACCACACTGCTGATAATCAGCTAACTACTCAGAAATGCGAAGCATTTTTAAGCCGGTTTATAAGTTCGTCTCCCAAAGCGCTTTTTATTTTTATATGCTCCTGCACGGCATTAACAAAAGGGTTGTTCTCGAACTCCCCGCGTACCATAGCAAAATCAGCAGCTTTCTCGCTATCCGATCCATCCGCCCCGAAACTGGTCATAACGGCCAGCGAAAACTCTTTTTTAGCATCTTCATAAACCAAATTGTCAAGCCTTACCACAGCCTCTTTCCAGCACTCAACAATCTCAATGACTTTCTCTTTAGTTATAGATTTAAGATCCACCTTAAAATACTCTTCTATTTTACTGGCCGCCCAAGTCCATTCATATTCATAATAATTGGCATGCATCGTAGCGAGAGAATCGTTTATATCCCCCAAACGTGTTATCTCCCCGTTTTCTATTTTTTCCAGAAGTTCCTCGATACAGCTTTTAGGCGCTATCAACCCGCTTATATCAACCCACTCCCCTTTTCCCGTTCCGGTAACCGGTCGTAAAAATTCGTATATATCCTTAACATTTCCAAAAGGCTCCAAAGCATATTTTTCCAGACGTTTTATAATAGAGTTACCGAGGAACTTCCTTATTCCCATATTATAAAACCCTATACCTTTATTAAGGGAACCATTGTTGATTTTGGCGCTCTGATAGCTGTAAATATCGGTAGTAACACCGGAGGTACGTTTAAGCGCCTCAAGTATCTCCAGCCCGTTGAACATTTTCTGTATCGTATAAGGACTAAGCAGGTTGTAATTGATCTGATCCATTCTGTCGGGATTATATTTTACCCTTTTTAATGTAAACAGACCGGACAAAACTCCACTGCCCATTTCAACCACATCTTCTTCCATAAACAACAGATTGCTCCGCTTATCCCTTTTAGGCCATTTCTGCGCATCTCTGATCGTCCCCACCGAACGCAGATTCACGCCGGGACTAAGATAAGTAGTATTGTTCTTCTCGATAAGATAACTGAACGGCAGGTTCGAAGTATCGGTATGGAATACGTGGCGTCCCATTACCAGACTGAAGGCCCCTACATGCGCCGGCCATAATATATAAGAATCGGATGTGGTCTTGGCTCCCCTCTCCATAATTCCCTGATGTATAGGCCCCAGCTTGTACATGTGGTTGCTCTGGTTAGAACCGGAGCCGGCATTCATAAATGAAAATAGTCCGGCTATAAGCAGGCTGCTCTTATGATGGCTTACGGTAAACGGGCCTGCAAATACGCTGCAAGCCTCACCGTTCTCTCCATGACAATTTGCAAAAAATACCGAATCTGTGGCCATATATCCGTTGGCAAGTATTGTGCACTGTCCCACAAAACACCTCTCTATAGAGCAGCCCGAATCGAGCCTGGCTCCCGATGACATTATAAAATCGCGGGCGCGTACCCTTACCCCTATCGTGACAGGAGAATCTTTTACACTATTAATAGAACCGTTTACCAGTAATGCGGCTCCCTCTATCCTGCAGTAAGGTCCTATACGAACCCCTTCTATCTTTCCCGTATTTACGATCCAACAGTTATCCCCTATAAAACCGGTCGTACTGCCGTGTTTGGATGCATAGCGGCCGGTCATATCGTGCAGTTTCCCGATAAGTTTAGGTCTGTGCCTGTACAGCGCAGAAAAATAAGCCAGTTGCGCACTAAGCTTACTGTTTATCATCACCTCGCGCCCGCCGGTCTCATTCAGAACATTTGCTTCCACCCCGTTCCCGAATGTACAGAACCCGTCCGCAAAAATAACATCCACATTTTCTATAAAGCAGTCATTCCCTATAGAGTAGTTGGCGATATAATTATGTACGTTTTCAATATAGCAATTATCCCCCACTTCTACATTATGAAAAGCCACGTTACGGATTCCCGCCCTTTTGCAGATACCTCCTGGCAATTCAAATACCCTGTCCAAACGTCCC
>CAYVED010000044.1:0-19949 GCA_964449975.1 uncultured Muribaculaceae bacterium
TTTAATATATAATTTAAATAAGGCCCCTCTTTTCAACCATCTGATTGTCTTTATTCTACAAAATATAGAAAATAAACATTTTTACCCAAAAAACAGTAAAGGGGCAGTCCAAAAATGAACACCCCCCTGTTGTTGAAACCCTCATTACGATATTACGGCATGTATCTGCTTAATGTCTGCTCCAACTCTTTTCCTCTCAGCTTTTCATCGGATACCAATATCCTGCCGTCCTGTCCTATAAGAAAACTGGCCGGAATACCGCTTATGCCGTAACCCTTTGCGGCATTCCCTTTAAAAGCGGCCGGGTCGATCACATTTACCCAGGCAGTGTTCTCCTGCTGAAGGGCTTTAAGCCATTTATCGTGTTCATTATCGAGCGAAATGGAATATATTTCCAGGCCTTTAGATTTATATTTGGCATAAGCCTCTTTCAAGACGGGTATCTCTCCTCGGCAGGGGCCGCACCAACTGGCCCAGAATTCCAGCAGGGTGCATTTGTTTTTGGCTATAACGTCGGACAGTTTTACCACGTTGCCGTTTACATCAACGGCCTCTATATCTTTAAACATTTTACCTTCACCGACACTCTCCTGCATCTTCTCATCATCAAGTATTCTTTCCCAGTCCGCCCGCAATTTGGCTATCAGCTTACTGCCTCCCAGTTCTTTTTCATATTCTTTAAATAAGGCTATCCGTTTCTCTGCAGGATATTTTTCCCATTCCTGCGTTCTTGAAACCGCAAAAACTTTAGCCAGTACCGGAGCTTTAGGATTCTTTATTATACTGTTAAGGTTGCGGCTCTCTATGGATACTACAGCAGACATAGCTTCATTCAGTTGTTTTTTCTCTTCCGGAGTAATATCGTCCGGGCCTTTGTTCTCATCGGCAAAAATCTTTTCTTCCAGAGTCGTATATGCACCCACGGCATTATAATATTCATCGCTGCTTTCAAAACCCAGAACCAAATCATGTATAAGGCCTCCTTTTATGACTATCTTGGTATTCTTGAAAGTATAGGTATAATCGGCATTCTCCAGGATCAATTTACCCTTTACATATTTTTCTTTATCCACAACAACAATTATCATAACATTATGAGGTTCGGAAACACTGCCTTTAAGTTCGAACTTCCTGTCTGCTACGGGTGCACCGGAAAGTATTCGTCCCTCCTCATTATATATAAAAACGCTGTCCGCCGCAAAAGTCGAATCGAAACTTCCTTTTATGGAAAAACCTGTTTTCTGAGCATAAGCATTACCGGCAATAAAGAGAACTGCCGAAAAGAAATAAAATAATTTGTACCTCATTGTTTTTTGTTTTTAAAATTATTTAACATTAATAAGTTCCGTTCTGTTTTAGCAGGAAATTTCCCGCCAGGGCCGCTTTAGGAATAGGTAATATCAGATGCTTCATAGAAACGGACATTCCCAGTTTCTCAAAATCAATACCGTCTATACGGTTATAACGCACCATATCGAACCAATCCTCATTGTTTTCCGCAGCCAGCTCCACATATTTATGTTTAAGAATCAACAGCAACATATTTTCGTCGGGAACTCCCGTTATGTAGTCAGGAGCATAACCCGCCCGTTCCAGCACACCTTTCAATGCATTACGGGCGTTATTGTAGCGTCCCAGCCGGACTTCCGCCTCAGCCTTAATATAATTCACTTCGGCCAATCTCATAAAGTACCACGTATTACCGCGCTCTCCTATCGTATAATCATCTTTCACATATTTATTGATTCCATTAATACCGGTTTGATTCACAACCGCAAAAATTTGAGAAAAACGCTTATCATACCCTTGCCCGGTAGTAATATTTCCATCGCCTGATACCAGCTCGTCCGCTACTTTTTTTATACCGTCCCCTGGGCCCTGTGCAGCAAAATTATACCAGAAATCATTAAATTTCTGATATGGTTTTTGTGTATAAAGACAAAACAAAAGCTCTTTGGAATCAAAAGAATTTGCAAAAACATTCAGATAGTCACTCTCAAGCAGATACCCCCCTTCTTCAGCAGCTTGCAAAGCCATATCAGCCAACAGCGAGGCCTGCTCATAATCACGCATATACAGAGCTGTCCTCGCATGAAGGGCATATCCCGTTGCCTGCGATATATACCAGGCTCCCGGTACTTTTTTAGCAGCATACTTCTCCACAAACTTAAGATCCTCCGTAACAGCCATATAAACATCGCTTACGGAAGAACGTGCCTTTGCAATATTTCCTCGGACAGACTCTCTCCACAGTACTATTCCATTTGCAGAGTTCGTATCATAAAATTCTCCGTAGGAACGGAGTAGCATCAACGTAGCCAACGCCCTGTTAAATATGGCCTCCGCAAGTATCTCGTTCTTTCTGGCATCAGACAATCCCGGTATATGCGCCTTGCCTTCCACGGCGGCAATTACCGTATTTGCAGAATTCAACACATAATATAATTTGACATAATATTGCTCATTTGCCCAGTTATCCGTTTGAACATTGTTCGTTCTGAAATCCTCCGCACCCATAATAGAGGAAAAAGTATTCTCCACTCTGGTAAGACAATCGAAACAGTTACGCAAACCTGAGAATTCAAAGTTCCTCCAGGATTTATATACTCCCCCCAAAGCTATTTCCGCCGATTTTGCATCCGTTATAAGAGTTTTGTCCATAAGTACATTCTCAGGCTCCAAGCTATTTAAGGATCCTATCACCTCACAACCCAATGCCATAATAAGCGCCAGGCTAACAATCATATATTTTAAATAATAGTTCATACCGTTTCTCAATTAAAATCTGAATTTAACACCAAATGTAAATGACCTGCCCAGCGGATAGGCATCATTCCCCATTCCTACACTCATATCCGTACCCAAAAGTTCCGGATCAATACCGGGCCAGGATGATAATAAAAATAGATTAGAGGCAGAAAAATAAACCTGAGCCCCACACAGGCGAAGTTTGTAAAGCAACGATTCCGGAAGATTGTACGAAAGACTGATATTCTTCATTCTCAAATAAGATGTTTTGAATACAAACCGGTTGCTAGAAACCCTGTTAAAAGGATTTAAGCTCGCAAATACCAACTGGGCATACCTTGCATCAGGGTTTTGCGGAGTCCAAGTATTCCGGAACATCTCCCTGGAAACGCTCTGCCCCAAAAGACCCGTTGCCTCATCCATTAATTCAGTATAAAGAGCCTCTCCGCCGTAAGAAAACTGCATGAGGAAAGAGAGCGTGAAATTTTTGTAAGAAAGGGTATTCATCCATCCTCCAAAGAATTTAGGCTCCGGATTGGCAATAACAGTCCTGTCATTCTGTGTGATAGTTCCGTCCCCGTCCAAATCTTTCATTTTGTAATCCCCGGGGCCGGAAGCAGGCTGATATGCATCAAATCCTTTTTCCTTGGCTTTTGCATTCATTTCTTCCACCTCTTCCCTGCTCCGGAATATCTTCTCCACGACATATCCTTTTATGGTTCCCATAGATTTTCCTTCAATAAAAGCGTCCTGCATATAAGTAGTTATAAAAGCTCCGTTCAGTTTTTCTATCTTACTTCTGTTAAATGAAATATTTAAATTCGAATTCCAGAGGAAAGTTTTACTGCGGATTATATCGCCGCCCAATGCGAACTCCATCCCTTTGTTACTCATATCTATCAGATTGGAATAATAGTTAGTCATCCCCGATTCCAGAATATGCGGAGACGGAGCCAGAGCACCGTCCGTCTTACGATAGTAAGCATCTATACTTCCGTACAAGCGTCCGTTAAAAAACGAAAAATCGTAACCGGCATTGTATTCGGTAGTCATCTCCCACCCAATCCCTTTGTTAGGGAGCAGATCCTTAAGGGAGATAGTCATATTGGAACCGTATTGTCCGTTGGAATCTTTCTCCAGAAACTGTCTGTAAGAAAAATCGGAGACATTGGTAGAACCGGTCTTACCGATACTGAAACGGAGTTTCATATTATCCACATTCCTGGAATCTTTCAAAAAGTTCTCGTTACTCATCAGCCAGCCCAGCGAAAGCGCCGGAAAAAATCCCCAACGGTTTTCCGGGCCGAATTTTGAAGACTCATCGGCACGCACGGTTACCTCGGCCAGATACCGGTTGTCATATCCGTATGAAATACGGCTGTAAACGGAATTCAATCCCCCTTTGCTCACATAATCCAAATAACCGACAAGAGACTGCGCAGAACCCATATTCTGCATATGTTCATCATTCGGAAACCCCTCGTAATCAAAATTTTTACTTTTCGACAGTTCACGGTCGCTGCCATATCCCAGCATGGTGTTAAACGAATGCGATCCCTTATTAAGAATATAATCCAGCCGGAAATTGAGAGAAGTATTATAACTACCGGAATCTTCCATAAACAATTTAGACACAGAAGAGAAATGAGGCCCTTTAATTTGGGCAATCTGCGGAATAAACCGATTCGTATCGAATTTATAATAGGATAAACTGAAATCCGTTCTGAAGCTCAACCCTTTTACCAGGTCTACCACTGCATACAGATTACCTATAAACTGATTAGCTTTGGTAGTATTATTTATCTTTCGCGTCGCCAAAGGGTTCGGTCCCCACGCTTCGGTACGATAGAAAGGAGAATCATCTATCCTGTTAAGTGCTCCCGTTTCGGTATAGACAGGTAAATCCGGCCTCACACGCCATGCGCCAACTTCAGATGATGAGTTTTTACCAGATATTTTCTTGGAGAAAGAATTATTAAGAACAGTACCTACTTTCACTCGTTGAGCAAGTTGTGCATCCAGGGTTACCCTTATGCCGTAATGGTTCAGTTTATCGTTTTTATACAAACCTTCCTGATTCGCCCCATGCAATGAAACACTATATGTAATATCCTCCGTAGAACCTCGCAGTCCAACATTATAATTATGGGTAACGGCATTTTTATTGGCGATCACATCACTCCAGTTGATATTCTCCTTGCCCAGAGCCGCTTCATTGAGTCCGTTATAAGACATCTTCGTGGTAATCATATCCATAGAAAGCAATCCGAATTTCCCCAGTATATCGGGAAAAGAAGGATCCAACTGACCCTGCATATAAAGTCCGGAAGCCGAAGATCTTCCTTCGTTGGAAGCCACGACAGTTGCTTTGAGCAACATGTCGGTATGTTCCATAAATTCGGCACGGTTCAGAGGCTTATGTACTTTTACGGGATTGGAAAAAGAGATATTGTATCCGAAATCAATATGCATATTCTCTCCCTTTTTACCGCCTTTGGTTTTTACTATAATAACACCGTTGGCTCCTCTGGAACCGTAAATTGCGGTTGCGGAAGCATCTTTGAGAATATCTATGCTCTCAATATCTCCGGGAGAAATGTTGATAAGAGGATTGATATTTCTATTATCCAGAAACATAGGCACTCCGTCTATCACATAAAGCGGAACATTGCTGTTCTTATCTCCCATCATGTTCGGATAAGGCGACGTTATGCCTCTTACATTTATTCTAGATGCGGCGCCGGGTTCTCCGCTTGTCTGTACGCTCAGTACGCCTTTTACCGTTCCGGTAAGCAGGTCATCCATGGTAGCGGCCGTATTGGAGAGCTTCTCCAAATCCTCTTTCTTTACCGAAACGATAGAACTGGTAATGCTTTTTCTGTCTTTATTTCCATATCCAATAACCACTACGTCCTCCAATTCGATTTCATCATAGTCCATTCTAATTTCCATCTGTTTGGAAAGTGAGCCTACGATATGTTTATCCGCAGACAGCCCGATACATGAAAAGAGTAGTTCGTCCCCTTCGCCGGCTTCAATATAATAACGTCCGTCCGCATCTGTATAAGACCATTTCCCCGTCCGGCCGTTCACAACCATAACGCCGGCAAGAGGATCCCTGTTGCGGTCTGTAACTATTCCGCCGACCAAAGATTGTTCCTGCGGCATAACCTCTTTACGATTCAACACCACCTGCTTGCCTTTTATCACGAACGTCAGGCCCGTACCGGAAAAAAGTTTTGTAAGAACAGTTTGAATAGAAAATGTTCCGGCTTCATAGCTGAAATCCATTTTGTTTTCAAGCTCCTTCAGCGCATTGGCATATACGAAATTATATCCGGTCCGAAGGGTGATCTCTTTTAAAATGATTTTTACGGGCGTATCTTTAAAAGAGAATTTTACCTGTTGGGCATTCGCCCGTAAGGCAATACAGAACGTAATCGCCGTTAAAAAGAGGGGGAACCTTACCCGATAGCATAGTTTTTTCAGATTCATTTTGTATTAAGATTTAGTTATATTTTATTCACATCTGTGAACAGGGATCCCCCTAAGTCTTACAAAAAAATCTGAAAAAATTATTTTTTTATTCCCAACGTTACGCAATTCCCTTCTATCTGATATGAGATATTAGTGCACAGAGAAATCAGTTCCATGATCTGCACCAGGGATTCTTCTTTAAAATTAGCATTAATGCGATTATCATAGACGGCCGCGTCTTTTACAATGAACTTAGCTCCGTGCCACCGCTCGATTTTTTTCAGCACTTCTGACATAGGTTCCTCTTCAAAAATAAGATACCCGTCTTTCCATTTCGCATCCGTCTCTTTTCCGGCTTCTTTTTTAACCACCAGTCTGTTTTCGGACTCTTTTTTTATCATAAACGATTCCAGAGGACGAATTTCAGCCTCCACATCCTTATTATCCCGTGCAGAATGAGCCACCAGATTTATTTTCCCGGTGTACAGGACGGCTTTATATTCGTTATCGTTATCATAGCATTTTAAATTGAACTCCGTACCCAGCACTTTTATATAAAACCCCTTATCAGTCCTGACAATCATAGGATTGAGAGAATCCTGCTTCACGATAAAATATCCTTCTCCGTTTAGCTTAACTTCCCTTTCCCCCCCTTCGAATCTGTCGGGATATTCGAGTTCCGAATCGGAATTCAACCATACGCAGGAACTGTCCGGCAGAACGATCCTGGCTTTTACTCCTTTCTCTGTGTACAATGTCCTCATGATTGCCTGTCCGGGCGAGTTGACGTAAACATTCCGGCGCGGTGCCATACGCTCCCAACTCGTCCGGATACTGCTGTCTGCATCGGCAAAAGCAATTATTTCTCTATTTTCTTCTCCGACGGTAAAATCAGAAAGCAGATAATTTCTGAAAATAACTACGTTTAAAAAGAGCGCTATTATCAAAACAGCCGCAGCCGCATACACTATCCATCCAAACCTCCTCTTTCTCACGCCCGTAGTTCCGTAATACGGAATTTTTTGCATACCCGTACCGGAATCCAATTTTTTCCAGAATTTTTCCATTTCCTCATCCGTGGCATATCCCCCAGGCATATTCTCTTTTACCCAGAGATTTTTCAGGTCTGAGAAATAGCGCATATTTCCGCTATCGGAGCATATCCACTCCAATACTATCCGTTCTTCCTCCGGCGACAGTTCCCCTTTTATATATCTTAATAAAGTTCCTTTATCCATATAACCACACTATATTATATTCACATATCTAAACATATATCCCCTAATCCGGAGGTAATATTAAATTCAAAAAAAATATACAACCAGAATATAGACATAATCTATCAGACTTTTTCTCAGCAACCTTAGCGCAGTCATGATCCTGTGCTCTATAGCCTTAACCGTTACCCCTTCCAGCATGGCAATCTCCTCATACGTTTTTCCCTTAAAACGACTGTTACAGAAAGCGTTTCTGACTTTGGGACTCATCCCGTCCAGTGTCTTTTTAATAATAAATTCCACTTCATTTGTATATAATTTAGAAATGGTATTCTGAGAAAGGGAATGCACATTCACCAGAATTTTTTTCTTCTGTTCCGCAGTATAACCCTCAACAATTTTCTGATGTTTAAGCATATTAAGACATCTGTTCTTGGCAAGGGTAATCAGAAAAGGTTTTATATCGCTCTCAAGATCCAGCCCGTCCATTACGTTCCAAAACTTCATAAAAACATCATGCGCCGCTTCTTCGGCCAGACACATATCGGCCAGATAATGAAATGCGAAAAAACGGATATCATAGAGATGCTCCCTATATATCTTTTCAAAAAGTTGCTTTTTTAAGATGTCGTCCGGCATAATGTATCAAACATCAAAAGAGTATAATCGACAAATATAATTCTTTTTCCGAACCGGACAATAATTCTGCCGCTTACTGCATTTAAGTTTATTTTACAGTAAAATCTTCAACTATAAACCAATATCATATATATATGTTTATAATTAAAAGACTCAAAATATAAATACTATGAACGAAACTTTTTACATTAAAGTAACTAATGGAGGCCCATATCTTGTTTATGGTAATCCATCTATCGACCAGGAAGTTATAGTTCCCGATCAAGACGGAAAATCATGGACCTACAGAAAAGGGAGGCATTTCAGGACGGACGGCCCGTGCGCTTTGTGCAGATGCGGCAGTTCAAGACACGCTCCATTCTGCGACGGTTCGCATAAAAAAGCGGAATGGGAACCGGACGAGACAGCAGGTTTCGATCCTATAATGGATAATGCGGAATTAATCGAAGGGCCGGATGTAATTCTGGCCGATAACGAAAAATATTGCGCATACGCCCGTTTCTGCGATGTACACGGAACGGTATGGCAGTTGGTTCGCGAGAATCTTAATGAAGATGAAAAAAGAATCTTTGCACACGCAGTAGAACATTGTCCGGGAGGAAGACTTATGGGCCGGGACAGGAAAACGGGAAAAGCATTCGAACCGGTATTCGATCCTTCCATAGGCCTTATACAAGATGCCCAGATAGCAATAAGCGGCCCGATATGGGTTAAAGGGGGAATACGTGTGGAAAGTGCGGACGGAAAAAGCTACGAAATACGTAACAGGGTAACATTATGCAGATGCGGGCAATCCTCCAACAAACCGTTTTGCGACGGAACACATGTTTCCACCCAATATTATGACGGTCTGGGATTTGAGGCGGACGGCAAAGAGTGGTAACTCCGGAGAAAAATTTTTAAACGTATGAAGAATTGGGGGTTATATCTGCTGTCGATTTTCGTAGGAGTCTGGGCCGGAGCAGTATGTATCCCTTTCAGATATATTGTAAATAAGGTAAGCGAAATAAGGCCTTATATATTCGGTTCGGAAGCAGAGTTTCTGGGGATAAAAAACGCACTCCTTACACATGCCGCAGTATTTATCTCTATTTATATCATACTGCTGTTCGTAGCTTTGCTTTTAAAATACTTTCCCAAAATAAGCGGCAGCGGACTGCCTCAGACACAAGCCTTATTATACGGAAGAACGGTATATAACAAGCCTTTCACCTATCTGTTCATCAAATTTACAGGCGGCATCCTGAGCCTGGGTTCCGGACTGTCGCTGGGAAGAGAAGGAACATCTGTTCAAATGGGTTCGCTTACCGGATACCTTACCGGCAGCTTATTCAGAACAAAAAAGAGCAGGAGAAGACACCTGATAGCGGCAGGAGCAGGGGCGGGTATATCCGCAGCTTTTACGGCCCCGCTGTCTTCTTCCATTCTGATACTGGAATCGCTGCAAAAATTCTCCATGCCCCAGACATCTATATGCACTCTGCTGGCAGGAGCCATAGCGGGTATAATGGCAAAACTTGCAATACCTTATAATATTTATGACAAAATAGCCGTTGCTACTCCCGATATTATAGAGTGGAAATTGCTTATAATATGCCTTGCAATGGCATTATTTTTCGCGCTGGCAGGCAAACTTTTCTCTAAAATGCTGTTAATGGGAAAGACATGGTACGCGCAACTGGATACATGGAAATATGCCCGGATAACCAAAAACATATACTCAAAAGTGGCGATTCTTACCGTGGTAACTTTCACCATAGGGTTGATTTTTCCCACAATAATAGGAGGCGACCAGACATTCCTCGTAAATCATGCAAACGGAGGTCACTCAAATATTCTTCTCCTTATAGCATTGATAATCATAATATCGGCCTTTACCATCCTATCCAACTCAAGCGGTTATCCCGGCGGAATATTCCTGCCTATGATGACGGTAGGCGGGCTGGCCGGGAAACTTTTCTATGAAATAATGCCGGATATATGGCTTACGGGAACTGCCGGAAGTAATTTATCGGGATACTTCACTTTAATAGGCATGAGCGCCTTTTTTATCTCGGTAGTACGTACCCCGCTCACCGGATTTATCCTTATAAGCGAGATGACCGGGCATTACGAAGTGTTTTTTCCGACACTTATAGTAGGAATACTGGTATATTATTTCACACAGTTGCTTAAAGTGGAACCGATGAACGATCTGCTTTATAAATTCATGATAGAAAATACGAAAGACGAATCTTCCCGTTCTACGATATACCTGGAAGTGGGTCCCGACAGCTATTTCTCCGGAAAAGCGCCGCAAAACATCAATCTGCCCCAGAACTGTATAATAACAAAAGTGTACCGCAACAAGAAAGAGTCCGATCCCGGTACCGTTTCCGCGCTTATGCCCGGAGACCAGGTTGAGATAGAAATAAACTCCGACGAAATAGAAAAAGTTTACCAGCCCCTTGTAAGTATGAGTATCTAATGCATGCGCTACTCAAAATAACTGCTGTTGTCCCAGCAATGAGTACACAATTCGCATTTGGGAAGTCCTATGGCTTCTATCAGGTCATCCAGCCGCTGGAACCTTAGGGTAGTAAGTTGCAGATGTTTACACATAATAGCCACCATCTCTTTATGTTTGGGGCCGTCAGGATCAACATACTGGGACAGGATTTCGTCCGTTAATTTATCCGTACCCTCCATATCCCTTATAATTCTGCGTGTATACAGATCGTATGTACTGCGGGATGTCGAGAAATTAAGGAAGTTGCAAGGAAAAATAAGCGGCGGACAGGCGATACGCATATGTATCTCTTTAACGCCGGCATCCAGCAATTTAACCACATTATCTTTAAGCTGGGTTCCGCGCACTATGCTGTCATCCATAAATACAATTTTCCTTCCTTTTGTAAACCGCTCGTTGGGAAGCAGTTTCATCTTTGCCACGAGATCCCTCATCTTCTGGTTCTGAGGCATAAAACTGCGGGGCCATGTAGGGGTATATTTTACAAAAGGACGCTGATAAGGAATACGTTTCTCATTAGAATAACCTATTGCATGCCCCACTCCCGAGTCGGGAATACCCGCGGCGAAATCCGGACTAATATCCTCGTCCCTACGCGCCATAGCCGCACCGCACCTGTACCGGGAATCCTCAACATTAACTCCCTCGTAATGAGCCGAAGGATAACCGTAATACACCCACAGGAAAGAACATATCTGTTTCCGCATACCGGCTGGAGCAACCTCCCTTACACCGTCAGCACTCATCTGTACGATCTCCCCCGGCCCCAGATCCCTGACATATTCATATCCCAGATTTGTGAAGCTGGAACTTTCGCTTGCACACACATAACCCTTATCATTTTTCCCGATAATTATAGGAGTACGTCCGAACTTATCCCTGGCCGCATATATGGCATGATCAGTAAGTACGAGCATAGAACAGGAACCTTTTACTTTTTTCTGTACCAGCTCTATGCCCTCTTTAAGCGAATTTCCCAGACCTATAATAATGGCTACCAGCTCGGTAGCATTTATAGTAGAATCCGACAATTCTGCAAAATGATGCCTCTGTTCAAGCATCTCATTTGTAAGTTCCTCTATATTATCTATTCTGGCAACCGTAACTACTGTATAACGACCCAAGTGGGAAGTGATTGTTATAGGCTGGGACTCGCTGTCCGAAATAACGCCTATTCCCATATTGGAATCGCCGAACTTAGGCAGTTCGTCCTCGAACTTATTTCTGAAATAACCGTTTTCAAGAGAGTGGATAGACCTTACGAACTTTTCACCGTCGTAGAAAGCCATTCCCGCGCGTTTTGTTCCCATGTGGGAATGATAATCGGTTCCGTAAAAAACATCATTCACGCATTCGTTACGTGAAACGCAGCCAAAAAACCCAGACATATAGACATCTTTTAAAATTAAGAGACAAAGATAAAAAAATATTAGAACATAACATGCACCGGACCGGCCGGAACACAACCCTGTTCGAATTATGTTCCGGCCGGCTCAGTGCACACTTACAAATCCCTCGCCTTTACGATCACCACTTTTCCTCTTTTGGCGAACACAAGCTCCCTGTCCTCTCTTTTAGCTTTCTCAAGCAGTCGTTTGTGAGCCAGACGAACTCCCTTGAGAATTTTTTTCCTCATTACTTCAATTTCCTTCTCTCCCATAAGATTTTATTTTGTTGAAGATAGTCTCATTATATATATCGCATTCCAGGTTCAGTCCCCCGGTCGCCACAACATTATTTCCACCTAAAGAAGTATTATCAAAAATCATCCACACATCGCAAACCGGCATATACAAATCAAATAAATTTCTTATTCCGGAATTATACCTCCTGTAAATCACATTATCGGGAATATCGTGTCCGCCGTCTTTAACCCTCATGGCTACGCGCTGTACCGCCTGCTCCGGAGATACCAGCCAGAAATAAATTAACGTAGCATAATATCCCATACCGCGCGCTTTTCTTATAAAACTTGCATAAGACCTGGTAGCCAGAGTGGTCTCGAAAGCAAAATCCGCGCCGCTTTTAAGCAACTCGTTAATCCTGCCGAGCATAAGTCTCCCTGCTTTGAACGACACGCTGCCCTGATTAAAAGGCGATAATCCCCTGGCGATTTCGTCGGCATTAACAAACTCCCGGCATCCCAGCATCTCCGGCAGCACTGTAAAAGAGGCTGTGGTTTTACCTGCACCGTTACATCCCGCCACTATATATAACTTAGGCATATATGATCTGTCTTAGTTCTACAAAAATATAAAATATATAACAAAGTATAACCATAAACGAACGAAACGACCAAGACTTTTTAATCATAAATTTACCCAAACGGCCGGCACCGCGATAAAAAATACCCGGCCGGCCGAATTAAAATTCCAGCCGGCCGGCCGGGCACATCCGCTATTTACAATATTTATCCAGCCACGCAAAGAACTCCCGGTTCCAGTAAACCGAGTTCTGAGGCTTTAATATCCAGTGGTTTTCATCCGGGAAAAGCAACAGTTTGGACTCCACTCCCAGCATCTGAGCCGCATTGAACGCCGCCATACCCTGATCTACCGGAACCCTGTAGTCCAGTTCTCCGTGAATTATAAATATAGGGGTATTCCAGTTTTTAATCAGTTTATGAGGAGAGTTCTCATAGTGGCGTTTTGCAACAGGATTGTTATCCCACGGAGCGCCGCCGTTATCCCATGTAGGGAACCACATCTCCTCCGTCATCATATACATATGTTCCTGATTGAAAATACCGGCATGAGCTATAAACGCCGAAAACCTGTTCTTATGTATCCCGGCAAGATAATAAACGGAATACCCTCCGTAACTTGCTCCCGCAGCGGCCACCTTGCCTACATAAGGCTCTTTCTTCATATTATCCACCGATGTAAGGTAGTCGCTCATGTTAAGACCTATATAATCTCCCGATATTTGTTCGCACCAAGGTTGTCCGAATGCTGTCGTACCGCGCCTGTTAGGAAGGATCACTATATACCCCTGCGAAGCCATCAGCCTGTAGTTCCAGCGGGTTGAAAAACCCTGGCTTATAGTACCCTGCGGTCCTCCAAGACACATCATTATTGCAGGATAGACCTTATTTTTATCGAACCCTGGAGGATATACTATCCATGTATGCATCTTTTTACCGTCCACCGTAGTCATCCATCTCTGCTCAACGGAAGGAGTTTCGAGTTTTGCCAGAGTATTGTCATTCTCTTTTGTAAGCTGCACAAACTTACCGTCGGCAGCATTTACCGCTACTATTTCGGCAGGACGCATCATGCTTTTGTTCGTAGTAAGGAGCTGTGTCACCTCTCCCGAAGCATCGGCTACAGGAATTACGCCGTCGAAATCGAACCATACGCCGTCAGGAGTGATCCTCCTGATACCCTCTCCGTAAAAATAGCCTTCAGGAAGCGGGCCTGTTGAGAAGTTATCCGCTACCGGTTTTCCGGTCGTTTTATTTACATCCACTTCGAAAAGCCCCGTAATGGCATTCACGCACGAATTGAAATATATTTTATCCGATTCAGGCGCCCAGGCAATACTCTCTACATTATATTTATAATCGGTGGTAAGCTCCTTTCCCGCTCCCGATACGACATCAACCACAAACAACCTCTTTTTATCCGCTTCATAACCGTTACGCTCCATGCTTATAAAAGCAACAGTTTTTCCGTCGGGAGAAAAAACAGGATCGGTATCGTAACCCATCATCCCCTCTGTAAGATTGCGTGTCTGTTTAGTATCTACATCATACAGATAAATATCGGTATTGGTAGAAAACGCATACTCCCTTCCCGACAATTTCCTGCACGAATAAGCGATATATTTTCCGTCGGGACTCCAGCTAAGCTGCTCCAGGCCGCCGAAAGGAAGTGTAGGAAGCTCGAAAGCGGCTTCATCCTTTCCTAAAATATCCGTACCGTCGCCCACGGCCTTACCGTCAAACGAAGCTACGAAAGTATGAGGAATTTCCTCCACAAAATGATCCCAGTGCCGGTACATAAGATTGGTATAAACGCGCCCGGTGCACTTTTTAAGATCGGGATAAACATCCGCAGGTTTCACATCCGCCTTGATATTCTTAACATACATTATCCGGGTCTGATCAGGAGAAAATTCAAAAGCATCGATTCCTCCTTCCATATTGCTGGCCTGTTTCTCATTCGTAAGCGCGGAACCGTTGAAATCCGCTATATACATCTGTCCCCCGCGCATAAACGCTATCTGTTTTCCGTCATTGTACCAACGGGCATTAACCTCGCTCCTGGGAGTATCCGTAAGCTTTACATTCCCTGAACCGTCTGCATTCATCACATACAGCTCCCGGTTCCCCTTGTTCTGTTCTATATCCGTATAACTTACCCCGTAAAGTATCTTCGAACCGTCCGGAGAGAGTTGCGGATCGCTCACTTTTCCAAGCCGGTGCATTATTTCCGGAGTGAAATGACCATCTTTAACCTCTATATCGGTCTTTGTAATTATAGGCTCTCCGGATCCCCCGTCCGAACAGGTTCCGCCACAACAACCGGCAAGAGCCGCCGATGCAATCACCATAACTGTAAATATCTTTTTATTCATTTTTTTATTTATATTATATTAATATTTTTCTGTTTCTAGGTAACCTAGATCGTATCCTTTTCTCACTGCAGGACGTCCGTTTTTCATCCACTCCGGCATAGGCGCTCCTTTAAGATAGTGATCGAAGAACTGTGAGAGCCTTATACTCAAGTCTTTCATATTACGGCGTTCCCGGAGATTATGTTCTTCGTTATTATATTGAAGCATCCAGGCCACTTTGCCGAGTCTGCGCAACCCGGTAAATAACTCTATTCCCTGATACCACGGAACAGCCCCGTCTTTATCGTTATGCATTATGAGCACGGGAGTTTCTACTTTAGGCAGAAAGAAAAGCGGAGAATTTTCTATATACAGATCAAATCCGTCCCAGAGATCCTTACCTATACGGCTTTGTGTCTGCTCATACTGGAACTGCCGGGTCATACCGCTGCCCCAGCGGATACCCCCGTACGCGCTTGTCATGTTGGCAACCGGGGCACCCGCTCCTGCCGCTTTGAATTTATCGGTCTGGGTAATCATATACGCTACCTGGTAGCCGCCCCAACTTTGTCCCTGTATCGCCATATTCTTTCCGTCTATCCACGGGTATTGCTCCAGCATCTCCACGCCGGGCATAATGGAGCGCATAGCGCTCTGTCCGGGATGTCCGTCCTTATAGTAAATATCGGGAACGAACACGATATAGTCGTTACTTACAAAATAAGGGATATTCACCGTAGAGCGGCTCGGAGCCGGATTCCTCGGAGAATAAAGCCCGTCGGAATTTTTCTCGTAGAAATATATCATCACCGGATATTTTTTTGAAGCATCGAAGTTCTCCGGTTTATATAAAAGTCCCTCGCAATCTATACCGTCAGCCGTTTTCCATTTTACAAGCTCAACAGTACCCCAGTTATAATCCTTCTGCTGAGGATTAATATCGCTTAGTTGCTTCTGTGTCTTAAAATTATCAGTGCTTATCCATACATTATTTCCGGTTTCGAAATTTCCCCTGGCGTATGCATAAACAGGTTTCTGCTTCTTGCCTCCTTTTGAAAGTTTTATATTCGAATAAACGTACGGGCCTTCGGCAAGCTTGGTAAACGGTATTCCCTTTTTTGTCATATCGAGGCGGAATATCCCTCTCTCTTTTGTAGTTTTATTCAATGAAGTGAAATAAACCGGCTCGCTGTTTTTCAAATACCCTGCATCATCGGGATCATCAATCAGACGCAGATAATCCAAAGAAGTTTTATTTACGCGGCCGTATCCGCCGGTAAACAATACGGGCGGATTTTTCCCTCCGGCGTCGAATTTCCAGTAATCATACCTGTCGGGAATTATAAATGACTTACCGTCCTCAAACCATATCACGTTACCGTACGCATTAGGCAGCGAAGGAGTATCGTTCTCCTCATTATAAAAAACTACGTCCATATCTCCGGTAAGATTTTTCAATTCTCCCGTGAGTACGTTATATTGCATCCAGTTTTTCCCGTTCACATCAAAGAACACCGCATATTCGCCGTTCGGTGAATATTTCATATATGAAAAGCCGGCATTCTCCATTATAAGTTTCCTCGATCCGTCTTTGGCCGAAACTATATAAACATCGGAGGCAGGGTTTATATCCCATTGAGACTGTATCCTGTATTTTTTGTTATTACTCATAAGAGCATAATCGGCCATACCCTTTTCCGGAAACGAAACATAAGGCACATCAAGATCTCCCAACTGCACAAAAGGAGCCGAAAGCGATGTATTTATATATGCCGTATATGTTCTTTTCAGGTCTCTGTCCCTGTTTAACAACTGCATAGGCTGATTATAATCGTCATTCCACGACCATATATCCAGTGCAGGCTGTTCAAAATCAACCAGTGAAGTATCTTTTTCAAAAGGCTTAGGGGATGTCCCGAAGAACAATCTTCCGCCATTTTCACTGAAATAAATATTCCCGTTCTCATTAACTATCCATCCCTGCTGTAATCCTTCCATCTTGTTGTTCGCCGCAATATCGAGTTTTTTGTCCGCTATATTATAAAGGTATATATTAATATCCTTCTTAAACTCTTTTGTAGTATCCGTATTGGCATAGAAAGCCATGAGGCCGTTTTTACTGAATACCGGTATCTTAAACTTAGATTTTTCAGGCCCCGAAAGAACCTGCGTGCTCTCCCTGGTTACAGGATCATAGAGCCAAAGCCCGGTTATCGTTAAAGAATCCCCTTTGCCCGGTTTGGTAGTATAGGCAAGTAAAGTTCCTCCTTCATTAAATCCGTAAGAATCAAAATTATCCAGAGTATCCAGAGAGTTATCCAGGAGGTTCATTACAAACAACCGCCTGATATTTTTTACAGGAGCCTTTTTTTCGCCGTTTTTTACAGTATCCTTAATCTTGCCGGTCTCTTCGGATTTATCGGGAACCGACTCGAAAGCCACGTAGTTTCCCGGTTTCCTCGATGTTTTAAAAGATTTACATCCTGGAAACTTCTCTATATTTCCGGTATTAATATCTATGACGGCCAGCGAATCCTTAGGCATATCATCTTTCTTCGTTTTTTTGATTTTTGCATTGCGGGTCTGTTCGAATAACGGCTTTATCAATGCAACTACTTTGTTACCATTTTTGCTCAGCCCTGCATTATATCCGCGCGGAACCGAAACGGACTTATTTGTGCGCAGATTATATATTTTAAGCTCTCCGTCACCCTCCTGCGGATTGACATAATAAATGAATATATCTCCGTTTTGCGGTACGGACAGTCCCGAAACGCTTTTCCATGAATCATAAACAGAGTGATCCAGAGGTTTCTTCTGGGCAAACAATACCCCGGAAAATAAGAGGCATACTGCTATAAGTTTTATTTTTCCCATATTTTAAATTTGATTGGTTTGAAACTGGATTATTTATAAAATGTAAAAATACACTATATTTGCGCCCGTGCAAAAAATATTTTTACACGACTTTGAAATTTAATTAACTATAAAAAAAATAGTATGATTTATTCGCATGAAGTGCAACACATGTGTGTTGTGAAGAAAGGTCCCGACCACGGACCGGCCCCTATTCCCGAAGAGGGCAAATGGGTGAGAAGCAAAGAGATTAAGGACATTTCCGGTTTAACTCACGGCGTTGGCTGGTGCGCTCCGCAGCAGGGAGCCTGTAAACTGACTCTGAATGTAAAAGAGGGTATAATCGAAGAAGCCCTCATTGAAACAATAGGATGCTCCGGCATGACACACTCGGCGGCTATGGCAGCAGAAATATTATCTGGCAAAACATTACTTGAGGCCCTTAATACCGACCTGGTTTGCGATGCTATAAATACGGCAATGCGCGAACTTTTCCTTCAGATCGTTTACGGACGTACCCAATCCGCTTTCTCTGAAGGAGGCCTGCCTGTAGGTGCAGGCCTTGAGGATCTTGGGAAAGGTCTCAGAAGCCAGGTAGGGACAATGTTCTCCACCAATGCGAAAGGCGTAAGATACCTGGAAATGGCCGAAGGTTACTGTACGAGAATGGCTTTGGACAATAATGACGAAGTTATCGGATATGAGTTCGTTCACCTGGGCAAATTCATGGAAGAGATAAAGAAAGGTACTGATGCCAACGAAGCTATAAAGAAAGTTACCGGTACTTACGGACGTTTCAGCGCAGATCAGGGCGCCGTTAAATACATTGATCCACGTAACGAATAATAAGGAGGAAATAAAATGGCTATAAGAGAAGTAAAATTTGAAAGTCAGGATCGTAGAATAAAACAGATCAATGCCGTACTTAACGCCAACGGCATAGCAAGCATAGAAGAAGCAAACGCTATATGCGAATCTTACGGGGTAGATCCTTATAAAACGTGTGAAGAAACCCAGCCTATCTGTTTTGAAAACGCCAAATGGGCTTATGTAACAGGAGCTGCAATAGCTCTTAAAAAAGGCTGTAAAGTAGCTGCCGATGCTGCAGAAGCTATCGGGTTAGGCTTACAGGCATTCTGTATCCCCGGTTCCGTAGCCGAAGACCGTAAAGTAGGTCTAGGACACGGCAACCTTGCCGCAAGACTTTTAAGAGAAGAGACTAAATGTTTTGCATTCCTTGCCGGGCACGAATCTTTCGCTGCCGCCGAAGGAGCTATAAAAATTGCCGCCAAAGCCGATAAAGTTCGTAAAGAACCTCTACGCTGCATACTTAACGGCCTGGGTAAAGATGCAGCCCAGATCATATCCAGAATAAACGGATTCACATACTGCCGCACCGAGTTCGACTATGGAACAGGAGAGGTAAAAGTTGTCGAAAAAATAGCTTACTCCCAGGGGCCGCGCGCAAAAGTAAACTGCTACGGAGCCGATGACGTTCGCGAAGGCGTTGCGATCATGCACCTTGAAGGCGTTGATGTATCTATCACCGGAAACTCTACCAATCCTACCCGTTTCCAGCACCCGGTTGCAGGAACTTATAAAAAAGAATGTATGGAGCAAGGCAAGAGATATTTCTCCGTTGCCTCCGGCGGAGGTACTGGCCGCACTTTACATCCCGACAATATGGCAGCAGGCCCTGCTTCCTACGGCATGACGGATACTATGGGACGTATGCATTCCGATGCGCAGTTCGCCGGTTCATCATCCGTTCCCGCACATGTGGAAATGATGGGCTTCCTCGGAATAGGTAATAACCCTATGGTAGGAGCTACCGTTGCCGTCGCAGTTGATGTAGCCACTGCCTTAGGAAAATAATTATCCTAATTATCCGATAAACAGGATTAAAGAAAATGGGAAATCCCGCTAGCTACTAGGTTGCCTAGTAG
>CAYVED010000045.1:0-19854 GCA_964449975.1 uncultured Muribaculaceae bacterium
TGTGGAGAATACCGGAATCGAACCGGTGACCTTTTGACTGCCAGTCAAACGCTCTAGCCAACTGAGCTAATTCCCCTTAGAATGCTCCCTGCCGGAAAATCTTTGCAAAAATAAATAATTTTTGGAATTTTCTATAATTTTTTTTCCTCTCCGCGAAATATTAATCCCATAGAACTGCGGTAACTGAAATAATTCCATATCCAGTCAAGGAGAATAATAATCTTATTCTTCACTCCCAGAATAGGTCTAAGATGTATTATCAGCCATACCAGCCATGCAAAGCGCCCGTTCAGATGTAATTTCCCTATATCGGCAACGGCTCTGTTACGCCCTATCGTAGCCATAGAACCGGAATTTTTATAAACAAACGGACGAAGCCTGCCGCCCGTCTCGATAGCCCTGAAATTAAAAGCCAGATTTTCCGCCTGCTGTACAGCTACCGGAGCTACCTGGGGATCGGCTATAAAATTCCCTGCCGAACGGGTAACCGCAATATCCCCTATCGCAAACACGGAAACATCCCACTCGGTACGGGCATAAATATCGGTTATTATACGTCCGCCCGGGCCGGCGGCTTCATATGGAATACCCGTTATTCTTTCCGCCGTAACACCGCTTACCCATATCAAAAGAGCGGTATTGATACAACTTCCGTCATTCAGTACGGCAACAGTACCGTCATACCCCGTAACAACATTACCCAGTTTTATATCAACCCCCATTTTCAATAAAGAATCCAGGGCATACCGGGACGATTGCCGGGACATTACTTTCAGTAACTTGCCCGATCCCTCTATCAGATATATTTTCAAAGAATTTCCCGACAATTCCGGAAAATCTTCCGGCAACACATACCGTTTCAATTCGGATAATGCACCGGCTATCTCCACACCCGTAGCTCCTCCCCCCACAATAACTATACTCAGCAAACACTCCCGTTTAAACACATCCTTTTCAAACGATGCCGCTTCCAGATTGCCTAAAACTCTATTACGAAGTGCAAGAGCATCCTCGGCGCTTTTCATAGGAAAAGCATTTCTCTTTATCTGTTCATTCCCAAAATAATTGGTAGTGGAACCTGCCGCTATTACCAGATAATCGTACCCTATTTCACCGGCCGAAGTATGAATTTTCTTTTCCTCCCTATCTATTCCTTGCACCTCAGCCATGCAGAATCTCACCCCGCTTTTGGCAAAAACACCCCTTATCGGGAAACATATAGAACCGGGCTCCATCCCGGAAATGGCAACCTGATATAACAATGGAGGAAACTGGTGATAATTATTCCTGTCTACTATCGTTACATTGAATAGCTTTTTATTTATCTTGCGTGCAAGCGTAAGTCCGGCAAAGCCGCAACCTATAATTACAACATTTCTCATAATAAATAAAACAAATTACTCGACAAAAAGTACAAGTCCTTTAAGATATTCTCCCTCGGGGTGATAAATATTTACAGGATGATCCGCCGGCTGCGTAAGCCTGTGCAATATCCTTACTCTGCGCCCGGTCTGGGCGGCGGCGGAAAATACGGCCAGAGCAAAACTGTGTTTATCCACAATCTGGGAACAACTGTAAGTAAAAATTATACCTCCTTCAGCAACCTTTTCCACAGCAAGAGCATTTAATCTTTTATACGCTTTCAGGGCATTATCCAACGCACCCCTGTGTTTTGCAAATGCGGGAGGATCTACAATCATCAGATCGTATCTTCCGGACTCGCATCTTCTCATAAAATCCATTGCATCTTCGCAATATGAGTTATGCCTCTCTCCGAATCCGTTAAGCGCCGCATTTTCATCCGCCAGTTCTATCGCCCTTCTGGAACTATCAACCGAATCCACCCTCAAAGCTCCGCCGTTAAGGGCATATACCGAAAAACCACCGGTATAGCAGAACAAGTTAAGCACGGTTTTACCTTCAGCATAATTCCCCACAAGCTCCCTGTTATCCCTCTGATCGATAAAGAAACCTGTTTTCTGCCCCTCTACCCAGTTTACCGCAAATTTATTTCCGTTCTCCGATACTACATCCCTCCCGTCTTTATCTGCAATGTTTCCGTCCGAACGCCATATATATCCGTCATTAAGCTCCAGGCCGGCTTTAAACGGGGCGGTTCCCGAACTTTTATCATAAACGGCAGACAGTTTGCCGTCGTAAACCTTTACAAGCGCGGCGGAGATCTCCTTTCTTGCAAGAAACATTCCCGCCGAATGGGCCTGTAATACGGCGGTAGTATTATAAATATCAATAATAAGCCCGGGGAGGAAATCTCCTTCGCCATGCACCAGACGATATGTACAGGTATCGGACGATCCGGCAACCCCTATCGCCTGTCTTACCTTATAAGCCTTTTCAATGGCACAGCACCAGAAAGATCCGTCTATAATGCATTTTTCAAAACTTAATATCCTTACGGTAATGGAACCTATCTGATAATGACCGCACCCCAGGAACTCTCCCTCTTTTGAAAATACCTCAACTACATCTCCCTCAGCAGGATTGCCGTCCGTTTTATATATCGCCCCGGAGAACACCCAGGGATGAAACCTTTTAAGCGACTGCTCTTTCCCTTTCTTTAAAATTATTTTTACCATTCCAATATAACTCTATACCGATAAAACTTTAAACTTCCGGGTTTCCATAAGTTTACGATACATCTCCCTGCACACCCAGGCATCCAGCGCCGCATATCTTAACTGAGCATCCGAAAGTTGGGAAGATTCCCAGTTCGAAAGCTGCTGTGATTTTGAAACCCTCTTTTTTAATATTATAGCCGCCATCTTTCTCACGCTCTTTTCCTCTATGCCGTATTCCGGAGCCAACTTTTGCAGATCCACAAAACCTTTCGGAGTAAAAGGCCTGTATTCCTGCAATCCCTTTATATCGTCATGTACGGCGGCGCCTACCTTAACTATGAAAGGATTACCGAGTACTCCGGCAAGTTTGGCCGGAACCCCTACCTGCTGCAACCTGAAAATATACGCCTTTTCATTCCCCGATAATTGCAGAATAGCCATTTTATTTCTGGGAACTTTAGGTATAAAACAAGGTTTCGTTTCCGTATCGAACCCTATTACTTTCTGGGAGCTAAGATACTCTATCGCCTCATTAAAAATATCCCCGGTACCCGAAATAACGGATATGGTTCCGTCGAATCCGGCCTGCTCAAGCACTTCAATTTCCTCTGTAGTTACACTTTGGGCAAAATTCATATCAGTCAATTATATTATTTATCAACCTGAAAGAATGAGGTAACATTCTTTCTATCCTGTCAAGACATTGTTTATTTATATACCTGGCCGAAAAAGGTACGGATACGGTAGTTATATCTTCCGTTCCGTATTCCCGTCCGTATTTGAACTTATAAGAAAGACTCCCGTCTGCATCCAGGTTATAAGGATCAAGTCCGAACACCGGAACAGATATATAAGCATCCAGTTTACCGTCGGCAGTCCTTAAGGCCAGAGCTTTATCGTCCCGTAAAGTTTTATAGCACTCTATTGCCGCAAATACGGCAGGATCTATAAAACTGAAATCTTTTGCAATAAAATCCCTGTATTTATAAACTCCGTTCTCTTTATACTCCCTAAGTCCGATTACAATCTTATTTAACGTATCCAGTAAATAAGAAGAGTTGGTACACCCCAATATCACATGTCTCAACCTTACTTTCGCCCCCTGGGTTCTGTGTTTTTCCAACATGGAAACAAGATGGAATCGGGCATAATTGAGAGCAGAATTTAACTGAAGTTCTTTTATAACCCCGTTCTCTTTTGAAACGAGCATATTATTATTGCCGTAATCAAAATTATATGCCGGTAAAAGATTAATCTTTATATCTTCTTCCCTTTTACCTATTTTAGGGCCTTTATAAGAACTTCGCGGAGCTTTAACGGCACTGTTTATAAAATCGCTTTCCATATCCGCAGCCCCGGACAAGCCATCTCCCGGCTGGTTTATTACTTTTATATAACCCGTGTAACCACGGGCGTTCTTCGTTTCAAGGATAGTGCTCTCATATGCATTGGAAGATAACGTACCCGCAGTTGCAAGAACTCCTACTGCTACAGAATCTTTATCTGCCTCCGATTCGGGAATATCCCGTTGCTCCAGCACCTCAAAAAGAGCATCAGCCCCTGCATTAACAACCCCTATAACCTTAATTCCGGTACCGCTCTCTGTTAATAAAGTCTCAATCTCATCAAGTCCGTGAGCCGCGGCCGTATTACATGCAGCTATAATTATTTTTGAAGGCTGCTTGACTCCAAGAGGATCTTTATCGACATTATTAAAATAATACCTATCCCCCAACAGGAAAAGCGCATCTTTCACTATCAGTTCTTTGAAAAAATTTTCTCTCCCTTTAGAAAGATAATTCCCGTAAGGCATATTCGCATCATCCGCCAGATACGTAAAATTCTCTCCTTCGAAATCCGGTATTCCGTCGGATTTAATCTCCCCCGTAATATTATCTATTTTATCTACACTCAATAAAACTTCCAGCAAGGTCAATCCGTCTGTTCCGCAACCGAAAATCCCTATCGGGAGCATTCTCCTGTCTTTAGGGAATTGCGCGAAATCGGCATAAAACCTTGAATTCACATCGAGAAGCGCTTTTTCCATTATAGGCAACAGCTCGCGCTCGCTCTTAACCTGTTTATTTCCGCCGCAGGAGCAAAAAGCCAGAATGCTCAAAACGGCCAGCAATCTTTTCATATTAAGCCAGGTTGCGACAAATATCATTTTATATACACAAATTTTCCATGTCTGCTTTGCAGTACAACCTCCGCATTCCCATCACATTTCTCTACCCTTCCTATAATCTTTGCCCGGACACCGTATTTACCGGCTATTTCTATAATATCCCCGGCAATATCTTCCGGGATATAAAACTCTAGTCTGTGTCCCATATTGAATACTTTATACATCTCTTCCCAGGAAGTGCCGGATTCCTCCTGTATGATCCTGAACAACGGCGGCGTCTCGAACAGGCCGTCCTTTATTATCCTGAGATTATCTACAAAATGCAATACTTTAGTCTGAGCGCCTCCCGAACAATGAATCATACCGTCTATGCTGCCTCTGTGTTTACATAATATCTCCTTAACCACAGGAGCATACGTTCTCGTAGGAGAAAGTACCAGTTTTCCGTATGTAAATCCTGTTTCCGGTTCAATATCATCGAGCTTCCTGGTTCCGGAATATACAAGTCCTTCAGGAAGGGCTGCATCATAGCTTTCCGGATATTTCCCGGCAAGATACTTCCCGAACACATCATGCCTTGCAGAAGTAAGCCCGTTGCTTCCCATCCCGCCGTTATATCCAGTTTCATAATCCGCATGTCCGGAAGATTCCAGCGCTACAATCACATTACCCGCCTTTATATTGGCATTATCTATAACATCGCTCCTTTTCATTCTGGCGCATACGGTACTATCTACGATAACCGTGCGAACCAGATCTCCCACATCGGCCGTCTCTCCGCCTGTAAGTATTATATTTACCCCGTATGAGGCCATAGTAGCGGCGAACTCCCTGGAAGCGGCAATCAGCCTGCTTATGACTTCACCGGGAATAAGCCGCTTATTTCTCCCGATAGTTGAAGAGAGCATTATATTATCAACCGCCCCCACGCACAGGAGATCATCGGTATTCATTACAATGGCATCCTGGGCTATACCGTCCCATACGCTCATATCGCCCGTCTCCTTCCAGTAGATATATGCAAGAGATGATTTGGTCCCCGCCCCGTCCGCATGCATTACTATACAATAATCAGGATCTCCGCCCAGAAAATCCGGAACGATTTTACAAAACGCTTTAGGAAACAATCCCTTATCTACATCTTTAATTGCCTCGTGCACATCCTCTTTTGCAGAAGAAACTCCCCTTAAAGCATATCTGTCATTAGCACTATTTTGCTGCATATCAACACTTTTGATTAATAGGACATATAAAACATGCAAATTTAGTTCATTTTTCCGGAATAAAAAACTAATGTCTCCGGCAATAAAAGCACCCCCTGAAAGTTTTTTCTACGGCTTTCCGGGGGCGCTCCAAAACAGCATACGCATTATTTCCTGCCAGGATAGACTTTAAGAGCCTCCTCCAGACATTTAAGAGCAGCTTTCAGATCTTCCACTTTAAGCACATAAGCTATACGCACTTCATCAACGCCCTTACCCGGCGTAGCATAGAATCCGGCAGCAGGAGCCACCATTACTGTCTGTCCCTGATAACTGAACTCTTCAAGCAACCATTGTGCAAATTTCTCGGCGCTGTCCACAGGAAGCTTTGCTATAGTATAAAAAGCTCCCATAGGATTGGGTGTATAAACGCCTTTTATTTTATTCAGTCCCTCTACAAGCACGTCCCTTCTGTGTATATACTCGCTCCTTACCGCCTCGAAATAAGATTTAGGAGTGGAAAGAGCGCCTTCCGCTGCTATCTGGCCGTAAGAAGGAGCGCATAAACGCGCCTGGGCGTATTTCATGACGGCGCCCATAACGGTTTTGTTCTTGGAAACAATCGCGCCTATTCTCACGCCGCACAAACTGTATCTCTTCGAAACCGAATCCAGAAGAATGACATTCTCTTCGAGACCGGGAATATGCATACATGAATAATGAGGCTCGTCGGTATAACAGAACTCCCGGTAAACCTCATCGGAATAGATATACAATCCGTGTTTTTTCGCTATTTCCCCCAGTTTTATCAAAGACTCTTTGGAGTAAAGCGTACCGGTAGGATTACCCGGATTGCAAATCAATATACCTTTGGTCCTGGGAGTGATATATTTCTCGAACTCTTCAATAGGAGGAAGTTTGAATCCGTCTTCTATAGAGGTTGAAATAGGAACCAGCTTAACTTCATTCTGAATGGCAAAAGCATTATAATTCGTATAGAAAGGTTCAAGAACGATAACCTCGTCGCCCGGATCGCATGTTACCGCCAATGCAAACTGTACTGCCTCGGTGCCGCTGCCGGTAACAATAAGATCTCCCGTTTCTATATTTATTCCTATACCCTGATAATATTTTACCAGCCCTTTTCTATAAGACTCATTACCCGCTGAATTAGAATATTCTATAACTTTAAGAGTATTATTTTTAACGGCATCCAACGCCTCCTTGGGCGACTCTATATCAGGTTGTCCGATATTGAGGTGATAAACTTTTATACCTTTCTTCTTTGCCGCCTCTGCAAAAGGAACCAGTTTCCTTATAGGAGAAGCAGGCATAGCCTGGGCTTTTTTTGAAAGTGTCAACATAGCGCTTTTTTATTATTTTAGTGTATTATTAATTGATTTTTTATTATACTGCCTTGCCGCAATTATCTCGTCTTTGCGAGCTCAAGCATAAACTGTTCAATTTTAGGCTGTATCTTTGATACAGGCACAGAATAATTATTTATAAGTATCGCAAATTTTATCAGCCCGCTTTTTCTGCCTCCCTCTACATATCCGGCATAACATCTCACGCCCGAAAGAGAACCGCTTTTGGCATGTATCCTCTCCTTAATCGCCTTATCTTCATTCTTCAGCACGTTTTTAAGGGTTCCGTTTCCACCCGGATAAGGCAGGCTTTCAAAAAACTTAACAAAGATACCATTTTCCGACATCATTTTATAATAATTACAGAAAAACTTGGGAGAAACATAATTCTGTCTCGAAAGTCCGCTCCCGTCGCTGATTGTAAACCCCTTGACATTAACCCCCATATCTTTAAGCAACCTGTTCACCGCAACCAGGGACGAATCGTAACTTCCCGTTCCCGTCATTTTCTTCCCGATAGTTTTGAGAATCGTTTCCGCATAAAAATTATTGCTTATCCTGTTGGTAACATTAACTATTTCCCATAACTCCGGAGAATATGTTTCGGCTATGAAAATAGGAGCGGTATCTCCGGGAACCGGGTTGTATTTTATATCAAGTATCTCCGGGCGGCTCTCTATCCCGTTTTTAAGAAGATATTCGCGGAAATAATATCCGCAGCTAAGATGCGGAAACCGGCTGGAATTATAGGAAGTAACCGAATCCCTGCCGATAGGAACCGTTCCGGAATATCTGCTTTTAAGAGATATATCCTGTACATAATACGAACTCCTGTCCCCGCTTCCGGCTTCCGCCGTAGTAACCTCATTAACGATCTCCAGCCCCGGAACATAAGGATAAACAGCTTTTACGATAGCCGTATCTCCCTTCATTTTACCCGGTTTAAGCGTAAAGTACTGCACATTTTCGCAAAAAGAAAGTCCGGAAGCGGTGCTCCCGTAATACGCCCCGAAATTACCCCACGACCATGTATCGGGCATCTGCTCTCTTGTAAAATAACTGTCGTCGGCTACTATATTTCCGTCGATCCTCTTTATACCGCAATTCTTAACGGCATTAGTCCACACCCCGAATATGGAATCTATTGAAAAAGCGACCGTATCCCTCGAACCCAGCGTAGGATCTCCCCCTCCCACTATATAAAGATTCCCCGTCAGCACACTATCTTTTATCTCCCCGGTATAAGCTATACGCGTACTGTAACGGAAATCCGGCCCCAGGTAAACCAGTCCCAGTCCGGTAGTCACCGTTTTCAATGTAGACGCCGTAAGCATAGGAAAATCCGGATTCCATTGGGCTATCACATTATCATTCTTATCCACAGCGCATATTCCCGCTATCGCATTCATAAAAAGCGAATCGGTCTTTAATTCATTATCTATAAATCTCTGAGGATTGCCCCTGCGCCCCGGAGCGGCATTATCCGGAACATCGTCCTTATTGCCGGAATATCCGTAATTATTTCCGTTCGCGCATACGCCTGCAAAAAGCGCTAACATAAAAAAAGAATAATAAAAGTATTTCATACGTTTAAAAAATTTCAGTTACATTTCATTATATAAAAATTCAAATTCACCCTTTAACTTTCAGTAAGATGAACTCCTTTATAGTACCGAACACCTCTCCCCTCTCCTGAAAATATTTTATAAAAGAATCCAGCCTCTCCGTCATCTGCCGTCCCGAATTCCGCAACATTATCCCCGGTAACCTGTACTCCGCAGCATACTGTTTTATATCGGCGAACTCCCAGGGATGAAAATAAATATTCAGGTAGCCGTCCTTTTTAAGTGTCCTTACTGATAAAAACCTGTACAAACCCAAAGGTAGATTGTGGAAAGAAAGCCAGAAAAGCGGAAAACGGAACAGAGGGGTAACCGAAGCCGGAAGCTGCAATACGCCTTCTCTGTAAAACCATGTACGCGGCACATTAAGATTATTATATCTTCCCGGTATAAACGTAGGATTCAACGATGAATTATACTTATATCCGGCACGGAAAATCTCTTTCTCATCAACAGGCATCATACGTGCCATACGGTATCCGTATATTCTGCATCCCGATATATCCTCAAGCCTTTTTTTAGACTCCGCCAGATGCGCAACCTCAAAAGCAGAGTGGTAATATCCGTGCGAGGCTATCTCGTGCCCCGCCTCTTTTATTTTCATTATAATATCCGGGGCTTTCTCAGCGAATGCGGCGGTACAAAAGAATGTGGCTTTTATATTATTTCCGGCAAGAAGTTCCAGTATGCTTAAAGCACCCTGCCGGGAAATCTCTATCTGGAGATCCGGACTTATCTCCGCTCCCTGTTCCAACGGAACATCAAATTCTTCTATATCAAAACTTAATAAAATCATTGCCTAGAGATTGAATAATATCACAAAAATATTCATAAACTCTTTCCTTAACACCTTCATCCCCATTACCGACATATTAACCCCTTCCTTTATCCTGGCATCCACAGCCGTTACCTTTATACCCTTTCTATGCTCCGCCTTATAAATAAACTGCGTATCGAACAGAAAACTATTTATAGTAGTCGTAAGAAATATCTCCCGTCCCCGGCGGTTAAATCCTTTCATCCCGCCCTGGGTATCAGTTATTTTAAGTCCGAACAATACCTTATTGAGCAAATGCGAAGAATAAGATAGTATTTTCCGGAACCGGGGCAGCATTCTCTGATAATCGCTGCTCCTTACGGCGACGACAACGTCCGATCCGCACAGGAGGGCGTTTATAACATTCTCTATAGACTCCCATGTATAAGGGAAATCATAATCTATATAGATAATATATCCGGAAGTACACTCTTTCACCGCTCTTCTGAGCGCGTAACCCTTTCCCATATTGGGTTTATAATCTACAAGAGTAAAAAAAGGTATATTCTCTTTAAGAAAAGAGACGGTTACGTCGCTGTATCCTCTTTCGGAACCGTCGGTAACCACAAAAAGATTAAACCTGCTTTCAGGATGCAGGCGGCACAATTTACTGTAATTTTCCGCCACCCTCTTTTCCCAACCCTGCGAAGGATTATAGCACGGCAGTACTATATCTATTATATTATTTTTTACATCACAACTCATTACTCGTTCATTAAATAATTTTCGTATCCTGCCTCCGGTAATCTTTCAGGCATAATTCATAAATCAATTTAAGCCATATAATAACGCACGGCAGAGCCTTTAATGCATAAGGATAAACATACTCAGTCCTGACATATCCCGGAAACAGATCCGAAGGAGACATGCTCGTAAGGATGAAAGCAAAAACCATAAATCCTATATCCCACGCATTTCTTTTCCAGGGCGCCGAAACATACCATATCGCCGCTCCGCACAAAGCTATAATATAAGAACTGGATTCGCTGCCCGTACTGAACAGCACCGTAAACAACATTACGGAAGCAAGTACGGTCTGCCGGAACGCAGCATATTTATACTGTCCCGTACGCAAATACGGCAAAAGGAACAGCAAGATTCCGGCCAGGATAATGTAAATATCGGAATAATAAGGATTCATGGATATTTTTCTCACCATTCCCAGCAAAGACACATTCTGCATTACAGAGAACATATTATCGGAATTCTTTCCTAAAATATCATCGAACCAGGCAATATACTGTTCTACGATGAAGGACGGAGAGGATATAATCATCGGGATACAAAAAGCTACCGCACTCCATAAAAGGCCGTAGCCCGCGAACTTCAGCTTGTGTTTTGAGAAAAAAAAGAAAGCAAGACCCACAATCCCGTATAATTTCACAAATGTCCCGATTACTATCATTAAGGCGGCGAGCCACTCCTTCTCTTTTTCCAGAGCCGCATAAGTAATAATTATAACAGCAGCTATTGCAACATTAAACTGCGACATAAATACGGCTGTAAGGAGTTCGTGCGCACAGAACCAGTAGATAAATATCCTGTTTTTCTTTTCAACGGGCAAATAGCGCACGGCTCTGTAAAGAAAATATGATAAAGCAGCCAGCCATGCCAGAAGTCCCAGCCAGAGAGGGGCAAGAGCAAAAGGAGCTATGATAATGCTGAAAAATGGCCCGTAATGATTTGTATCGAAATACTCCTGCGGATAAGCGCCATAAAGGGGCAAACGATTTAAGGTATGATAAAATGTTCCCTTAAAAATAAGGAAGTTATTGTATTTACCGGGAAAATATTTCGTAAGCCAGGCTATTGCGGATATAAACATCCATAACGACAACAGCGTGCCGTAGCTATGAAAAAAAGGCTTACGCAAAAAGAGAGATATTTTACCGGATAAATTCATAAATTACGGAATAATCCGCAAATATAAATAAGAAATCGCTACAACCTACCGGTTATACCGGCAAGCCGGGCAAACACACCGTTTTTTTGCGGGTTTTATTATTGATTATTTTTTTTACATCGAATATTTTATTATATTTGAAAACTATGCTTAATTATAATTCAGCCAAGTATTCAGGCAGAAATTTCAACTAATCTAAAGGAAACGGGATTTTATGTTCTATTCCCGTATCGTCAATCGAATTTGAGCCTGCAACTCTCCCTTTTTTACGCGCCGTCTCCAATTCCGGAGTTACGGGCAGAGTATCTGCTACTCCACGGAAAAATTCATCACTCTCTAATTCATATCTTATGACAGATTGTTGTATACTCAAACGCTGGTACTTTTTACCAGGGGGTTTAATCTGCTTCCAGTCGGCAGCATCGAGAGCTTTAAGAAAAGCCTCTACATCGCCCACTTCAAAATCAAGGGGTGCAATTAATCGTCTTCTGTTCGGAAGTTGTCCCTTGAACCAATCCGGGGCATCCTCTTTTATATGTTTCCAGCCTGACACGTCGGGTATTATAGCGCCTATAAAATATCCCAGCCCCGAAGCTTCGGGATAACCCATTTTTCTCCGTTGAATCTCCCTTATTCCAAACAACAAACGCTGGCCGATCAGACTGGCCCTCTCCATAAGATTATTTTCTCTTACATACTTCATCACCGCAGCTCCTTTAAGCAGTAAAGGAGCAGACGCTTCATTAGTAACTATTCCAATATCATATTTACCTATCTGCTGACTTTCTTTTTGTATATCCCTATTAAGAGAGGCCATTCCCGCAATTTGCAAACCCTTACCGAAAGCAACAATATCCGGTTCAAATCCCTCGTAATATTTATAAGCAAACGGATTGCCGGTACGGCCTCCTCCCGTTAATATTTCATCTGCAATTATAGGTATGCCCCGTTCGTCTGCCCATTCTCTAAGGCGAATAATAAACTCCTGACGGTAAAAGCGTACACCTGCCGATCCTTGGATCGCTTCCAGTAAAATAGCACCTACGGGTGTCTCTCCTTTTTCGAGAAGATTTAACTTTCTAAAAACAAGAACTTCTATTTTATCCAGCTCCTTTCCCTCCGGTTTTCCTTCTAAAATATACTGGTATTGCGGCTCAAGAATAGTAGTGGGGCTTGGAAGTGCATAATGAACTATTTCCCGGGGACCGGCTTTCACACCCCAACGCGCCCAGTTTATCATAGATGCATCACCGCGTCCGGCGCCATACGCCCCCTGAAAATACACAAGAGCAGGTTTAATGGCAAGATCTTCACCTTTTCTTTTACGACCGCTGATCATTGCAGCATTAAAAGCAAGATTTATAATATCCGATCCCGACATACCGTAGGCTACAAGTTCAGCTATCTTCGGCTCTAACAACTTCAATTCGGCTTCGAACTTTGTTCTTGCATCCGAACGGGTAGTGGCAGAATCGGCACTGGATTGCTCCTGAAGAGATTCTTTTAACAGGTCGAACAGATATTCCCCGGACTGGAGAGCTTCTTTCCTAACCAATGACAGGCCCCAGGTACGATGCAAATTTCTCTCGTCCTCAACAGTATCTTCCTTTACAAAATCATCATTCTCGTCTGTTCCCATTTCTTCCGGCAAAGTATGTGACTCGTCCGAAACTTTTACTGCCAGTCTTTGTAATCTCTCAAGTATCTCTAAATCTTCTTTATCAGGGCCTTCGACTTCCCGCTCCTCAACTCGTTCATAATACAACTTGGTACCTTCGCTTTCAATAAAAATATATCTGTAACCATCCAATACCTTTCCGCTTTTCGGAGGCGACTCCTCCGTAACATCAAACTCATATATCTCTTTTCCCGCCTTGAAATGCGGTTCTTCATTATCTACTTTGCGCATCCTTTGTAAAACGGGAAAAGAACAGTTTAGCCCGGCATTTCGTTTATAAGCCTGTAATATCCCGCTAATAGGAGCCTGCCTTGATGTTCCCGGATTACTATCCAGAGTACGGGATATGTTTTTCTGTTTTCCAATAAACTTTTTCATAGCAAATTAATCTTAAAATGTTATAAAAATAACAGTAAATAGCGAAGTTTTATTTCGCATCACAAAAATAGGCTGTCGGAGTGTTGCAAAACAGATTAAAACATATAAGCCATAAAAAGTCGTTACCGCCTCGCTTGCAAAAAATGCGAATAAAATAAATATTTTAAATAAATACCGTTTTTTACTCTAAAAATCGGGAAATAATAAGTATTTTTTAAAATAAATATATACTTTTACGCAATAATTCCTTAAAAACGCATCAAGAAATGAGCAATATTCGTAAAAGAGCGCTGAAAGAGTTCGTATCGCACAGGGCCGAAAGGTTTCATGTTGAAGAACGTCCGGTTTCGGAGTATTTCGGGATAAATGTATTCGATATGCCCAAAATGCAGCGATATTTATCTGCCGAAGCATACTCGGCTGTTTTAAACGCCATAGAGCAAGGCGAAAAAATAGACAGGAATATTGCAGATCAGATAGCTTCCGGAATGAAAAGCTGGGCGGTACAAATGGGAGCCACTCATTATACCCACTGGTTTCACCCGCTTACGGACGCTACTGCAGAAAAACACGAATCATTCGCAGATCCTATGACCGGCGGAGGCGTTTTTGAGAATTTCAAAGGGAGTACGCTCATACAGCAGGAGCCGGACGCATCCAGTTTTCCCAACGGAGGATTGAGAAATACTTTTGAAGCAAGGGGATATACGGCATGGGACCCTTGCTCTCCGGCATTTATAATAGACAGAACGCTCTGTATCCCTACAGTATTCGTAGCTTATACCGGAGAGGCGCTGGATCAGAAAACCCCGCACCTGAAATCTATAGCGGCAATAGACAGGGCGGCTACGGCGATATGCCGTATGTTCGATAAAAATGTAACCCGCGTAAATACCATGCTGGGTATCGAGCAGGAATATTTTATTGTGGACGAAGCTTTTTACAGAGCCAGACCGGATCTTATGATATGTAGCCGCACGCTGATAGGGCACACCGCAGCAAAAGACCAACAGCTTGAGGATCATTATTTCGGAGCTATTCCTAGCCGCGTAATGTGTTTTATGAAAGATTTCGAGACGGAGGCATACAAACTCGGAGTATATCTTAAAACAAGACATAACGAGGTAGCTCCCAACCAGTTTGAATTCGCTCCCGTATATGGGGAGGCGAATATTTCTACCGACCAGAACCTTATGATGATGATAATAATGAAGAAAATAGCAAAAAAGCACAAGCTGAAAGTTATTTTCCACGAAAAGCCGTTTGCAGGGATAAACGGATCGGGTAAACATTGCAACTGGAGCCTGGTAACGAACACCGGAACGAACCTGCTTTCCCCGGGCAGGACCCCGCGCACAAATCTGCAGTTTCTAAGTTTTTTTTCGGCGGTTATGAGAGCGGTATACGAACATCACCGGCTTCTGATGAGCAGCGTCGCCTCTCTTAATAATATGCATAGGCTGGGAGGTAATGAGGCGCCTCCTGCGATTATGAGCATATTTATAGGAGAAACCCTTACACGGCTGGTAACATCCATAGAAAAACTCACCGATAAAAACCTTACAAGCATCTCCGACAAAGAGGTGAAAGTAAGATCCAAAATGCACATTGTAAACCAGATACCGGAAATACTCCCGGATAATACCGACAGGAACCGCACATCCCCTTTCGCCTTTACGGGAAACAGGTTTGAATTCAGGGCGGTAGGTTCATCCTGCAACGTAGCCTCCTCAATCTTCATCCTTAACAGCATAGTGGCCGAACAGCTCGTAAAATTCAAGGAGATGACTGACGAGAATATACAAAAAGGACTCAGCCAGGATAAAGCCATGATGAAAGTCATCCGCCAGTTCCTAGCGGAATCGAAGAAAATACGTTTTGAAGGGAACGGTTACAGTCCCGAATGGTACGAAGAAGCTGAGAAAAGGGGGCTAAAAGGAATAACGAGCGCTCCAGATGCATTCAAAGAGTATATTTCACCTGAATCGACTGCCATGTTCGGAAAAGTAAACGTACTTACCGCCAGGGAAGCCCAGGCAAGATTTGAAGTGCTGAATGAAATATATGTAAAAAAACTCCAGATAGAATCGAGGGTACTGGGAGACCTCACTATAAATCATGTAATCCCGACCGCCTTCTCATTCCAGCATACCCTTATAGAGAATGTCAAAGGGCTTAAAGACCTCTTTCCCGATGAATACGAGACACTGGGAGAATCGCAGATAAGGCTGATAAAGAAAATATCCGGATACGTAAATAATCTCCATCGACTGGTACATGAAATGGTTGAGGCAAGGAAGTCCGCTAACTGCATAGAAGAGTGCTCCGGAAAAGCGCAGGCATACTATAACACCGTATTCCCCTATATGGATAAGATACGCACGATTGCCGATAAACTGGAAATGGTAATAGACGACGAACTCTGGCCGCTCCCCAAATACAGGGAGATGCTTTTTTTCAGGTAATACGGCACGCAGCTAATTTACAAAGTACGCAATCCTGGCTACGGCCACAGCCGCCATTAACAATACCAGTTCGATTTTGGCGCTGCGACCCGTTTTATTCCGGCTGAAAAAGTTAGAAAGCAGCAAAGAGAGCGGGGGGGCAAGAATTACGCACAGCGGAAGCGATTTCTCCCCCCAGAAGAGGAAAAAGACTCCGGAGCATAAAAAAGCCGCCAGAAGTTCTATTTTCAGAATACGCCCTGTAAATATATTTTGCCTGCCCAGTCTCCCGAATATATTCAGTACGGCATGCAGCGCCATTATAAAAAAGCAGATAAACATGAAAATAACGGTAAAACTAAGAGAATAGACCGGAATATCTATCCGTATTATCTCATTAAAATACTGCTTTACGAATTCTTCTATATCATCAAAGTATATATATCTGAAAGAGAATATATAAATATACGGCAACAGTATCCCTGCCAATGACTTGGCAAATTTTCGCGGAACATCCGGAGCGCCTGCCAGCGATATTATCAAAACCAGTGGAATAACCCATATTAAAGGGGCATAAAAAAGCGACGCGAAAGCGAGTAAAAAAAATGCGGTAAATCTCTGCTTTACTATAAAACAATACTGCCCCCATGCTATCAATATTGCGGCCGGATATATAGTACTGAAATATACCGACATAGGATTTGACAATATTATAAGCAGACAAAACGTCATAGTATAATACATCCTGAAAGATTTGCCTGGCGACTTCGAGTTTATAAAATATACAGGCAGCAAAAGCAGGCATACAGATAATATCCCGCCGGCTACCAGCAGCAATCTGTTACCGAAGAACAGTTCCGGATCAACAAAACCGCTCAGCAAAGGCATCCATTCATCCGCTTTATCCCTGAACGGGACAAAAAAGGACGTAATAAAAAGCCATCCGAGCAGCAAAAGCAAAGGAATGCTACGGAAATAGGAATTTCTGCCAGCCATTTATGTTTATCCGTTTAATAAATCCAGCCCTATATCTGTTCTGAAATATTTTCCCTCGTATTCTATTTTTCCGGCCTGCTCGTAGGCTCCCGCACGGCACTCGCTTATATCTTTCCCGTTCACCGTAAGAGCGAATACCCTGCCTCCCCCCGTAAGAAGTCTGCCGTTCTCTGTTTTCGTACCGGAATGAAAAAGTTTAACCGGCTGCGCTACGGACGTTGCAAAAAGCTGCTCTCCTCCCGATATCTCCAATCCTTTTCTGTAAGATTCAGGATATCCTCCCGATACGCATACTACCGTTACCGCCGTATCTGCTGAGATTCGTATTTTTTCTCCCGACAATTCCCCTTTAGCGGCAGCGCGGAGATGAGAAAGCAGATCGGAATCTATGCGGGTCATTACCGCCTCCGTTTCCGGATCACCCATACGCACATTATACTCTATCACGTAAGGCTCTCCTCCGCAGTTCATAAGTCCTATGAATATAAACCCTTTATAAGGTATATTATCTTTGTACAGCCCCTCTATGGTCGGCTTTATTATCCTCTCCTCAACTTTACGCATAAAAACGTCATCGGCAAAAGGAACCGGGGAAACGGCCCCCATACCTCCTGTATTCAACCCCTTGTCTCCCTCTCCTATCCTCTTGTAATCTTTGGCTTCCGGAAGAATAATATAATCTTTCCCGTCGGTAAGGAGAAATACGGAAACCTCAATCCCCTTAAGGAACTCTTCTATCACAACCGTATCGCCGGCAGCACCGAACTTCCCTCCCGTCATTCTGTGCAACTCCTCTTTAGCCTCCTCTAAAGAATCTAGGATAACAACTCCCTTTCCGGCCGCAAGACCATCAGCCTTAAGCACATAAGGCGGTGACAGCGTTTCAAGAAACAGACCGGCCTCATTCAACGTCTGCTTGGTAAAACTTTTATAGGCGGCTGTCGGGATATTATGTTTGGACATGAACTCCTTGGCAAAATCCTTGCTGCCTTCCAGCAACGCCCCGGCCTTTCCCGGCCCTATGAAAAGTACGTTTTCAAGTTGCACGTCAGCCGCAAACATATCTGCAATCCCCATTACAAGAGGATCTTCCGGCCCTACCACAACCATATCCACGGAGTGCTCAAGCACCGCTTTCTTTACTGTCTCGAAATCTTTCACATCCCCCGGGATATTAATGGCAACGCAGGCCGTACCGGGATTCCCCGGCAAACAATATAAATCGGAACAATCTGCGCTCTGTTTTATTTTCCAGGCTATTGCGTGCTCTCTTCCTCCGGAGCCGAGTACAAGTACATTCATCGGGATTATATTTTTTATTTTACAAATCTATTCTTTTGCATATCAAACCTCTCTCTTTTATAGCCTCCAATACGACAGGCAGGGCAACCCATAAGTTTTTCGCGCATTTGACCGAATCATGAAAAACCACGATAGCACCGGGTTCAAGATAGGGAAGCACATTTCTGGCGCATGCCTTGCCGGAAAGCTGCCGGTTATAGTCCCTGCTCAGAATACTCCACATTACGGTATTATACCTTTCGTTAAGCACCTTCGCCTGATTAGGCCCTATACGGGCGTACGGAGGACGGAACAGATTTGATTTTATCATATCGTCCGCAATGTCTATATCCCTCACATAATCGCCTGTTTTCATTCCCCATCCCTTTACATGGCTGTAAGAATGATTCCCTACCGCATGCCCCCTGCGTTTCACTTCCTCGAAAAGCTCCGGATAAAGCTCCACATTCTTGCCTATGCAAAAAAAAGTAGCTTTGGCTTCATATTTGTCCAGTTGATCGAGTACCCAGGGCGTAACCTCCGGCCGGGGGCCATCGTCAAAAGTGAGAAATATCCCCTCTTTTTCGTCGGGAAAACTCCATATAAAACCGGGGAATAACCTTTTTATAATTTTAGGCGGTGTAAATCTCATTTTACAAGGTTTGGATTGGCAAAAATAATAATAAAAATTAACTTTGTGGATTATATAATCAATATATGCGATACTTTCAAAAAATATGGCCGTTAATATTGCTTGTAGGCATGACAGTTATGCAATCGTGCGGCGAAAACAAAACCATAATAAAAGAAGATAAACTGTCGCGGATAATAGGGGAAATGTATCTGGCGGATCAATATATAGAACAGAGTCCGCAATACAGGGCGCAGACGGATACTATGCGGCTCTACGATGCAATTTTCAGAAAATACGGTTACACCGGGGAGGATTACCGAAACTCCGTAGAATATTACCTGAAAAAAGGAAATACATATAAAAAGATACACTACCGGGCAAAAGAGATATTGCAGGAAAGAGAGAACGAATTAAAAAAAATACTGGAAATACAAAGCGGAATCCCCGCCGGATGGTGGGCATCGGACTCCGTAAAAACCATTCCTGTACAATTCCTGGAAAAAGACCCCTATCTGCGTTCGGTAAAATGGATATTATTATGGGATGCTCCGGTCGAATGGGAATTTTTCAGGGATTCTGCCATTACGGATATTCCGCAGAACATTTACTGGTGGAAAAACAATACGGAACTGGTTACCGGTAAAGTACTGAAAAGACAAATGATCCGGCATATTCCAGTTAATCATAAAAAAAAGGAAAAGTCAATACAAAAACAAATGCCGCCGGGAAAGCGGCTCATTCCGGACAGTACGATAAAACAATTAAAGGACGATCAATCGCAATTCCTGAATTCAGTTAATTAAAAATGAGAAAAATAGCAGCAAA
>CAYVED010000046.1:0-19718 GCA_964449975.1 uncultured Muribaculaceae bacterium
AAGGATAATGAAAATATGCTTTCGGCTATTTATTGCGTTACTATTGACGAGCCGGGCTTCTATTTCTGGGATAACAGGGGGGAGACTACGGATATGAAAGAGATAGGTAAAAAAGTGATATATGGTGAGAAAGACGATCTCTCGAAGTATCGTATTGTTTCTCACGGTCTTGTCTCAGGCGAGGAATATGTGCTGAATTTGAGTGTCGATCCCGGCATAGTACCTTCCGGCGGAACATTGTTGCCGGAAAACGCCTATGAGATTCCGGAAACGGTTACGATCCCTGCAAATGCTACGGATGTTTATTTCCCTGTGAAGATAATAAATGATAATGTGGAGTTCCTTACTGCATATTATCTGCCCGTAAGAATTAAGTCCGCAAATAAATACGGTCCTGCGGCGGAAAAAGCAGTGTTATTATTGAAAGTGGAGATCAAAAATGATTATGAATGGAACTATAAGAGTTTAATTAGGATAGAGTGCGAAGGAACGCTGAGATCCGCCGGATATTCTTTGACCAAGACCGCTACTTCCAGGAGTAAGGATATGGTACAATTTCTGATGTTACCTAGTAAGACCATTGCAGGAGCTTACGGGAGCAGTACTACCAGCACCATATATAGTAATAAGTATTTCAGATTGAAGATAATTCCTACCGATAATAAGAGGAAGTACGATGTCGAGATGATAGCCGTTCCGGGAGGATATTCTCCGGCCACATTGGAGCTTCATCCCGATAAAGAGAGTTATTATGATTGGGATTATGAAACTTTCCACCTTAATTACAGGTTTAAAGACCAGAATAATAAATGGGTTAATGTTTCCGAGATCATGGAAGCGCAGTGATGACCCGTAGGTGTCGGGCGTGATCCGGTAATTACGTCCGATACCTTATTATATATATTATATTTATGCCAGGAAGTTTCATACATTGTATGTACCGATTATAAAACTAAATATAATTTTTAAAATTTTATGCGTATGAAAAAGATATTCTGTATAGCAATGGCGATAGTAATTAACTGCAATTTTTTAAATGCGCAGCAAAAAACGACTGTAAATGTTCAGTCGGAAGTTCAATACGATAAAATTATACCTAAGGAGATGGTTTATGAGTATGAAAACTTTAAAAAAGGGAAATTGTATTATAACAGCGGTATAGTTGCCGATAATGAATTCAATTACAATCTGGTTACCGGGAAATTGCTTTTTAAGGATAAATCCGGGAGGGAACTGGAGTTCGCTTTTCCGGATAAGATAAACATGGTGCTGATAGACAGTACTTATTGGATGTCCGTTACAGACGGGCTGGGTAAGGTCGTTTATAACGAAGATAACCTGGTATTGATAAAATACAGGGCTACGGTATGTACCGATATAAGAAAAGAGGGGGCGTTCGGAGCGGCCTCGAGTACATCGGCTATAACCAATATCACTTCTATTCAGGGTAGCGGAGGGAGAAGACTGGGGTTGTTGGTTAAAGGAGAGTATGATTTTGAGGTAAAGGTTATATATTATTTAATATATGGAGATAAGATAGAGACAGCCGATGCCAAAGGTTTCAGAAAAATTTTTCCTCAGAATAAAAAAGAAATAAACAGTGTATTAAAGTCTAAAAAATTGGATTTGACTAAAGAGACTGATATTATAGGTTTAATTAAAGTCCTAACTTTTAAATAGGTTATGTTAAAGTCTAATTGTAGGGGGGGAACTATCCGAATATTTCCGGATAGTTCCTTTATAATATTTGAAATTATTGTTAATTTTGATGTGACAAAAATTGTCAGTTCTTTTTAAATATAATTATAAACTCATGAAAAATCGAATAACTATTTTAGCCGCTTGCTGCGTTCTTTTTTTTACGGCGGGAGGCACGGCCCAGACTGCGGGCAACGCAAAAGCAGATCATGTTGTAGAAAAAGTAATCTCTGTTGCCGCACAGGACAATCAAACAATGAACCATCTTGATATTCTTTGTAACCGGTTCGGCGGACGCCTTTTAGGTTCCGATGCTTATGATAATGCCGCCGACTGGTGCGTATATATGTTCAGGAAATGGGGGCTTGACGCTTATAAAGAAGAGGTAGGCGAACTTAATGTAGGTTTTAACCGCGGACCATGGTTCGGCCGCATGATCGGGGGAGATGGAATGACACTGCATTTTGCCACTCCCTCTTATACGTCGGGAACCAAAGGAGTCCAGAGGGGACATGTGGTAAAAGAGCCTAAAACAAAGGCGGAGTTCGAAAGGATGAAAGGTACTATTAAAGGTGCATGGGTTCTGATAGGAGGCAGGAGCGCCGGATGGCCTGTTGATTATTCCGCCAAAGGAGATGAACGAAGGGCCGGAATCATTGAGAAAAACGAAGAGATAGCAAAACAGAATAACGAAATAAGAGGATATAACAACAATATCCGCAAAGAGAGGGAAGCTCTTAATAAAGAGATTGCTGCAAATCCCCGGACAAAAGCAAAGAATGAGGCGAAGCTGGCATCTCTGAAAGAAAAGAAGTTTATTCCGCTGGTTGAGGAGCCTGCTTTATTCTATAAAGAGATGAAAGATGCGGGAATGTTGGGTATAATACAATCTTCTCCGGTTCCTATTCCCGCGATGTATGACAGGAAAAATATCGGTACCATGACGTGGGAGACCCTTCCTACCGTTCCGGATATTAAACTCAATGAGGATCAATATAAAATTATTGAGAAGCTGGTAAACAGAAGGGAATATTTCCAGTTGGAATTCGATATAAGGAACCACTTTAAAATGGGGCCGGTTAAATATCATAATGTGATAGCTTTGTTAAAAGGTAGCGAGATCCCCGACGAGTACGTTATTTGTTGCGGACACCTTGATGCTTATGACGTTGCTACCGGCGGCGTTGATTGCGGTACAGGCGTGGCTCCTGCAATGGAGGCGGCCCGTCTGCTTGCAACAGCCGGAGCCAAACCTAAAAGGACGATAATGTTCGCCCTATGGGCCGGCGAGGAGTTCGGGCTGTGGGGATCTAAATTCTGGGTAGAAAATAATCCCGATAAACTTCCGAATATTATTAATTTCTTTAACCGTGACGGAGGCCCTACCGTCGCTTCGAGCCTCGCAGTTCCGAAAGAGTGGTATGCACCTTTGCTCCCTGTCTGCGAACCTTTATCAAAGATAAATCCGGATTTCAAGTTTACTTTGTCGGTGAGCGAGAGATACCCTATAGATGTTCCTAAAAATGCCGGAGGAACTGATAACGCCCATTTTACAATGAGCGGGGTTCCTACTATAGGATTCGGGACGTCGGATCCTAAAGGGTATAATTTCAGCTATGGCGAGATATGGCATACGGATCGAGACCTTTATAACAAGAGTATCCCGGAATATATGGATCATACTTCTGTAGTTAGCGCGATTGTATTGTGGGGAGTGGCCAACCTTCCGGAAAGGCTTCCCGTAAATGCAGTGTACAAACCTAAAAAATAGATTCCGGTTTATAAACGATCAGCCAGGTATGTGAATACCGACTCTGATAACCGGGCAGTTCAAACGGAATAAGGCCGGCTCATTTTTTATTTTGAGCCGGCTTTACTTAGAACTGTTTTGAATTTATTGATCTCATTTTTTATCAGTTCCATCTGCTTACCTTGTTAAATATGCTCGCTATTGGCCGCAGTAAGCAGTTTAAAATAGCTGAAAAATATCCTTAAAATAAATTCGATAAAAAATCAAACAGTTTCTTATAATTTATAACTTTAAATACTTTGTCATCTCTGACGGCACATTCCCTGAAATGATGTTCGGTCACTGTACGGGATAAAGCGGTAATGAATTTTCTTTCCGTGCCGGTAAGATAATTTATTTTTGCGCAGTACTCTTAAAATTTAAATGAAAGTCCGAGAGACGGCATAAATGCATGTGCTTTATAGTTTCCGGAAAATACGGCTCCTGGAGCAGTCTCCGAAGGGTTAGGGTAGCTTCCGTAAGTTTTCGCGCCGTTAATATAAGCGAATGCCAGATCTATCGACATAAATTTCAGCGGTCTGAGCGAAGCCCCTGCCGTTAAGGCAAATTTATTCGATCCGGGAGTTTCCGGATTGTACAGATTGTCCCGTACTGGGGTGGTGTCATAATATGCTCCAAGTCTTAAAGTAGCCAGCCCGGAGAGGCGATATTCGCCTCCTATCCGGTATATTACGGTATTCTTATAATTTTTTTCCGCTTTTATCGAATAACCGTTAAGATTATGATCGAACTGTATTTTAAGGGAATCGTATGCTTTCCATCCTACAAACTGCAGTTCGGCAGTTAATGTAAGGTCTTTTATAGGTTTGTAAGCTACACCGATATTAATGTTGCTCGGAGCCGGGAGCGATGCTTCGAAATTTCCGGATTCGAGCGGAGGAATAGGAACTGTTCCGGGCTTTATTCCGTTAATGGTATTGATTACCGTTTTTACATTTTCATTTGCATAGATAAGCTCCGCGTCTCCTTTGTTCACTTTAAAATTAACTTTTGAACGGTAAGATGCTCCTATGCTTACTTTCTCCGATACGTTTACCAATATTCCGGCATTAATACCGAATCCCACTTTTGCATCTCCGGAAAGTTTTGCAGATACGGGAATCAGTCCTTTAAAACTTTCGATAGCAGGTTGCAGTGCCGGAACCATCTGGCCTATTGCGTCCAGTTTACCTACCGGAAGGAGCGCCCTTGAGAGATCGAAATTACCGAATTCAATCATAAGTCCGGCTCCGATACTTACTCTGTCTGCGAATTTGTATGATATTGTCGGCTGGATGGAGTAACCTTTCAGGTTTATCTCCTGTATGAGAGTAGCTCCGGCCCAGTTGCCAGGCCATTTCAGGGAGTTTCCTACGGGATTGGTTATACTTACTCCTATTGCGAGGTTTTTTGCCGGTTTATATCCTATATAGCCGAATAGGGGAGTTCCGAGAGGATTGGCCGTTTTAGCGTTATATGAACCGTCGGTGTATTTTACCTGAGATTTAATTCCGGTAATGCCGAGAGAAATATCGAATTTATTCTCTATGAAAGACATCCCTGCGGGATTGAAAAGCATGCTTTCTGCCCCCAGTTTAAGGGCTACTCCGGTATGTCCCATACCGAGTTGTCTGGTACTTTGGGCGTTAATCTGATACCCTTCGGCATTGGCGTTAAGGGTTGTTCCTGCTATTGCCGAGGATGTTATCGCGGCTACGATAAAACCTTTTTTTGTCGATGCCGCCAGATTTTTAAGATTTTTTCTAATCATCTGTTATTCTTTTAATTCAAAACGGCGACAAAGATATATAAAAAATTTTTAATATACCGAATATTGTTTGTTTAAGGTAAATAATAAAATAATCAGCGCATTATAAATATACTATACTATTTTTGTAGTGTAAGTACCCTAACCGCTGCAACTTTCTTATTATTAAGAGGTTGTAGTTTTCAACGCTACACTATTGAGTTTTGGATGTAATTGGTAGTCTTTTAGTTGCAGCGGTTGGGGTGTTCTCGATATTTAATTATTGTTCATCTGTTTTATATCCGTAGAATCTTCGCAGTCTCCTATCAAATGTTTGCAGAAGTGGTCTGCCATCCTCCAGAAGAAATACTCCGTCATATTGCCGAATCCGTGGCGCTGTCCCGGAAGTATGAGTATTTCAAATCTTTTGTTCGCTTTTATCAGAGCATCTGCAACCCTGTATGTATTACCGGGATGTACGTTGTTATCTATATCACCGGTTACAAGAAGCAGGTTGCCTTTGAGGTTTCTTGCAATTTGCTGGTTGGTACTGATGCTGTATTTGAATGTCGTATCGCCTTTTTCGGATATTTCTTCAAGTATTCCGTGATGTTGTTCGCTCCACCAGCGGTTATATATATTATTATCGTGGTTACCCGCGGATGAAACGGCCGCATTAAAGAAATCGGGATATTTAAGTATCGCTGCTGTGGACATGAATCCTCCGCCGGAATGTCCGTGAATACCTACTTTATTTCCGTTGATGAATTTGTGTCTGGCGGCAAGCTGCTGAACTGCTACCTTTTTATCTTCGAGACCATAATCTCTCAGATTGCCGTATCCGAAGTTATGATACCATTTGGAACGGTTCGGATGTCCTCCCCTGTTGCCTATTGTAATTACTATAAAACCTAGTTGGGCAAGACGGTCTACCCTGTCCATACTCCTGCTCCATGAACTGTTGTTGGCTTCCGTCTGCGGTCCGGGATATACATATTCGATGATAGGATATAGTTTTGTAGAGTCGAAATCGAAAGGTTTGTACATTACTCCGTAAAGATCGGTAACCCCATCGCCGGCTTTTACTTTAAAAATCTCAGGGAATTTGTATCCCCTTGCAAATAGCTGGCTGAGATCCGCCGTTTCCAGCTTCATGATCTTATTTCCGTTGTTATCTACTAATGCGGATTCAGGGGCGCAGTCTACGCGGGAGAAGTTATTCACAAAGTATTTTCCGTCGTCGCTGTTGCTTATGGTATTATCGAAATCTCCTTTTGTCAGGAGCTTCATATTACCGCCGTCGAAGTTTACGCTGTAAAGGTATGAATAATAAGGATTGATACCCGGCTCTTTTCCGTTTGCAGTGAAGTAGATAACTCTTTTTGCCTCGTCTACGGCCAGTATTTTGTCTACATGATATTCTCCGGAAGTGATCCTGTTTTTCAGTTTACCGTCCGACGAATAAAGATACAGATGCGCCCAGCCGTCTCTTTCCGACCATTGTATAAGTTCCGTACCGTTGTTTACCAGTTTGAGCGCCCTGCTTTCTACATACGTGTTAAGACGTTCCTCTATAACCGTATTACAGGTGTCAGAATTTACATTAACGGTGCAAATATCAACTCTTTTCAGATCGCGGCTTGTACGGGAGATGTAAAATTTATTATTATCTCCCATCCATATCGCCGGAATATATTTATTATACCTGTCCGCCTGTTTGAAAGGAGTGTAAATAATGCCTACAGTCTGATCCTTAAATGCATTTACTTTTATAGGTTTTGATGTTTTGGCTGCAAAGTCGAACAGATGAAGGGACATTTTCGGACTTGGTTCTCCCGGCATCTGATATTTGTAAGCCTCCAGTTTGGGCCGCGGATTTGCAAGTATGTCTATTACCCATAATTCCTTTACATTTCTGGAGTCCGAACGGGTAAAAGCAAAATATTTTGAATCGGGAGACCAGGCCGCCCCGAACCCGGAGCGTTTTTCAAAGTCTTCTTTTTTTGCATAAGGATCGCTATTTAACCTTCCGTAAGGAAATTCTTTCGTTCCGTCTGTGGTTAACTGGAATTCCACGATAGTGGAGTCTTTCTCATCTTCTATAGCCTTTGTCAGATTCTCCATATCCATATACCAGATATTGAAATTCTTACAGAAAAGAGCGTATTTTCCGTCCGGAGAGATATTCGCCCATCTGGGATATTTTTTTTCTTTTTCTATTTCGGTAATATCTTTAAGTGTACCTGTAGCTATATCCCAGGAGAAACGGAATACTTTTTTCTCTTTCCCGACAGGTTTTTTCTCTTTTTCGCCTTTTTTAGGTTTTTTAGGAACCATCAGGGAACTTTTTATTTCGAATTCGAATGTTTTATCGTCTTTTAGCTCCAGGCTTTCTAAAGGCAGGTGTTGTGCATCGAACGGGTCTTTTGTTATTTCGGTAATCTGCGCCGCAAGTTTACCCATGTCCCATATTTTGCGTTTTGTCTTTAATACCGGATCTACGATATAGTATTCCGTTCCCTGCGGGGTTTTATAAGAGTACCAGAATTTATTGGAATTCTTGAACCAGTTGGGTTGTACGGAGGTGGAAAATACCATCTTCCCTACTTTTTTCGCAGAAAATTGTTCCGCCAGATCATAATTGGCCTTTGTAACCGGAGTTTGCTGTGCATTTAAAGCAGTTACCGCCAGAAGGCAAAGTATCAGAAATAAATTTTTCATTAGATTATGTGTTTTTAATATTTGGTGTTTGTTTTAATACGTTATAAAAAAGTTTATATTCGGTTGTTAAATACTTTTTTCCCATTCTCCCACTTCCATTTCTTTTATACTCCCGTTTTCTATTTTCATGCGCAACGCCGTCCTTACGGTATGAAATCCCTGTATTCCGGCCGCTCCCGGATTTATCGCAATCATATTCCTTTTCTTGTCGTTTATGACTTTAAGTATATGCGAGTGTCCGCAAACGAAAATATCGGGCTTGTGGGCTTCTATTAATTGCAGCGCTTTCCAGTCGTATCTGCCCGGATAACCTCCTATATGTATCATAAGTATTTTCATCCCCTCAGTAGTAAATATCTGGGTATATGGCTGGCACGATCTTATTGTCGTATCGTCGCAATTACCGTGTACCCCTGTAAGCGGTTTAAATGAAGAGATTGCATCTACCGTCTCTATGTTTCCGAAGTCGCCTGCATGCCAGATAGTATCAACAGGCTGAAGGAACCTTCTGAGTTTATCGTCAAAAACGCAGTGCGTATCTGAAATCAGTCCTATATATGCCATCTTCGTATCTTTAAAGTTTAATTATGATCTTCTTTTTATATAACCACATTGCCATACCGGTGAATACGGCAACATAAACAAGTGCGAAGATCAGTGATGAAACATTATTATTTTCTCCCGTAAGAGCCACGCATATATTATTGTAGAACCATGAAAGTACGCTCCATTTCTTCTCCGTAACGGTTCCGTCAGGCAGGGGTACGGTTGTCGTCCATGTTATTATGCGTCCCAGTATTTTTGCAAAAAGTCCTGCCATTACAAATGCGAATAACGGGTTCATCCCCATTGCCCTGAAAGGGACGAACACTTTCTCTTTCCCCTTTATATCTATGAAATATATAAAAAACGCCAACATTATAATACTCCAGCCTCCGGTGTATAGAACATAGGAGCCTGTCCATAATCCTTTTATTACGGGCATTACGATACCCCATATAATTCCGCCTCCCAGGCAGCATAGCCCTATGGTGTACAGTTTTGCAACGACATCTATCTTATTTTCATTTTGTCTTATGGTATTCCCGATAAGGAATCCCAATAATACCGTACACGCTCCGGACAGGGCGCCGAGTAAGCCTTCGGGGTCAAACGGCTGTCCGAAACCTTTGTAAACATGATTTTCTCCGATAAGAGCTATATCTACGGCTCCGGCTCCCTGCCCTTTTAGGGAGAATATCCCGGCCGCTCCGTTTACAAGCTCGGCCGACGTATCCCCGGTCAGCCAGAGTACAAACCAGTGAAGGCCCATTAACGCCGCCATTGCCGGTATGATTTTCCCCGGTTTTTTAAGCCATAACGCTATTAATCCTCCTATTACATAACATATTGCTATCCTTTGAAGTACCCCGAATATTCTGAGGTTATCCAGGTGGGCCGCAAAATTGCCCCAGAACCCCAGGGAAGTATCGGGAGTGTACGGATAAAACGGAAATGCGTTGAGTCCAAGTCCCACTATGAATATAAGAAATCCCCGTTTCAACAGTTTTTTTACGCTCTCTCGCGTTAGGCTTTCATTGTATTTTGCAAATGAAAAAGCCATTGCCGCACCTACTACGAACAGAAAGAACGGAAATACCAGATCAGTAGGAGTACATCCCGCCCACGCCGCATGTCTGAGAGGGGGAAAAATGTGCCCCCATGAACCGGGGTTATTAACGAGTATCATTCCCGCAACCGTCATGCCTCTGAGTACATCCAATGCTATATACCGGGCGGATTTTATCGGGGTCATATTTTATATTGCGTTTGTATGGTTTCCGAATACAAAAATAACCATTTTGTTGATATATTTGCAGGTAAGTAATGCAAAATAATCATTGCCGTGCTTATTCCGGGTTATTTTGTTACGGGATTCTCTCTTTTTGTGGAAAACTGGCGGCCGGAGCTGCTTTCCGAAGAAGATAAACGGGACGACAGGACCGGAACCGGTCTTACGGACTTAAAAGATATTAATAATTGTTGATGATTGATTATATTTTATATGGAACTTTTTTATTCTGGAAATATACGGAACGGAGTATGTGTTCTCGACGAAGATGAGGGGAGACACTGTATAAAAGTATTGAGGCATTCGCCCGGAGATATAATAAATGTTATAGACGGAAAGGGAAGCCTGTATGAATGCAGGATAACCGGAGGGAAAAAAGAGGTTGTATGCGATGTCCTGGGCGTTGAAAAAAATTTCGGGGCGCATAATTACAGGCTGACGACGGCCGTGTCTCCCACTAAAAATATAGACAGGTATGAGTGGTTTCTGGAAAAGGCAACCGAGATAGGCGTGGACGAGATAGTCCCGGTCATAGCAGAGCGTTCTGAGCGCAGGATTATAAAACGGGAGAGGCTGGAAAAGATACTTCTATCCGCCTCTAAGCAATCGATTAAGGGGGCGATTCCCGTCCTGGCTCCGCAGGCCGATTTCTGCGATTTCATAAAAAGATTTGCAGGAATATCTTCCGGTTGCCTGAAACTTATTGCATATTGCGGCGATGGTGAAAAACGGTCTCTGCCGGAGGCAGTTAATGCTTACCTGAATGATCCGGAACGTAAAAAAGAGGGAGTTGTTCCTGAAATTACGGTTCTTATAGGGCCTGAAGGGGATTTTTCGGAGGATGAGGTAAAACTCGCCCTTTCCTGCGGGTTTGAACCGGTGCATCTGGGCGAATCCCGTCTGAGAACGGAAACAGCCGCAATTGCGGCTGTAAGTTGTATCTATTTTATGTTATCTTAGTTCTGATATTCCGGCAACTGAATAGAGTGCCTTATCTTTTTATATTTGTTGCTGCCGAGATTTTTTGAGTTGCCGTTAGACATTCCATACACTATGTGCCCGCTCTTCTGTTCTATAATATTGAATACTTTTTCGCTGTCTGGCTCCCTCATATTGAATGAACCGTCGCTTGTACCGGCAAGCCATGCGTCAAAACTGTTTTCTCCTCCCATGCCGGCATCAGGATAGCATGCGCTTATATTGCTCCCCTCTTTTGGGTATTCGAACCAACTGGAACTGTTTTCCATTATGTTTCCTCCTACGTTCCATGTTTTCCCGGTATTGGTTATCATAAGTCCGTAAGGCCTTTTTTGCTCATTCAGAAAATTATATTTATTATTTACGGCGTATAGCATCCGGTTACCGTCTATCCGGATGTACCAGATAACCTTTATATCTCCGGAGTGTACGCCTGCCGCATCCAGGGTTATTACTTTTGTGTAGAAGTTACAGTAATAATCAAACGAGGACGTATTTATCATACCCTGTATTCCGCAATAGTCCCCGTTATTATCCCGGAAAAGTTCATGTTTAGAATCCTGGGTAATGATCTGGTCTGCAACTTTATTATTGCCGTAATAAACCGCAAGTCCCAATGCTATATTTTTTGTGGCTCCGTATGCTATGGGGTGTATTCCTATATGGAACTTGGAGGAAGCCAGCTGATAACATAAATGCAGGACTATATCGTTGTAGTCGTAATCCCCCGCCATCGAATCTTCAAAGGCCAATGTCTGCCATAGTTCGGTTGCGGTATTTCCCGTACCGAGAGCTTCCGCATATTTCGGGTCGGCAGCATCTACATAGCTTATATCTATTCCTCCGCCGGCTTTTGTTCCGGATACCGTTTTGGGAACAGTTATAGTCGTAGGTGTTTTTGTAAGACATAAAGTGTCTCCGTTAAATGTTACTACGGTTATTTTTCCATCCCTGACAGGAACATCCAACGCGGATACCGTGCTAAGGTTATTGTAAGCGGCGAGATTTTCATTATTTATCTCCGGCGATTGTTCTTTGATCGGATTTTTTACGCAGGATACAATAACTACACACAAAAATGATAAAAGTGTAAAAATTATCCTTTTCATATACTATAAATTATTAAATGTCTTTTTAATATTAAGATGTATTAATCTGTAACAAAGGTATGAATAATATGCTGATAAATAAAGTAAAAACAGAGTTGGGGCGGGCATTATAAAGAATAATAGCCCTGAGAATATCCCTGGGGCTATTATTTTATGTTAAGTTTTTGTTACGGCAAAACCGGCTATTCCCGTATTATTTCTATCTCATTTTTTAATCCCACTTTTATTATTTGGGATGTCCTGTGCGTGCAGTCTTCTTCAAATTCGGGATCTACTACAAAATCTACCGCATCGAATATTTCGTCGGGAATATCTTCATAATAAACCGGAGCGGGTTCTCCGGATATATTTGCAGAGGTGGAAACGATAGGCCGGTGGAAACGGGTTATCAGCCTTGTGCAAAACTCGTTCAGCGGAACCCTTATTCCTACGGTTCCGTCCCCGGCTATGACATTCCTGGCGAGTCCGATGGCTCCCGGATAGATAATTGTCATCGGTTTGTTGTTCACCTCCATAAGAGATATAGCTATCTCCGGAATTTGTTTTACATACTTGCAGACCATATCGATGTTTGCAGCAAGTACGATGAGGTTTTTACTGTCGGAACGTTTTTTGAGTCTGTATATCTTTTCTACAGCCTCCGGATTTGTTGCATCGCAGCCCAGACCCCAAATGGTGTCCGTAGGGTAAAGGATCACACCGCCCTCTCTTAATACTTTGATAGCTGCATCAATTTGCGAATTCATTACAGGATTCTTTGATTTAGTGATAATTAATGGATTTATTAAAGTTTTATTTAAGTAGCGAGTCGTATATTTCGTAAATGTTTTTTACTACTTTTTCTTCTTTGAATTTTTCCGATTGCATTTTACCTTTTGCTATTATTTGATTTACTATTGTCGGAGAACTCAGCAGCATATTTATATGGGATGCTATTTCCCGGGGATTGTGCGGGTCCGCATATAATGCCGCATCGCCTCCCGCTTCCGGCATCGACGAGATTCCGGAAGTTATTACCGGCGTCCCGACAGTTAATCCTTCCAGTACCGGAATGCCGAATCCCTCGAATACCGATACGTATGTTATTGCTACTGCCTGTTTGTATATTGCCGGGAAATCTGCGAAAGAGGCATTATATATGAGCCTTACCCTTTCTCCGAGACCCAGTGAAGCTATTGTCTGCTTTACTTCTTCCGTGTAGGGCGTAGAGCGTCCCAATGCTATAAGCTGCACGTCTACGGGCACCTGGGCCATTGCTTTTACCACATTCACGAGGTTTTTGCGGGGTTCGATCGTTCCTACGTTAAGTATGAATTTGTCGGGAAGGTTGTATTTCTTTTTTACATGCAGTATTTGCTCCGGAGAGGGAACGGAGCAGAAAGCCTTGTCGCAACCCTGATACACTATTTCTATTTTAGCCGGATCGGCTCCGAGCATGTTTATAATATCGTCCGCCGTTTGTCTGCTTATGGCTATTATTTTATCTGCCGTTTTGCATGCATGTCTGAATTTTTTTTCGTATATATATCTGTCTGCCGGTTTGTAGTATTGCGGATACCTTAAAAATATAACGTCGTGCATGGTTACTACTTTACGCGCCGGAAATTCTTTTACCGGAAGCTCCCCGCTGAGACCGTGGAAAATATCTATCTTATTTTTTTTTATGGAAGAAACGATTCCCCTGCTTCTCCATATTGCCGAAGGAAGTGTCTTGTATATTCCGTGCGGTTTTACTATTTGTATATTTTCTCCTTTCGAGAAGTCGAGCCAACCGCCTTCTCCTTTGTAGCCGGGAGTGTAAAGGAAATAACTGTTGTACGGATATATACGGCTGAGTCCGTGTATGAGCGAGCGGCTGTAATTTCCCAGTCCGGAGAAATTCCTGAAAGCTCTCTTTGCGTCTATTCCGATATTTGTCATGTTTAAATTATTATTTCTGAACTTATAGGGTAATGGTCGGATAATTTTATTTTACGGGTAGTATGGCTTATGCTTCCGAACTCTTTGGGATAGAGTATGTAGTCTATCCTGAGCAGAGGCCATAGCGGGACGAATGTAGCCCCGAATCCTTTTCCCGATTCCCTGAACGTATCTTTTCTCTCTTTTGATAGTTTGTGATAGGTAAAAGACATGGGAGTGTCGTTGAAATCTCCGCAGATTATAGCCGGATACGAGCTTTCTGCAATATTTTCCAGTATTTTATTTACCTGCCGGGAGCGTTTTATAAATGTTCCGAGCATCTTTTCATGCACCTCTTTTATATCGTTTTTTATTTCGTCTCCCGATATTCTTTCGGCTTTGCTCATTTTATGCACGAGTGTGGTAAAGGAAATGTTATATGATTCTAGGTGGTTGTTATATATCCTTATCGTTCTGCCGAAATGGTCGATATCGGCGTAGATAGAGAGGTTGGTGCTTCTGGGAAAACTTATTTTTCCCTGTGAGACTATAGGAAACCGGCTTATTATGAGATTCCCGAAATATTTTCCGTTTTTTATTTTAAACAGATGGTGGTATTTATATTTATATCCCGGAAAAAGGGAGTCTATCTGATCTTTGGTATTTGCATAGAACTCCTGGAAACATGCTATATCGGGATTATTGTCTTCTATATATCTGATGATCTTGTCCCTGCACTCTTCCCGGCTCATTTGTTCTTTTGAGGATGAGAACATTCCCACGTTGTAACTTTCTATTTTCAGTTTTATTCCTACGATGTCGGATTTGTCCTCGCTGCCTATTTTGTAGAACAGATCGGTGTACATCAGTGCCGGCAGCAGCACGGCTACCGGTATCCAGACGCTTCTGCTCCTGCCTATTAGCGCGACAAGAAGCAGGGCGATATTTATTATAAGTATCGGGATGAAATAGAGGCCGAAAAATAAAGGAATGCCGGATACGGCGGGATTTATATATATAGATGCATAAGATAATATCATTGCTGTGCCTGCCAAAACGAGGATAAGTCTGAATGTGAATCCAAACACGAACGGAGTCTTTCTCTTGCTGCCGCTATGTCGTTTCCCGGCCATTAATAGTACATTCTGTTGTTCTTTTTCCAGTATATTATGAGAAAATAGCCGAATATCATACCTCCCAGATGGGCGAAATGGGCGATATTGCTTCCCGTATTGGAGATTCCGAGTACAAGCTCCAGACCTCCGAATATCATTACGAAATATTTCGCTTTAAGAGCTACGGGCGGGAATATCAATTGCAGTACATTGTTGGGGAACAGCATTCCGTATGCGAGCAGTAATCCGTATATAGCCCCGGATGCCCCTACCGTAGGCGTCATGAGTATTTGCTGTATATTGGCTTTTGCCATGAAATCCCCCGCTTCCAGAGCCTTCGTAAGACTGTTTATCTCAAGATATATTACCCCGAGGTGCATAAGGGCGGCGCCTATTCCGGTTACAAAATAGTAAAACAGGAACTTCTGCCCTCCCCATACTCTTTCCAGTACGCTGCCGAATATGAAGAGAGTGTACATGTTGAAGAAGATATGCAGGAATCCTCCGTGCATGAACATGTGGGTTACCAACTGGTAAGGTTTAAATAACGGGGACTGGAAATAGAAAAGGGCGAATTTTTCATACATGAAGTTCCCGGTGATTACTGTAATAATATACATTATTACGTTTATGATGATAAGATTCTTTACCACGGGAGGTATCCCTGCTATTATAGATCTGTTTCCAAAGTACATTTTCTCTCTTTTTATAATTTTTTAACAAGCTCTTCAAGTTGTATTATAGTCATACACTTTCCGCCTCCGGGAGCGGTGCCCGGCTCTTTGCATGCGAAAAGGGAATCTATAATTTCCTGTGCCTGTAGGTTGTTTATGTTTTTGTTTGAATATATTCCGCTGTTTTTTACCATATTAAAAGCCAGTTTCTCCCTCTGCTCCCGCTCAAAATTCCTGCCAATATCGGAAAGGTCTGCAATAAGAGTGTCAATACATTCTTTTACAGATAATTGTTCTGATGACAAAGTGGCCGGCACACCGTATACCACTATACAATCTTTTCCGAAAGGGCGTATGTCGAATCCGAGCGATATGAGAAGTTCCGGGTTTTCCGTAAGAATCGTATAGGAGTGATGATCCAGGTCTATTGTCTGCGGAAAGAGGCTTTCCTGTATTGCCGGCCGGTTATCCGATGTGATCGCGCACAGGTATTTTTCATATAATATCCGCTCCTTGGCTTTGAATGCATCGATAAATAACAGTCCGGATTTTACGGGGGTTATTATATACCTGCCCTTTAATTGCATTATAGGCCGGCTGCCGGTGTTCTCTTCGCTGAAAATACCTGTATAGCCCTGTTCTTCTTTATAATAAGCGCTCTCTTTTGAAATATATTCCTGTTCCGGTTGATTACCTGCGGTATCCGGGAATTGTAGCGGATTATCTTTTTCTACGGATAAGTTCCCGGAGCAGTCCGTAGCGGAGGATGTATCTATGCTTTCCCAGAAATCTCTTTGCCCCAGGTTATTATGTCCCCATTCTCCTGCCGAATTCCATTTCCCTGCTCCTGCTTTTTTTTCTTCTTCGAAAGGATTGAACAGCGGGTCGTAATTTATTTTCGGGGGGGATATGTGCCTGTTGCCGCCGAACCCTGTCGGGATGACCGGAATTTCCGGGGCTCCTTCGGTATCGAAATCTATACCCGGCACAAAGGCATTTCCGCCTATGGCCTCTTTTACCGCCGCATTAAGTATCTCGAAAATAACCCCTTCGTTTTCAAACTTTATTTCCGTCTTGGCCGGATGTATGTTTACGTCCATATTTCCCGGCTCCATATTCAGGAATATAAAATAGGAAGGATAAGTATTATCGGGAATAAGATTGGAATATGCTTTCAGAACGGCTTTGTGCATCATGGGACTTTTGAAGAAACGTCCGTTTACAAAAAAATATTGATTGGACTGGCTCTTTTTTGCGAGTTCCGGCCTCCCGATAAATCCCGTAATGCTTACCACGCTTGTTTCGGTATGCAGGTCGATAAGGTCTTTAGCTATATCTTTTCCGCCTACCTGTATGATGCGCTGTTTTATATTCGGTACGGGCATAAGGTGGAAAATATCTTTCGAGTTGTGTACGAGTCTGAATTCTACGTTAAGACGTGTAAGGGCTACTCTGGTAAATTCGGAAACTATCTGCCGGTATTCTACATTGTCGGACTTTAGGAATTTGCGCCGCGCCGGGATATTATAAAAGATATTTCTTACGGCAATATTGCTGCCTGCGGGACATGCGGTTTCGCAGGATGAAATTATTTTTGATTCCGCGATGTGCACTTCCGTACCGCATTCGGCATCCTCTTTTCTTGTCTTGAGAATAACATCGGCGCATGCCGCAACAGAGGCGAGCGCTTCTCCACGGAATCCGTAAGTATTTATTGAATAGAGGTCTTCCGCTTTCTCGATTTTTGATGTGGCATGCCGCTCGAAACAAAGCTCCGCTTCTTTGTGTGTCATTCCGCAGCCGTTGTCAATAACCTGTATAAGCGTTCTTCCGCAATCGTTTATAATTACGACAACCCTGGATGCCCCGGCATCGACGGCATTCTCCATCAACTCCTTAACTACGCTTGCCGGACGTTGTACGACTTCTCCGGCCGCAATAAGATTTGAGATATGACTCGATAAAACTTTTAACATTATGAATGCCCTGATATTATAATAATAATCCTATGAATTTGGATATATAAATCAGCGCTATCATAAATATAACCAATGCGATAATAGAGATAAGACGTATGATAGAGTCACGGCTTTTACTCCTTTTCACATCGTATCTTACCCTTTTGCTGAAAGCTCCTTTTATACTCTCTCCGGGAACATATTCCCCCTTTTCTTTCCTTCGAGCTTTCTCTATTTTCTCATCCAGAGCCTCTTTCCGCTCATCATAATATAAAGGCTGGTAATTGAAGACTTTGTGACGAGTCGTTTTAAAGATACCTAAATTTAAGCCCATAATAATTAGTATATAATGTTGTAATATATATAAAAAACAAAGATAGAATATTTATGTTAAATTTGTACTCTAATACGAAAAAACATGGATATAAGAATAGGTAACGGATATGACGTGCATCTTCTTGCCCAGGGACTTCCTTTCTGGCTGGGAGGTATACGTATAGAGCATACGAAAGGGTGTGTGGCCCATTCGGACGGGGATACCCTTATACACGCTTTATGCGATGCCCTGCTCGGCGCTCTTGCCCTGGGGGATATAGGTAAGCATTTTCCCGATACGTCGGGAGAATTTAAAGGTATAGACAGCAAAATATTGCTCCGCCGGACATATAACATGGTCTGCGACATGGGTTACAGGCTGGTAAATGCGGATTGCACAATACTTTTGCAAAAGCCGAAAGTAGCCCTTTACATTGCGCCTATGCGGGAATGCCTCGCATCGTTACTTAACGTATCTCCCGACAGGGTATCGGTGAAGGCCACCACTACTGAAGGAGCCGGATACGTAGGTCGTGAAGAGGCTGTGGCGGTATATGCGACGGTGCTGATAATGAAAGAAAAGTAATTTTTTGGGACAAGAGTATTGCAGTTTATAAAAAAATAACTACATTTGCACCCTCAACTGACACCGTCAGGTGTCGTAAGGGTAAAAATCATTGAGATATGGTGTAATGGTAGCACTAGAGATTCTGGCTCTCTCGGTTTGGGTTCGAGTCCTAATATCTCAACGACGAGGCGCGATAGCTCAGCCGGTTAGAGCGCATGATTCATAATCATGAGGTCCCCAGTTCAATCCTGGGTCGCGCTACTGAGAATCAAGACTTTATAGTCTTGATTCTTTTTTTTATCCCTGCTTTGACAGTCTGTTACGAGATGTTCTTTGGAGGCTAATTCGGAGCTTGTTTTACCCGATGTTTGTTGACTACAACAAACAATATACAAACATCTCGCCCCACGCAAATCATTCTATTGTTTTTTATTCGTTTCCGCCCCTTGGCAAAACGATGTCTATTTCATTGTTTTTATTTTTATGCTGAGTGCTGAGGTGTACCTTTTAGCTCATGATTATATGGAGACTATCATTTTAGTCTCCAACCTTTGAAGTTGGGGTGCTTTATTTTAAACTATTGAATAAAGCACCCTTAGTTTACAATAGCAAAATTTAAAACAAAACACGATAATGTAATGCATGAAAACAAGGAGGTCTAATTATGAAATTGATATGTATGGTATTCATGTAATATCAGGGACAATAAAGAATCATATAATACTAGTTAATAGCGATAATGGTTGTTGGTCTATTATTCATGACACCGACCTAAATGTTGTAGAATATTTACAGAATGAAAGTAATAGTTATTCTTCTTTCACTAAAATTCACCCACAAAAAAAGGATCTTTTAAAACAACTATTTGTTGATGGTGTATTAAGAATCAATGGTTCGTTTCTGAAAAAGATAAATGAATGTAGAGAGGTAAAACTGACCGTTATAAAGAGTTCTGCAAAGCAACTAAAGACGGTTCAGGTATTTGGCCTAAGTCAATATTTGCACCTACAGAATCATATTCATTTGATGGATTTAATAACTCTTTAGGAATTTCAAATGAGATGGATTTGCAATATTGTATCAGTCTTGTTAATAATCTCGGGTTTAATATGTATTTAAGAAATAATTCGTTTTTAGGGTTTCCTACATATAGCGTTGTGATACCAGGAATGAGTCAAGTATTACAAGCGCAAATTACTATGCAAGATGATATTAACCAGTTATTAAACGACCGAAAGATATCATCTTTATTATTAAAGTTCTGCGAACTGAACAATGACGAGTTACAGAACTTAGCCCATGCCTTAGAAAATATA
>CAYVED010000047.1:0-19621 GCA_964449975.1 uncultured Muribaculaceae bacterium
CTCCTATAAATTGTTTATATAATGTAGGTTTTACCGCCCATGAAAGGGGAAAATGGAGTTTGAGAGCGGTTTTGACCGCTACGGATGAGGATTTTACAAACCAGGGGTATCTTATTATGCTGAACAGCATATAAGCATTTTTCAGTTCCCTTCCGGATTTGTAAGAGAATGCTGTTTCTGTATTGTTAAAGTCCGGCGTCGAAAATTCAGGAGTTTTGTAAGTTGTTGTTCCGGCCCCTTCAGGCGCATCCGCTTCCGGAGATTGCGACGGCCGGTATCCCGTTCGGTTCATATAGTATATGCAGGTTGTAAATTTTATAATACAATTTGTTTTTATTATTTTTTACAAACGCATGGATTTATGAAAAGTTCAGCGGCACGTCCTTTTATGAAATTATTCTTATTTTGGCGAATTTCAGGAGCAGGGTCTTTCTGCCTCCTTCCAAGAAGTCCACTACGGCTTTCAGGTTGGCCGGCTCTCCTTCTATAGATACTATTATTCCCGTACCGAACCGTTCATGTTCTATTGTTTGTCCGGCTGCCATTCTGGACGGAGAATCCGGTATAAAATCGGGATTAGAGGGTCTGGACGGTTTCGCGAATACCGGTCGTTCCGCTGCTGATACCTTATTGTTTCCCGGTATATTGCCGTAATTATTGTTGCCTGTGATCCCTGTTTTGCCCGGCCTCCGGAAAGATCCGTTATTTACGGCGGAGTTGCCGCGGCGGAATCCTTCCTTATAGCCGCAGAGATCGTCATCATATTTTGTGCGTATATCTTCTTCGAAATCGGTGAGCGGATTTGAAATATATCTATTGTCTATCTCTTTGAGGAACCGGCTCGGGGAGTTGTTTACATGGCTGCCCCATTTTATACGCGAGTGGGCGAAAGATAGCCTTACTGCTTTTTCCGCCCTGGTAAGGGCTACGTAGAAAAGCCGTCTCTCTTCTTCTATCTCCTGTTCGCCGTCTCTCCCGCGCGGTTGCGCCGGAAAAAGATTTTCTTCCATACCTATTATATATACATAGGGGAATTCAAGCCCTTTGGAAGAATGTACCGTCATAAGAGATATTTTATTTTTGTCTTCTTCTTTGTCTTTTCCGTCCATATCGCTCAGCAGGGAAACATTTTCAAGGTAGAGGTCGAGTGTTATAACCGGAAGTTCATATCCTTCTTCTATCATATTTCCGTATTCGGCTTCTCCTTCCTCTACGAACTCTTTTATGCTGTTGAACAGTTCCTCCGTGTTTTCCACCCGGCTCTGCGCCTCCAGAGTGGTCTCCTGCTTCATATATTCTATTATTCCGAATCTTAGATTTACTTCCGTGGCAATATCGTATGCGCTGGTATAACTGAGTTTTTCCCTTACCTGCTCTATTGCTGCGATGAAATTTTTAATTTTTTGTACGGTTCCGCCCCTTATCTCGAACTCTTCGAGATTTTCGCTTTTTACCGCCTCGCTTAATGAAATCTTTTTCGCTTTAGCCGCCTCCCTTAATCTTCCCAGAGATGTTTCTCCTATGCCGCGTGCCGGAAAATTGATTATACGCCTGAACGCTTCGTCGTCTTTTTCATTGGAAACCAGGCGGAGATATGCCAACATGTCTTTTACTTCCGCCCTGTCGTAAAACGAATGTCCGGCGAAAATTTTATATGGTATGTTCTTGCGTCGCAAAGCCTCTTCTATTATACGGCTCTGGGCATTTGTACGGTATAATATTGCAAAATTATTGTACGGCTCTTTTGTCCTGTGTATCTGTTCCATTATGGAACTGGCCACCAGGAACCCCTCTTCCTGCTCGGTAAATGCATTTATAAGTTCTATGAGTTCTCCGTCCTCGTGCCGGGAGAAGCATTTTTTCTTTAACTGCATTTTGTTCTTTTCGATAAGGGAATTGGCCGCATTCACAATTGTTTGGGTAGAGCGGTAATTTTGTTCCAGGCGATACTCTTTTGCGTCGGGATAATCTTTTTTAAAGTTCAGGATATTTTCTATTCTCGCTCCGCGGAAAGAGTATATGCTCTGGGAATCGTCCCCTACTACGGAGATATTCCTATGCTCCTGCGAGAGCTTTTTAATTATAAGGTATTGTGAAAAATTAGTATCCTGATATTCATCTACCATTATGAATTTGAAACGCTCTTTTATACGTTGCAACGCATCGGGAAAATCCCTGAAAAGGATATTGGTGAATACCAGTATATCATCGAAATCCATAGCTCCCGACATTCTGCATTTTTCTGCGTATAGCCGGTATATTTCGTGTATGTGAGGCTTTTTTGCTGCGGAATCGTTTTGTATCAGGGTGTTGTTTCTGGAGTAGGCATCCGCCGTCACCAGGTTGTTTTTAGCCATAGAGATACGGGAATGTACTTCGTTGGGCTTGTATGTTTTGTCGTCCAGTTGCAACTCTTTTATGCATGCTTTTATAACGCTGCGGCTGTCGGAGGTGTCGTATATGGTAAATGTTTTGGGAAATCCCAGCAGTTCTGCCTCTTCGCGCAGAAAGCGTATGAAAATGGAGTGGAAAGTTCCCATCCACAACCTGCGGGCTTTATGTTCGCCTACGAGCGCGGCTATCCTGGCCTTCATCTCTTTGGAGGCTTTGTTCGTAAAGGTAAGAGCCAGGATACTTTCCGGTGCATATCCGTTGTCGAGTATATTGGCTATTCTGCATGTGAGGACTTTTGTTTTTCCGCTTCCGGCTCCGGCAATTATCAAGGAAGGCCCTTCTATGTTCTTAACAGCCTGATATTGAGCTGTATTTAATCCGTCAAATATTAAAGAATTCTCCTGTGTCATAATGCTGCAAATCTACTGCTCAAAAAAACAAAATCAAAACGAAAATTACTTTAGTAATTTGCAATATGTTGTGTATATTTGCGCAAAATTTCTGAAATAATGTTAAAACATATTCGATTAAACAGAGGGTTAGACATTCCCGTTTCGGGAAGCGCCGAACCCAGAATAGAAAAAACTATTATCTCGGATGTTATATCGATAAAACCGACGGATTTTAAAGGCGTGATTCCCAAACTCATGGTTAGGGAGGGCGATGCAGTTAAGGCCGGTTCCATAGTTTTTATCGATAAAAACCGTCCGGAAGTAGGTTTTGCTTCCCCTTGCAGCGGTACTGTCGAATCTGTAGTTCGCGGAGAAAAACGCAAACTGCTTGAAATCCGGATAAAGGCGGACCGCACTATCGACTATATAAAATTCGATACCAAGGATATTGTAAAAACCGGTAAAGAAGAGGTGATGAATAAGCTTTTGGAAAGCGGCCTTTGGGCGGCGCTCAAACAGAGGCCTTACGGTGTCATAGCCAATCCGTTGGATGAGCCGAAAGCTATATTTATATCCGGTTTTAATTCGGCCCCCATGGCTGCCGACGTCAATTTTATTTTAAAGGACGAGATCGACAACTTACAGGCCGGAGCGGATGTGCTGAATAAACTTGCCAAAGGTGGTATTTTTATCGGGCTGGATTCAAAGAATTTTGCAGCATCTCCGCTTCATAAACTCAAAAATGTAAAGCATTACGGTTTTGACGGTCCTCATCCGGCAGGTAACGTGGGCGTACAGATACATCATGTATCGCCGGTAGGCAAGGGGGAAGTTGTGTGGACTGTGGATCCTGTTCATGTTGCAGCTATAGGAAAACTTTTCACAAAAGGGATTTATGATGTAAGCAGGCTGGTTGCCGTTACGGGACCGAGGATTCTGAAGCCTTGTTATATAAAAGGGCTTCCCGGTATGCAGATGAAAGATATAGATTTTCTTGTAGATAAGAAAGAGGTTGAAATATTCGGGCAGGAGGTAGGAACGCGTTATATAAGCGGGGATGTGCTGAGCGGAGAAAATACAGGCGCCTGCGGAGCTTTGGGATTTTATAATAATCAGATTACGGTTATTTCCGAAGGGAATTATTATGAACTTCTGGGATGGGCCAAGATAGTACGTCCTAAAAAATTCAGTTTTTCACACTCTTATTTCTCATGGCTTACGCCTAAAAAGAAGTATAATGCGGATACGAACCTTAACGGCGGACACAGGGCTTTTGTGGTTACCGGGCTATATGAAAAGATGCTGCCTATGGATATATATCCGGTATATCTTCTGAAAGCTATTCTTGCCGAGGATATAGACAAGATGGAGCAGTTGGGTATTTACGAGGTAGTGGAGGAAGATATGGCTCTTTGCGAATATGTATGTCCTTCTAAGGTAGACGTACAGAATATAATATCTGAAGGTATTAATATAATGATTAAAGAAATGGCTTAACTTAGAGTAGTATGAAAGTATTATTGAATTTGGTAGAAAAAATAAAACCCGCTTTCGGCAAAGGCGGGAAACTGGGCTTCTTGCACTCTACATTTGATGCCTTCGAGACATTTCTGTTCGTACCTGATACGGTTACCGCCAAAGGTTCCCATATCAGAGATTGTATAGACCTGAAAAGGGTTATGAGCATAGTTGTATTCGCGTTGCTTCCTACCCTGGCTTTCGGTATATGGAACGTAGGGGAGCAGCACTCCCTTGCTTTCGGCTTGGATATGACATTCTGGGCCAAGGTATGGTTCGGATTTCTGAAAGTGCTTCCGCTTATAATTGTTTCGTATGTCGTGGGATTGGGGATAGAGTTCGCTTCTGCACAGATACGCGGACATGAGGTTAATGAAGGTTATCTGGTTTCGGGTATGCTTATTCCGCTTATAATGCCTGTGGATGTGCCGCTTTGGATACTTGCCCTTGCTGTGGCGTTTGCGGTGATTATCGGGAAAGAGGTATTTGGCGGAACCGGTATGAATATATGGAATCCTGCGCTTATTGCCAGGGCTTTCGTATTTTTTGCCTATCCTTCCCAAATATCGGGAGATACTATATGGATCGAAGGCCTGACAAAAAAGGTGCTTCCCGTCGCGGACGGTTTTTCCGGCGCCACGCCTCTGGCTCTTGCCTCTTCGGGAGCGCAGACTCCCGATTTCATGCAGATGTTCATAGGTAATATTCCCGGCTCCGTAGGTGAAACTTCAACTTTAGCCATACTTATAGGTGCGGCCATACTTATTTTCACCGGCATTGCTAGCTGGAAGATTATGGTTTCGTGTGTGGCCGGCGCTCTTGCGGTAGGTTTTATGGTTAATGGTTTTGCGGATCCCGGCACTTATGCCGCTTATCCTGCATATAACCACCTGGTTATGGGCGGTTTTGCGTTCGGGGCGGTATATATGGCTACCGATCCGGTAACATCGTCCCAAACCGAGACGGGAAAATGGATATACGGATTTCTTATAGGCGTTCTTGCGGTTACCATAAGGTTGTTTAATCCGGGGTATCCTGAGGGAATGATGCTTGCGATCCTGCTTATGAATACGTTCGCACCGCTTATCGACCATTATGTCGTTGATATGAACATTAAGAGAAGGCTCAAAAGGGCAGTAACTAAATAAGCAACTAATCATGGATACAAATAAAAATTCATATACAATTATTTATGCAACCGTATTGGTTGTATTTGTTGCGGCGGTACTCGCTTTTGTCTCATCGAGCCTTAAAGATAAGCAACAAAAGAATATAGACGTAGAGAAGCAGCAGAGTCTCTTATCTGCAGTAGGCCTTGCCGGGGATGCTTCGTCTGCCTCCGATAAAGCAAAATATATCGAGGACGAATTTTCCAGATATATATCGGAGTCTTATGTGGTGAACATATCCGGAGAACGGAAAGACATAGTTAAAATTACAGAGGGTAAAAACGCGGTGGTTAATAGTCCGGCATTCGGGATAGATCTTAAAAAGCAGTTCGATATAATGAAACAGATTGCGATAGCTTCCTCCGATAAGGTTGCGGCCCTTAAAGCCGAACTTGAGCTGCCGGTATTCGTATGTACGCTTCCCAGCGGGGAGACGGTATACCTGCTGTCGTGCTACGGTGCGGGTTTGTGGGGCCCTATATGGGGATATATTGCTTTGAGAAGCGATTTCGATACCATTTACGGCGTGGTATTCGCTCATAAGAGCGAGACGCCGGGGCTTGGTGCGGAGATAGCTACCGCCCAGTTCGGAGATCAGTTCAAGAGTAAGGAGATTTTCACCGACGGCAAATTGTCTTCAATAGCGATTGTAAAAGGCGGGGCGTCCGCGGGCAATATGCATGAAGTAGATGCGATTTCCGGAGGTACGATTACCAGCAAAGCATTGGAGACAACAATTCAGTCATGGCTGGGCTACTATCTTCCTTTTATAGATAAAGCAAGGGAACTGGCTGCCACTCCTATGCCTATTGCGGCGGGAGCGGCCGACAGTACTGAAATAATCAAGTAAAAGTTACAGCAATGGATAAAAAGATATTTACAACCCCTATTTTTAAATCCAATCCGGTTACCGTATTGGTGTTAGGTATATGTTCGGCTCTGGCCGTAACTGTAAAACTTGAACCTGCCTGTGTAATGGCGGTATCCGTTATAGCTGTAACGGGATTTTCAAGTTTTCTGGTATCTCTTATAAGAAATACTATTCCTAACCGTATCCGCATCATCGTACAACTTGTGGTTGTGGCGATGTTCGTTATACTTGTAGACCAGATATTGAAAGCTTATGCTTATGATGTGAGCAAACAGCTTTCGGTATTTGTGGGACTTATAATCACCAACTGTATAATCATGGGCAGAATCGAGGCATTCGCTTTAGGCAATAAACCTATCCCTTCTTTGATAGACGGGTTTGCAAACGGCTTCGGTTACGGTCTTGTGTTGGTTGTAGTTGCATTCTTCCGGGAGCTTTTCGGTTCAGGAACGCTGTTCGGAGTTCAGATTATACCTGCGAGCTGGTATATCAAGAACGGCGGCTTCTATGAGAATAACGGACTGTTCATATTACCTCCTATGGCTCTGATACTGGTAGGTATGATAATATGGGTTCAGAGGAGTTTCCAGAAAGATTTACAAGAAAAATAATAAACACATACCATTATGCAAGATTTAATTAGTTTATTCGTCAAGTCCATTTTTGTGGACAATATGGTATTCGCCTTCTTTTTGGGAATGTGTTCTTATCTGGCAGTATCAAAAAATGTTAAAACGGCAACAGGTTTGGGTATAGCGGTGATTTTTGTGTTGGGCGTGACTCTTCCCATAAACTATTTGCTCAATACATACGTGCTTTCCCCCGGTTCTTTGTCATGGTTGGGCGAAGAATACGCGAATGTAGACCTTAGCTTTTTGAGCTTTATAATATTTATTGCGGTTATCGCTTCCATAGTGCAGATCGTAGAGATGGTCGTGGAAAAGTTTTCGCCTTCGTTATATGCTTCACTGGGTATATTTCTGCCTCTTATTGCCGTGAACTGTGCGATTCTCGGCGGCTCTCTCTTTATGCAGGAGAGAGGATATGCAAGCCTTACGGAAGCTACCGTTTTCGGTCTGGGAAGCGGATTCGGATGGTTCCTTGCTATCGTGGCTATCGCCGCTATAAGGGAGAAACTTTCCTATTCCAATGTTCCTGCACCGCTTAAAGGCCTGGGTATTACTTTCATCATAACGGGTCTTATGGGTATTGCATTTATGAGTTTTATGGGTATTAAACTTTAATGGCTGAGAAGTATATTATGGATAGTAACTTAATTCAATTAATAATAATATCGGTAGCAGCTTTTTTAGCTCTAACCCTTATACTTGTTGGGCTTTTGCTCTTTGCGAAAGCCAAACTTACTCCGAGCGGCGTCGTTAGGATAAATATAAATGACGGAGAGAAAAGCATCGAGGTTAATCCCGGTTCTTCCCTGCTCTCCACCCTGGCAAATAACAAGATATTTCTTCCTTCCGCATGCGGCGGCGGCGGTACTTGCGGAATGTGTAAATGCCAGGTAGTAAAAGGAGGCGGAGAAATACTGCCTACGGAAGTAGGTTTCTTCTCGCGCAAACAGATACAGAATAACTGGAGACTGGGTTGCCAGGTGAAGGTTAAAGAAGATCTGGATATTGTGGTTCCGGAAGAGGTACTGGGAATCAAAAAATGGGAATGCGAGGTTGTCAGCAACCATAATGTGGCCACATTCATTAAAGAATTTGTTGTTAAGCTGCCGGAAGGAGAGAACCTTAAATTTAAATCCGGAGGATATATCCAGATTGATATTCCTGCATGCGAAGTAGACTTTAAGAATATGGATGTGGAACCTGAATATCGTGAAGACTGGGATCAGATGAAAATATGGGATCTTAAAATGAAGAATCCGGAACCTACATTCAGGGCTTATTCCATGGCCAATCATCCGGCTGAAGGCAATATAATAATGTTGAATATACGTATTGCGACCCCTCCGTTCGACAGGGCTACGGGAGGATTCCTTAAAGTTAATCCGGGTATAAGTTCGTCTTATATATTCTCAAGGAAACCGGGAGATAAAGTTTCCATATCGGGGCCTTACGGTGAATTCTTTATAAGACCTACAGATAATGAGATAATATTCGTGGGAGGCGGTGCAGGTATGGCTCCTATGCGTTCGCATATCTTCCATTTATTTAAAACGGAAAAAACCACACGTAAAGTCAGTTTCTGGTACGGAGCGCGTTCTCTGCGCGAGGTATTCTACGAAGAAGATTTCAGGGAGATCGAAAGGGAATTCCCTAATTTCAGTTTCCATATAGCGCTTTCGGATGCCAAACCGGAAGATAACTGGACAGGCCCTACAGGCTTTATACACCAGGTATTATTCGATAATTATATTAAGAACCATGAGGCTCCGGAGGATATTGAATACTACTTGTGCGGTCCTCCTATGATGACGGAAGCTGTTACGAAGATGCTTGACGAACAGGGAGTTCCGGCTGAAAATGTAATGTACGATAATTTTGGGGCATAATCCCGGAAAGAATTGATATAGATAATAAAAGCCTCTGAAATTCAGGGGCTTTTATTTTGCTGTCAGCGTCGGTTACCGGTCTCTAGGGAAATCCGCGGAGCATTTTTACCGGTGCGGTTGGTATAAGCGGTACAACAATTATATCGGGAGCGGTGTTATATTTAAAATACATAAATAATTATATAACAATGTGACGGAAATTAAAAGAAAAATAACGATGAAAGGGAATCCGCTTACATTGCTCGGAAATCCTGTGGAGATAGGGGAGATGGCCCCTGATTTTAAGGTTACCGATAGCGATATGGCTGATGTCAGATTATCGGATTATAAAGGGAAAATGCTTATATTATCCGTGTTTCTTTCCATAGATACGCCAGTATGCGCCGGGCAGACACGTAATTTTAACAAAAAAGCGGTTGAATTGGGCAAGAACGTTTTTGTACCGCAGAGGGAATAGACAGGGTTTATGCTCTTTCGGACTATAAAACGAGCGATTTCGGTTTGAAATACGGTTTTCTTATAAAAGAATTGATGCTGCTTTCACGGGAAGTAGTGGTCATAGACCGGCGCGGTAAAATTGTATATGCCGAGTATGTAGGCGAAATTACCGGCGAGCCGGATTACAAGGCTGCGCTTGAAGCCGTAAGAAAGCATCTGGGAAAAGAGCATTCACGGTAGGCCGGACTTTTATTTAAAGCACGGAAATGACTATATTTGTACGGTATGAACGGCGTCTGCCGGATTAACTGTAGCGAATATGAAGGAAAAAGCTCCCAGGAACAGAACCATTGTGTTGAATGAAGATGAAATCCCGGATTTAAAGAAACGGTTGCTTATGGCGGACCGTGATATGGGTATAGCGGAGATCGAAAATAAAGTTATTAACGGAAACACTCTGGAGGTTATGAAATTTCTTCCCGACGAATTTGCCGCCCTGATAATAGCGGATCCTCCCTACAATTTGAGTAAAGATTTCAACGGCAATAAATTTTCCGTGTTGAAAGACGAGGATTATGCCGATTATCTTCGCAGTTGGCTTCCTCCTGTGGTGAGAAAATTAAAACCGGGCGGCACTCTTTATTTATGCGGAGACTGGAAATGCTCTGCCGCTATGTTCAATGTTCTGTCGGAACATCTGGATGTCATTAACCGTATAACATGGCAGAGAGAAAAAGGTCGGGGGGCTTTGCGAAACTGGAAAAACGCCATGGAAGATATATGGTTTGCAGTTAAGGACAGAAAGAGCTATTGTTTTAATGTAGAAGCGGTCAAACAGAGAAGACGGGTGCTGGCTCCGTATAAGATCGACGGAAAACCAAAAGATTGGGAAGAGACCGGAGAAGGGAATTTCAGGATGACGTATCCTTCCAATTTCTGGGATGATATAAGCGTACCGTACTGGTCTATGCCGGAAAATACGGAACATCCTACACAAAAGCCTGAAAAACTTATAGCAAAACTTATCCTCGCTTCGTCAAGTGAGGGAGATATTGTTTTCGATCCTTTTCTTGGGAGTGGCACTACGGCGGTTGTAGCCAGGAAACTCAACCGCAGATTCTGCGGTATAGAACTTAACGAAAAATATGCCTGCCTGGCCGAAAAACGACTTGAGGCTGCCGTCAGGGATAAAACCATCCAGGGATATTCCGATGGGGTTTTCTGGGAAAGGAACAGTTCACCGTCCGGGAGGTAACCGGTTGCCGGCGTATCTTTCCGATCCGGACAGAAAGATGCGCCGGCCGGCCCGCTACCCTATTTAAATGCCGTTTCGCTTAATCCGTTGCCTTTGAGTCCCAGGTCTTTAAAATAATCCGGAACCGGCCTCCCCTGCAGGTAATCAACGTATAGTTTTGCTATATATTGTGATAACATAAAGCCGTGTCCGCGCATGCCTATGAATAATCCGGCATCCGGATCTACGAGATACCGGGGTTCTATATAATATCCGCTCCATGTTGCCTGGAATCCTACTTCTTTCAGGCACGGAAGCCATTCCGTAAAGACTTCCGATACTATTTCCAGAAATTCCTGTGTACTGAATTTAAGATTTTTTTCCACTCTTGTCGCTTCCAGTACAGGAGAGGCGCATCCTATTATCTGTCCCGTATCGGTAAGCTGCTGACCGTAAACGGCAGAGAAGCCTTTGTATTTGCGCCTGTCTATGAGCATATCCAGACATGCGCCGTTTTTACCTATGAGCGGAAGCCGTTTGGTTATGAACGCCTGGTGTTTTACCGGGAACAGGTTGGTCTCGATACCCAGTTTCAGGGCGAATTTTCCCGCATTCGCTCCCAGTGCGTTTATAAACAGCGGCGTTTTTACGAGTACATATTCGGTATTTATCTCTTTTCCCGCTATTTTTATTGTACGCTCCGAAAGGTTTGTAGTTCTGAGCAATACAAGATACTCTCCGCCTGTTTTCTCCAGGCCTACAAGTTCTACGCCTTCCAGCAGCGTTCCGCCGTTATCTATGCCTATATTCCTGATGGCGTTTATGGTTTTACCGGGAGAAGCCTGCCAGCAGTTTCTGGTAATCAGGGCATGGCTGTAAATATCCAGATCCGGATTAAAGAGTTCGGAAATCTCTTTGCGGAAATCTTTTTTATCCACCATGTATGCGTCCGACCACGCTTTGGAGGCTTCCAGTTGTTTATATGTGGCCTGGTCGTGGGCGAAATTCACATAATTTATAAGGTGGAAATCAATATCCGCTTTTCCCGACAGTTCTTTGAATATTTCCAGATTATGATCGGATATATCGGCAAGGGCCGGCAGGCTGAATGCCGGACGTCCTCCTGCTATATTCCGCCATGAACTTCCTGCTTCGTAATTTATAAGGAGCGGTTTATATCCGGCCTGGGACATATATCTGAACAGTGCCGAACCCGCTATGCCGCCGCCTGCTATTATAGCATCTACCTCGATACCCGAACTGTGTTTTACATTATTGCTCAGTATGAGGTTCTCTTTGGTAGAATATTCATAGTTGCTGCTGTTGTTATCGCGCAGGTTTTCCGTAGCATTAACGATGTCTCCTAGATTTACCAGGTTGGCCATAGGGCCGCGCGGGGTAAATTCCCCGTTTACAATAATACCGTATTTGCGCAATACCTGTCTGGCTCTTGCAATACACCTTTTGCCCCTGCACGCTCCCATACCTATACGGGTGATATGTTTGAGTTCATCGGCGGTAAGGGATTTGCGTTTTCCTATGAGTTTCAGAAGTTCTTCTTCGGTAATGTCCTCACAATGGCATATGTATGTTTCGGATTTATATTTATCTGCTTCCATAGGCCTCATTTCCAGTCTGTGCGGGTAATTCTCTTTTAGTATGAAGCCTTTTACGTCCGTTATATCGTTCCCATACATACAGGTTACATTAACCCTCGCTATATTCGTCCTGTTTGGTTTCGGTAATATTCTTACAACGGTTCCTTCGCCCGTCTTTTCTCCGTTATCATTTACGAGTACCACTTCGGCCCCTTCGTTTACTTTATATTCTATCGGGAGGAATATCTCTCCTTTGGCCTTGTTATATCCGAATATGGCAAGTCCCGGACACTGGTAAACGCACTCCATGCATCCGAGGCATTTCTCATAATCTATTTCGGGGGCCGACGAAGTGGCGGGTTTGGAAATCGCACCGTGTTTACATGCGAATGTACAGGGGTTGCATGCAAAACCGTAAATACAGTTAGCCACTACAAAAGGTTTTGCTGCGGCTCTTGCTTCATCCGGCAGGGACGGTTTTTCCAGCACCTTTACCGGATGTTGCTGGGAATCTACATATTCTTTAGATATTTTCAGATATTCGTCATAGTCGTATTTTACCCCAAGTTCTTCCATTATCTGGAATGCACACTGTCTGCCCCTTAATACCGCCGTCGTTCCTTCTCCTATTCTTACCGCATCTCCTACGCCGTAACATGCTCGGCCGAAAACCTCTTTGCCTTTCTTGAACAAATGGCTGTCGGGAACCAGTCCGGTGCAAATGTTGATACAATCTATTCCGGTTATCACCTGTTCGGTTCCCGCTACAGGTCTGAAGTTTTCGCATTTTGCAATTATCGCTCCGGTAATACCGCTGTAGTCTTCGTTAGGGATCGCTTCCAGCAATATATGCGATGTTATTATAGGTATCCCCAGCCTTTTCAGCCTGTTCGCCTGAACGGGGAATCCTCCCTCTTTAGGGGCGGCCTCTATGATGGCTTTTATATTGGCTCCGGCCTGCATTGCCTGATATGAGGTAAGATAGCCTATATTTCCTGCTCCTATGGTAAGTATATTCTTTCCCAGAAGGGTAAGCTCGCTGTTCATCATCCTTTGTACTACCGCCGCAGTATATACTCCCGGAACATCGTCGTTTTTAAAAGGAGGCATGAAAGGAACCGCTCCCGTTGCGACTACGAGCTGGTCGGCGACGACATAAAAAATCTCTCCAGTATTTATGTTTTTTACGGCAAGGCGGTTATTATCGAGTATATCCCATACTACCGAATTCAGAAATATACCTTTCATATCTTCTCCGGCAAGACCCTGTGCTATTTCAAAACCTCTTTGTCCTCCGAACCGCTTTTCTTTCTCGAAGAAGAAAAACTGGTGGGTCTGCATATTGAACTGCCCGCCTATCGAACTGTTGTTGTCTATAAGAAAATTATCTATTCCGGCCTTGTTGAGTTCTTCTCTTACCGCAAGGCCGCTCGGTCCTGCACCTATTATGGCTACAGTTGTTTTATATGTGATCCTTTTATGTTTGTTCCCGGATATTTCGTTGTGTTGTGGTTTAGTATTTTCTTTAAGATTATCAAGATTATCCGTCTCATTCTCTTTTATCCTCTCCACGCATTTTACATTATCGACTTTCGTAATACATATCCTTGCCACTTTCCCGTCCACTATCATTTCGCATGCGCCGCATTTGCCTATTCCGCATTGCAATGTTCTGTTTCTTCCTTTGAGGCTGTGGTTGTGTACGATATAACCGGCCCTGTGCAGTGCCGCCGCTATTGTATTGCCTTTCTGCCCTATTACTTTTTTACCGTCAAAGATGAATTCTACAGGATTTTCCTCCGGTATAGGAAGCACCGGATGCTCATAAATTTTATGCATAATCAGTTTAGTTATATAGTTAGGAATAAGAACTTGAGCCGCTTTTTGCAGCGCTAACAAATTTAGTAAAAAAAATATTAGATAGATACGCCGGAGTGAAAAATATTCCGTTTTGCGGATTCCGGAATCGTAAAAAACATTTGAGGATTTTAATATTCTCAATATTTTCCGCTTCCGCACGGATTTATACTTTTTCGTAGCGGGAATTATTTTTTGCCGTTTACTTTTGCCTCCGTATAATTAATATTAAACAAGGAGGTTATTATGAAATGCGGAAAGATTTTTTTTGAAATTGTTTTACTGTCGTTGCCGTGTATATTATGTTGTGCATGCGATTCCCTGAACATGTCGCAAAAGGAGAAGGGAAAGCTCTCGTTTTGCATAGAGAAAGTTCCTTCCTCTTATTATAATGAGGGGATGTTGCTTAAAAATATAAGCGTTAAGGATACCAATGATTTTATTCTCAGCGTTTATTCCACAGACGGCAGCAAAGTGTATCATGGAAAATACGGGACGAGGCCTGCGGATTTTTATGTATTGCCGGGCGGATATGAGGTGAATTTGTATTCAAAAGAGCATTCTGCCCCTAAATTCGACGCTCCTGTTTTCGGGGATTCGCATACGGTGGTGTTAAATGGGAGTGAGCAGTTATACGTCAAATTCAATTGCAGTCAGATTAACGGCGGGGTAAGGCTCTCGTTTAATAATGATTTTAAAAGACGTTTTCCGGGGAGCGGGGTGGAGATAGTACAGGGAGATGGGAGGCTTGCCTACTCTTATACGGAATCCAGGTACGCTTATATAAGGCCTGATTTTTTTACATTGGTATATAAAGGAGCAAAAGGGGATACTACGCTGCTCCATAAAAGGGTCGAAAAGGGACAAATGGCAAATATGAAATTGTCGTACTCTATTCCCGACGGATATAATTCTACGTTTAAGATAGAGGTAGATACCTCCAGGAAATGGTTTTCTTCCGATTATAATATAGGTCTCAGAATTCCTACCGGGGCGGTTACCATTGAGGAGGCAAAAAGAATGGTGGGCGAGAAAAACGTCTCTGTGTTCGGATTTATCTACGGAGGCGATCCTACCACGGTAGCCATAAGAATAGCGCCGCCGTTTACCTCTCCCTCCACTCTTGTTATAGCTCCCGGCATGGGGGAGAGGAACCGGAATAATTGCTTCGTGGTTGAATTGCCGGCAGGGAAAATAAGGGATGATTTAAATCTGGTGGGACGTCCCGGACATCTGGGGAAAGCCGTAGTTATAACCGGAGATATAGTTCCGGGTTATTTTAACTATATAGGCGTAAAGAGGACGAAATCTTATTCATTTATAAAATAAATTAAAGCCGGAATCATATTGCCGGTATTAAGTAAAGGCATCCCGTAAATTCAATCTTTAAAAAATTATTCACTCTTTAACAGTCTTTAAAAAGTAGCATCATTTAGCAGCGCTTTTACTTAATACCGGTAATTTTTTATTTGCATATATAAGGAAGATAACCAATATGGCGGTTGCGGCTACCGCAGCTGCGGTATAACCTGTAACAGTTTCCATATTTAATCCTTCCTGTATATTCGGGGCTATCAGGAAAAAGCATACGCATATATAGGTAAGGAGCGTTGCCGGAACGGAGATTATCCAGTGAGGCTTTCCGGCTGTTACGAAATATACGGCGCAGGCCCATAATGTTATCGTGGCAAGAATCTGGTTCCCTATTCCTAGGTAAGTCCAGATAACAGAGAAGTCTACATTACATAATATAAAAGCTGCTATGAATATGGGGATAGAGACGATAAGCCTGTTTTTTACAGGTTTCTGACTGTAGTTTACGGAGTCCGCTATAATTAGCCTCATGCTCCTGAAAGCGGTGTCTCCGCTGGTTATCGGGCAGGCTATAACACCTATTACGGCAATTACCGCTCCGGCTTTCCCAAGCCAGCTTTCACATATTCTGTTTACTATTATTGCAGGTGTCTCTCCTGCATCCGCAGCCGCATTCAGCCCTTCAGGTCCGTTAAAGAACGCCATTGCGGCGGTGGCCCATGTACATGCTACGATCCCTTCCGCTATCATAGAGCCGTAAAATATGGGACGCGCGTATTTTTCGTTTTCCAGGCAACGGGCCATCATAGGAGATTGGGTAGCATGGAATCCGCTTACCGCCCCGCATGAAATTACCACGAACAACAACGGTATCAGCCTGTATTCTTCCCCGTTGGATTTATAATTGCGAAAAGTGCCTGCAGTAAGTTCCGTTAATTGCGTTTCCCCCGATAATCCGGTAACTACTATCATTATACCTATTCCCAGAGCCATAAATAACAGTGCGGCGCCCATGAACGGATATATCCTGCCTATTATTTTATCTATCGGGAGCAGTGTGGCGATTATGTAATATGCGAAAACTATATATAGCCATGGCCGGGGTAATGTTTTTTTCATCGGCTCCGAAAAAACGGTGCAGAAATTTTCCGTAAATGATATAGCCCAGTATCAGCACGGCTATGGAAGTTAAGAAAGTTATCATCGGTAGGATAGAATATTTCGGGCAGATATTTATTCAGGCAGGTGATATGCGCTTTGCAATATCTTGTTTTTCAGCAGTTGCAACATATCCGGATGCTCGGCGAGATAGCTGTTTACAATAGCGCCGGCCTTTTTGGAGCGGTGTCCGCCCAGAACGGACGATACCCATCCTTTAGGAAAGAAAATGTCTCCGGTAGCCTGTACGTCTTTCATTGCCGCAAGAGCCGGTTCTATATATTTCAGAGCATGTTTCTGCCTTAACGGATGATTGAGCAGCGCGAGCAGGCTTTGCGTCCACGGTTCCGTGGTGCGGTTCTCCGACAGCAGCAATGAATTGAAAAGGGTATCCAGTACGGCGGTATCGGCCGCTGTTCCCCTGGAAATATATTCGAACTCCCTTATACTGTCGGGATTTTTAAGTCTTTCTTTCTGGACAGCAATTATTTCGTCCCTTCCGCATGGGGCTTTGTCTCCCATAAGCAACGGAAGTTTTATCGCAAGCTGGTATGCCATGTTTGTATAATCCCTTTCGTTTAGTTTCAGAGCCGGAATATAATATTTGGCGCTCTTTATTTTAGAGGCGTTGCTGAAATTTTCACTCTCCCATATATGGTATATATACTCTAATATCTCATCGCTTTGCGAGAGGGATACGAGGGTACGGAATGCCTGTGTGGAGAATTTTCTGTTACGCGGATTGCTTGCGTATTTCCACAATTCCCGCTCCGCGTATTTCTGTAAAGGAGAAGATATGTCGTTTATATCCGAAAGCGATCTGCCGGATACCGACGATATATATCCTAAAAGTATGGGAAATATCTGCGGGTCGGTCTCCTTATTGAGGTAGCCGCACAGGGATCCGAGATATTTCTCCCCTGAGAAGTTCTTGTTCAGCCAGTTTTCGTGCAAGGTTATCAGAAGCGCCCTTTTGGCTACTCCGCTACGGGATAATCCCGGAGTATAGAGATTCTCCGATATATATGAAAGGGTCTGCTCCGGAAGCTCTATATAGCCGTAAAATTTGCCGTTCATATTTGGTATCACGTATCCGTTTATTGTGTCGGTAACCAATGTCTGCCCGCTTTCGTGCACGAGGTTCGTATTCTCTCCTTTGAGAGATATTACGGGCATGCCTTTTCCGTATATCCAGTATTTGCACCACTCCTTAATGTCGGCCGGAGTTCCTTTCATTTCCTGCGGCTGGTGTTTTGCGAATATATCGGCGATATTATCCCATGATGCATTCGAATAGGAATATGTGTTTAAATACTCCCTTATCGCATTGCGGAAATTCTCTTCCCCCAGTTTCAGATAAAGCATATTCATCATTACCGGGGATTTCTGGTATATTATATTCCCGTAAATAAGTCCTGCATATTTAAGGTTGGGCAACTCCTGTTGTATGGAGGTGGTTCCTTTGGTTCTGTCCTCGGAATAGGCCGAGGTATAGAAGTTAAGATCATTTATTGCAAAGTCTACGTTCGGGAAGAGTGGCCGGCATATTCTTGAGGCGAAGAAGTTTGCAAATACCTCTTTTACCCATACGCCGCTGAACCAGTCCATTGTTACATAATCCCCGAACCACATGTGAGCCGTTTCATGTGCTATAAGCTGTGTTCTGGAAAGTTCCTGCGCCAGCGTAGGGGATGGCGGCAGGAAAAGGGTAGTGTTTTTGTAGAGCGTGGCCCCTGTGTGTTCCATCCCTCCGTACTGGAACCCCGGAAGGATTATCAGGTCATATTTAGCAAAAGGATAAGGAATACCGGTATATTCTTCCATCCATTCCAGAGAGGCGAATACCTGTCCGGCGATCTCCTCAAGCTGGGATGTCTTTTGTTTCTCCGTCTCTCTGTGGTAGATATTTATTTTTCTCTCTCCCTTGCTGTGTTCCGATTTGTTCATAACTCCGGTCACAAAAGAGAAAAGGTACGTGCTTAACGGTTCGGTAGGGGCGAACTCCATTGTTTTATAACCCGCTTTTTCCGTATCGGATATATTTATACACGGGGAATTGCCTACCGCTTCCCACTGTTCAGGTATCGTAAGCCTCAGTTTATACGAGGCTTTCATATCGGGCTGGTCGAAGCAGGGGAAAAGGGTTCTGGCCCTGTCGGGAACCAGCAGGGTGTACATATAATCCGGATTTCTGTTAAGAGACTGTTCTCCGGCCGTGAACTTTATTTCAACAGAATTTTTCCCGTCCGTAACTTCTTCTGCCGGAATTATTATGTGCTCGTTCCTATATTTGTATGAGGCCTTTTTCCCGTTGAGCGTAATTGCTTCTATATTTGAGGCGTCTTCTTTGAAATCCAGGATAAGATCATGCGGATAGAGATCTTTGCGGAGGTTTATTTTTATTAACATATCTCCGTTTATCTTTCCGCTTTGTTCGGCGGGTATATTGAATTTCAGATTATACTCTATCTCAGTAATACCTTTTTTACGGGCTTGCGCCAGAGGATAACTTACCCCGTCGCAGTATAAAATTTCATTATCGGTTCCTTCCGTACAACCTTTCAGACATAAAATTGTTAGAATAAAATATATAAAAAAGTAATATTTATTTTGCATAACGGTGTTTTTAAAATGATGTTAAAGATAATAAGAATCTGATTAATTTTGTTAAATGTTTTGTATAATCCTTAATAATGAACTATGAGGAGAGTAATTGTTATAGGGGCATCCTCCGGGATAGGGGAAAAAATAGCCCTTTATTATGCCCGGAAGGGGTGTACTGTAGGAATAGCCGCAAGGAGAGAGGAGCGTCTTGCAGAGATTGCCTCGTATTTTCCCGATAATATTATATATAAAGCGGCCGATATGAGTGCCGGAGGGGAAGGGGGAGCTTTAGACGGGTTTACCTATCTGAAGGATAGGCTGAACGGGGCAGATCTGGTGATATATTGTTCCGGAGCCGGCGAACAAAATACGCTCCTGGATATTGGTAAGGAAATTAATGCGATAAAAGTTAATATCGAGGGCTTTGTGATGATCGCAACAGCATTTTTCACTTATCTTCTGAACAGGGGAGGCGACAGCGGGTTCAAACCGCAGTTCGTAGTGATCTCTTCTGCGGCATCGGTCAGGGGGATAGGTGTAGCTGCATCCTATTCGGCTT
>CAYVED010000048.1:0-19012 GCA_964449975.1 uncultured Muribaculaceae bacterium
AGAACCGCTACATATTCAGGTCTGGAATAACTGTCTAAATATAATAAAAGATGTTATCCCTCCCGTGAGTTTTAAAACATGGTTTGCTCCTATAAAAGCAGTGGGTCTTCAGGACAATACCTTTATAATAGAGGTACCCTCGGAGTTTTTCAGGGAATACCTGGAAGAGCATTTTATAGACTATATCAGCAAAGCACTAAAGAGAGAGATAGGAGAGCAGGCCAAACTTGTGTACAAGGTAAGGATCGTCCAGAACGGAAGCGCGGTCACCTATCCTTGTCAGAATCGTCATGACTTAAAAAACAAACCCATACCTTTTCCGCAGAATGGAGGAAAAGAGCACCTCAATCCTTTTATAATTCCGGGGTTGCAACAGCTCAATATAGATCCTCAGCTTAATCCCAACTACTCGTTTTCCAACTTCATAGAGGGAGAATGCAACCGGCTTGGGCGGGCCGCCGGAATAACTATTTCACAAAAGCCGGGAAACAACGCCTTTAATCCGTTGTTCATATACGGCGGTCCCGGATTGGGAAAAACCCATCTGGCACAGGCGATAGGAATAGCCATAAAAGAGACGCTCCCGGAAAAGATAGTTCTTTACGTAAGCGCCAACAGGTTTCAGACACAATACATGGATGCGGTAAATGTAAAGAATAAATTGACCGACTTTCTTCATTTCTATCAGATGATAGACATACTGATAATAGACGATGTACACGAGTTCGCGGAAAAGCCCGGAACCCAGAATGCCTTTTTCCATATATTCAACCATTTGCACCAATCCGGCAAACAACTTATACTCACTTCTGACAGGGCGCCGGTAGATCTTCACGGACTCGAACAAAGGCTCTTGTCCAGATTTAAATGGGGCTTATCGGCGGAACTTAATTCTCCGGGATACGAAACAAGGCTGGAGATACTTAAAGCCAAAAGTTTTAAAGACGGAATAGATCTTCCCGAAGACGTACTTAACTTTCTCGCATCGAGAGTTACGGGAAATATAAGGGAGATAGAGGGAACATTAATATCCCTTATAGCCCACGCCACGCTTAAAAGAGAGAAAATTACGCTGGAACTGGCCAGAAAACTCACGGAAAAAATAGTAAGCGCGGATAACCACGAAATATCGCTATCCAAAATACAGAATACGGTCTGCGAATATTTCGGCATAAGTACTGAATCCATAGTATCTAAGACCAGAAAAAGAGAGATCGTACAGGCCAGGCAGATAGCAATGTACCTGGGGAGGAACCTTACAAAAACATCGCTTGCCTCAATAGGCTCGCAAATAGGAGGAAAAGACCATGCTACGGTGCTCCATGCCTGCAACACCGTATCGGATCTTATTGAAACGGACAGGAACTTCAGGCAATACGTTTCGGATATAGAAAAACAGTTAAAACCTGCAATATTATAATACTAATTATAAAAAGACTATATTACCGGGCAGTAACTCCGCTCCGGAAATTTTTATAAACCGGAATAAATATAAAAAAATTTATACGTATGAACACAGAATCCATAATGAGCATCTTCAGGGAAATACTTACTGTTCCCAGGGAAAGCGGACACGAAGAACATATTATAAAATATCTTCAGGATTTTGCAAAAAAACACAAACTCGCCTGCAAAACGGATAAGGCGGGTAATGTACTCATTACCAGAGAAGCCTCTAAAGGCAAGGAAGCTCTTCCGGTAATAGTGCTTCAAAGCCATTCCGACATGGTTTGCGAAAAGAACGCCGGCGTCGCACATGATTTCAGCAAAGATCCTATTATAGCCGTAGAAGAAAACGGCTGGCTCATCGCCAAAGATACTACCCTGGGAGCCGATTGCGGAATAGGTATGGCGGCGCAGTTGGCCTTATTAACGGACGATACTATACGCACCGGAAAAATAGAGGCTTTATTTACCACGAGCGAAGAGACCGGTCTCGACGGGGCAAAGGCTCTGCAACCCGGATTCATTACCGGCAATCTGCTCATAAACCTGGATTCCGAAGATGAAGGAGAGTTATTCATAGGATGCGCCGGAGGAATAGATACCACAGCCCGTTTCAAATATGCCACATATCCAGCCGACAAAGAGTATATAAAATGCGAATTCAGGATATTCGGAGGTCAGGGCGGACATAGCGGAGACGATATAGACAAGAACAGGGCCAATGCAAATAAGATACTTGCCCGCTTCCTGTACAGGGTTCTCGAAAAACACGATATAGAATTGTATGAAATAGACGGAGGCAATAAACGCAATGCCATTGCCCGCGAAGCATATGCCGTAATAGGTTTCGACAAACGCAACCGCAACTCGATAACGGAGATTTTTAATAATCTGATAAACGAAGTTAAAGAGGAGTATAAGGTAAGCGACGGCAATATAAACGGAAGCGCAGGAGAAGTGGGGATACACGATATAAAAGAGGGTAAAATTATCGGGGAACCTAAAAAAGCCATTGATAAAAATACGACTGCATCGCTTATATACGCTCTGAACTGCGCACCTCACGGAGTACTTGCCATGAGCGCAGAGATAAAAGGTCTTGTGGAGACTTCTACTAATCTTGCTTCCGTTAAAATGGAACAGGGAAATATAATAAGGATAGGTACGAGCCAGAGAAGCGCCTTAAACAGTTCCAGAAGATACGCAGCGGAACAGGTGGAGTCCTGCTTTGCTCTCGCCGGAGCAAAAGTGGCGCACGAATCGGAATATCCTGGGTGGAAACCGAACCTGAACTCGCGCCTGCTCGATATTTCCGAAAACGCATATAAAAAACTGTTCGGGACAAAGCCCGTGGTAAGGGCTATCCATGCAGGACTGGAGTGCGGTCTTTTCCTAGATATTTATCCTGGTCTGGATATGATATCATTCGGCCCTACAATAAGAGGGGTGCATGCACCTGGGGAAAAACTTGAAATAGCGACAGTAGATAAATTCTGTAAACTATTGGAAGAAATCGTAGTCAACATAAAGTAACAACGTAGAAGGATATGAGTATATTACTTGCCCCTTCCATGCTGTCGGCGGACTTCGGCAACCTGGATAAAGATGTGGAACTCGTAAATAACGGCATTGCCGACATGTTTCATCTGGATATAATGGACGGGGTTTTCGTCCCAAATATTTCTTACGGGTTTCCGGTAGTAAAAGCCATAGCAAAAAAAGCGGGGAAACCTCTCGACGCCCATCTTATGATAATAGAGCCGGACAGATACATAGATAATTTCAGGGAAGCCGGAGTGGAATGGCTGAGCGTACATTATGAAGCGTGTACACATCTGCACAGAACAATACAGGCAATAAAAAGCAAAGGAATGAAAGCGGGTGTGGCCCTGAATCCCCATTCGTCCATTACGCTTATAGAGGATATTATAAACGATGCCGATTATATTCTTATAATGTCCGTAAACCCTGGATTCGGGGGACAGTCTTTTATAGAACACTCTATTGACAAAATATCCAGGTTGAAAGAGATGATCCTTAAACGTAATGCCGGCTGCCTTATCGAAGTGGACGGAGGCGTTACTACGGCCAATGCAAGGTTGCTGGAAGCTGCGGGAGCGGATATATTGGTAGCCGGAAACGCAGTATTCGGAGCAATAGATAGGGAAGAGGCTATGAAGCGGATAAAGGGATAGCTAGATAATATATCTTATCTCTTTGAAAGCATAATGTTTTACCGCTCCTGTCTTATGTTCCAGAATAAGGCAGGAGTTTTCGTCTATACCTGTTATTCTGGCTTCTATCTCTTTTCCCGCTTTCATTTTCTCTACCGGCCTGTCAGCGATGTCGTCCGGATCGATCTCGGTAAAACGGCAGAATTCATTGAATCTGTAAAGGTTCTCCATGTACTCGTATCTTATTTCTTCTTCGTATCCGTCCCTGAGATCTTCATATAAAGTATATATGTGGGATAGTACGCGGGAAAGTTCTTCTCTTCTGTCATATTCGGCGGAGGATGCTGTCAGCAGACGTAAAGAGGTAGGATTAGGAGCATCGGAAGCGAACTCCGTCTGATTAAGATTTATACCTATACCTGCAATGCTTGCTGACAATTTGTCACCACATACGGTATGCTCTATAAGCATTCCGCAAATTTTCTTATCGCCTATATAAATATCGTTAGGCCATTTTATCCTGGGCATTACTCCTTTCTCTTTCAAATACCTGCATACGCCCAGAGCAACTATCTCCGATATTGAGAACTGTTTTGAAGCATGCAGGAAACCGGGCCTGAAAAGGGTGGTAAAAGTAAGGTTTTTCCCTCTTGAACTTTCCCATGAATTACCCCTCTGCCCTCTCCCCGCTGTCTGAAAATCAGCTATCCAGACACATCCTTCCGGAGCCGTGTCGATTTCCCTCCCGGCTTGAGTATTTGTCGAATCTATTGTATCAAACCAATTTATAGTAAGATTTTTCTTCATAATGTTCATTGGCTAAATATTTGCATTATCTTTGCACGACAAAGATAGAACAACGTAAATAAAAATCAAGAAGTGGCAAAAAAGAAAACTACAGAACCTACGGAAAAAAAAGAAGTAATAAAAATCATAGATCCGATCGAACTGCAATTAAAAGTAATTGTTAATGCAATGCTTGATAAAAAAGCTAAGAACGTATGTACCCTGGATCTGAAAAAAATAGGAACCAGCATTGGCGATCATTTTGTTATCTGCAACGCAGATTCAACCACAAACGTAATGGCAATAGCCGATAATGTCGAAGACCGGATGCTGGCCGAATGTAACAGGAAAATCGTACGCATGCAGGGAAAGGAGAATGCTTTCTGGATAATTATCGATTATTCGGATATTATAGTACATATTTTTCAGACCGAGTACAGGGAATTTTACCGGCTCGAAGACCTTTGGGCTGATGCAGATAAAAAATTTTACGAAGACTAAACAGACACAGTGCAATAATTTAATATGGAGCAACAACATAATTCCGACAACAGAACTCCCAATAAAAACCCTCAAAGACTGAAACCGCCTAAATTCAATGTAATCTGGATTTATGTGCCGTTGCTGGCAATGATCGGATATATGTATTTTTTCGGGAACAACGGCGGAGATCCGGTAAAGACCGAATGGTACAAAGTTAAAGAGCAGATGATACCGCAGGGAGATGTTGAGAAGGTGACCTTTATAACCAACCTTAATAAGGCGGAAGTAACTATAAAAAGCGACAGCCTGAAAAAATATAAAAACCTTTTCGGAGGAAAAGAGCCCAAATACGGGCCGCATTTTTATTTTATAGTATCAAACAATTTCGATTCCGAACAACAGTTGAATGAAGCGAGAGCCGCATTACCTGAGGAGAAAAGATTCGCAATAGAAACCGAAGAGAGAACAAACTATATAGGCAGAATACTTGACTGGCTCCTTCTTCCCATAATCTTTATAGCTATCTGGTTCTTTGTGCTTAAAAGAATGACAAAGGGTGTCGGCGGAGGAGGAGGCGGAGGAGGTATATTCAACGTGGGAAAATCGCAGGCCAAATTATTCGACAAAGACAATAATACGAAAGTAACCTTTAAGGATGTGGCCGGATTGGAGGAGGCGAAAGTAGAAGTGATGGAGATAGTGGACTTTCTTAAAAATCCTAAAAAATATACAACTCTCGGCGGCAAGATCCCAAAAGGCGCACTGCTTGTAGGGCCTCCGGGAACTGGTAAGACTCTCCTTGCCAAAGCTGTGGCCGGAGAGGCGGATGTACCTTTTTTCTCTATTTCCGGCTCCGATTTTGTCGAAATGTTCGTTGGTGTCGGAGCTTCGAGGGTAAGGGATCTGTTCAAACAGGCAAAAGAAAAGGCCCCTTGTATCGTATTTATAGATGAGATAGACGCCGTAGGACGAGCCAGGGGTAAAAATGCAGGTTTTTCATCTAATGATGAGAGGGAAAATACCTTAAACCAACTTCTTACGGAGATGGATGGTTTCGGAACAAATTCCGGGGTTATAATATTGGCCGCAACCAACAGGGCGGATATACTGGATAAGGCGCTTATGCGTGCCGGTCGTTTTGACAGACAAATAAATGTAGATCTTCCGGAACTCAAGGAAAGGGAGGAGATATTTAAAGTTCATCTGGGAAAATTAAAACTGGAGGAAGGACTGGATACCGGCTTCCTGTCAAAACAAACTCCTGGATTTTCAGGAGCCGATATTGCCAATGTATGTAATGAAGCGGCCTTGATAGCGGCAAGAAGAAATAAAAATGCCATTGAGAAACAGGATTTTCTCGATGCGATAGACAGGATAGTGGGAGGACTGGAAAAGCGTAATAAGATAATTCCGCCAAATGAAAAAAGAACGATAGCTTATCACGAGGCCGGTCATGCCACCGTAAGCTGGGTGCTTCCTCACGCCAATCCGCTGCTTAAAGTAACGATAATCCCGCGCGGAAGGGCGCTCGGCGCAGCATGGTACTTGCCGGAAGAGAGGCAGATTACAACTACGGAACAAATGATGGATGAAATGGCCGCCACAATGGGCGGACGCTCCGCCGAAGAGATTATAAACGGCAGAATATCCACCGGAGCGCTTTCCGATCTGGAAAAAGTTACCAAACAGGCTTATGCAATGGTAAGCTATTTCGGTATGAGCGAAAAAGTAGGGCATCTGTCATTCTATGATTCGCAGGATTCGGGATATAATTTCCAGAGACCGTACAGCGAAAAAACGGCCGAATTGATTGACAGGGAGGCTAAAGAACTTATAGATATAGCGCATAAGCAGGCCCTCGAAGTCCTTGAAGCCAATAAAGAAGGCTTTATAAAACTTGCCGAACTGCTGCTGGAAAGAGAGGTAATATTTACGGAAGATATGGAGAATATATTCGGCCCCCGTCCCAAAAAAGATGGCGAATAAATATGAATAACGTAATTGTAAGAACTATAAGCGGTATCGTATTAATTGTCATAATGACAACGGCCATATTATGGAATCCGGTGTCATTCGCCGTATTGTTCGGAGGTATCATCCTGTATAATATGATGGACGAATATATCGCTATCAGTTTTGCAAATAAAGGAATAAAAAACACCATAGGAAAAATACTCGGCATTACCGCCGGAGTATTTTTCTTTTTAATGATGATGCTTGTATCGGGATACGGATACGATCCTAAACTGCTTATATTAACCGTTCTTCCTTTAACGGGCATATTTATCGGGAATCTATATATAAAAAAATATAATATACACGATATAAATACAAAAGAGGGCATTATAATACGTTCGGATAACGGATACGAGGCTTTTCCCTTCATAATATCCGCATTTGTTTATATAGCGCTCCCCCTGGGGATGCTGAATCTAATAATGTTCGATCAGGCGGGGGAATATTCGGGGAAAACATTGCTCAGCATGCTTATAATCCTGTGGAGTACGGATGTGGGAGCATATTGCGCAGGATCTACGTTAGGTAAAAAATTCGGTCATAAGTTGTTTTTTTCAATATCTCCGAAAAAAAGTTGGGAAGGGTTCTGGGGAGGAGTGATATGCAGCATTCTGGCTTCTATAATACTACACTACAGTGGATTACTAGCATTGAGTTTGCTATCTTCAATTATACTTTCAATAATAATATGTGTATTTGGCACGCTGGGAGATTTGGTAGAATCTCAATTAAAACGTAATTTTGGCGTCAAAGACTCGGGAAATATTATGCCGGGACACGGCGGAATGCTCGACAGATTTGACGGAGCGCTTACGGCTTTTCCGGCTGCTATTGCTTACCTGATATTTTTTGCTGAATAAATTATTTAATGTAAACCGAACATGAAAATCCATAAAGAGGGATATAATATTATTGCCGTAACATTTGTTATTGCGGCATCAATTATTCTCGGCTCTTATTTCCTTTACGACTGGTCTTTAACCACAAAGATAATAACCGTTATAAGCACTCTCGCGTTTTTATTCATAGTACGTTTTTTCAGAACTCCCAAAAGAGTATCTGTTATTGATAAAGACCTTGTAATAGCTCCGTGCGACGGGAAAGTTGTTATAGTGCAGGAGGTTGAAGAGAACGAGTATTTAAAGACGAAATGTATCCAGATCTCGGTTTTTATGAGCGTATTTAATGTGCATGTAAATTATTATCCCATAGGCGGTAAAATATTATATTGCAAACATCATCACGGGGATTATATAATAGCCTCTCATCCTAAAGCGTCGGAAAAGAACGAACGTACCAGCATTGTGCTGGAAACGGCCGGTGGCCGGGAGATATTATTCCGTCAGATAGCGGGATATATAGCAAGGAGGATAGTATGCTACGCAAAGCCTCAGGAACATGCTAACCAGTGCAGCCAGGTAGGTTTTATAAAATTCGGTTCAAGGATGGATATTTTCCTTCCCCTCGGAACAGAAGTTCTGGTGAAAGTAGACGACAAAGTCACGGCATGCGAAACCATTCTGGCAAAATTTAAATAAAATAAAAAATGCTTCGCATTTTTGAGTAGTTGACTGAAAATCAATGATTAAACCCTTTAACCCTTATATGCTATATATAAGGTTTAAAGGGTAATCTATTGATTATATTATGTTTACTCAAAAATGCGAAGCATTTACGGAAAAATAATATACTCCTGGCCTGCGCCGAAGTCATAGTTATTAAATTCCGGTAAATAATAATTTACAAACAAAGAGATTTTTATATTTCCATCCGGAGTAGTTCCGACATGCTTATCATTAACCCTAAGCGCTAACGGACCATAACTGCCATAATTATAACCCGTTTTAACAGTGTACCAGTCCACAGTTGATCCGTCAAAGAAAAATGTAAAATTAGTCCCTTTTACCCAGCAGCTCTCAAGCATATAGAAATTACCCTCTTTAGCCTTATAAATATCCTGCGGCCAACTCTGCTCATACCAATCGGAATAATATGTACCTGTACCTATTTTCTCATAAGTAAGTTGCCTTACGAGCGTAAATGAGGTTTTAGTTATACCGTTGGGTGCAACCATATCCGGGTTAGTAACCTCAACGGCAATGGCTTCAGGCTTGCCTCCAAGGGCAGACATGTTAAATTGGAAATTTATATAAGCGACATTCTCTCCGGCTGCAAATTCAAATGCAGTTTTATCGGGAGTATAGATACCTTCCCCCCCCGTGATCGTAACAGGAACCGAAACGGCCTGGTTTGAGTTGCCCCGGAATAAAGGGATAGCTACTTTCCCGTTCATCGCATCTGTGAGGGCGGGAACTTTCAGTGCAGAAGCAGTGAACGTAACTTCTGCATTATTGATGTGCTCGTAATTTACTTCCTCTTTTTTGCAGGAATATAGAAGTGTTGTAAAGAGCACGACAATACTATATATTAAATATTTTTTCATACGTTTAAAAAATTTTCTTTCATTTATTAAATAAAAATTTCAGAGTTCCGGTAATCGATTATTAAGAATGTTTATCCTCGGTTTACAGATTCTCCAAATTATAACGGATTCTGATCTTTAGACGGATCAAGACTTGTATTTCCGTCAAATTCTTTCTGAGGGATAGCATAAATAAAATATTTATATTTAGCCGGATGAGTAATTTTACTCGTATGATTATTATACGCCGGGAAATCTCTGTTTAAACCCAATCCCAATCTCTTAATATCATGAATCCTTGAAACCTCCCCCCACAACTCAACTCTGCGCTGGAACAAGATATAATCCATAAGGTTGTTGATCGTAGAACTTGTCTCGGTGTTATAATCCTTAGAATCAGAATACTTCTTCAGATTCTCTTTATATTCGCTATCTCTTTGCGATGTTACTTTTGCAACATATTCCCTGGCCACAGGATATTGTTCCAGATGACATGCGGCTTCGGCTATGATAAGCGCCATTTCTTCCATTCTCATCAAAATATAATCCCCCGTACCTAACGCCTTATCCTTATAAACCATTTTAACCTGTACATAAGATTTATGAGATGATCCATCTACCCATTCAGATTGAGGTATATTAGGTGTCCACCATGCTTTCCTTGCATCGGTAGCCGGCATGTTTTCATACAACCAACCGGAGATCATGAACTGTGCTCCCTTAGAGTAGGTAGTATTGGCATCTGCATCTATGTGCGCATAAACTCCGGCATTGGACATGGATTGGTCACTTTGTATAGCAAGCCCCCACATTACATTCGCTTTTGAGACATCATTTACTTTGTTAGTTTCGGTAAACGGCAATATTCTCTTTCCGGGTTTTTCAAATGCAGCTTTGGCGGCTGTTATAGCTCCCGGATAATCTTTCTGAACAAGCGCTGCACGGGCTTTAAGTCCGTATGCAATATATTTATCAATGTGGGACGGGTGCTGTTGTTCAACAGTACTTTCCGAAAGGTATTTTATAGCAGAGGCGAAATCTTCATTAAGTCTGTCATAAACATCCTGAACAGTCCCTCGGCCTTTACCCTGAGAGGAAGTATTAGTCGGCTCCGTATAAACAGGAACACCTGGAAGTGCAGGATCGCACTGCTGGAAATTCTGAACCAACCACAGATATGAGAACCCACGGATAGCATAAGCCTGGCCGATTACATACTTTGCAAGATCCGGATTATCCTGGATATTAGCTTCATTGGCCAGAACAATATTAGCATTACAAATCAACGTATAGAAAAAGTTCCAGCACTGGCCCTGTCTGCCGTGTGCAACAGTATAATCCGAAGATATACCATAAAGATAATCATACCAGAACCAGCCGGAACCGGATTTATTCTGTATATGATCTTCTCCCATAAGATCAGATGCAAGTATATAGGCCATTATACCGCCGTTTTCATGTTGCCACTGACTTCCCCATTCGGCAACATACATTGCCCGGTACATTCCATTAATTGCGGCAAGGGCATTAGAAGCTGACTCAAAAACCGTTTCACTCCCGACCGCATCAGTAGGCGTAGTATTTAACTGATCTTGACATCCTACAACGGATAGTGTCAGCACTACTGATAAGAACAGATATATTATTTTTTTCATTTGTTTAATCTTTTAAATTATTAGAAATTTATATCCAGACCTAAAGAAATTATTCTTTCAGGAGAATATGTATATCCTGTGCTGCCGGAAAAATTATACTGAGGATCAAGCCCTTTACGCGCAGTGAAGATATACAGGTTATCGCCGGTAAGGGTAATTCTGATCGAGTTGATATTAATGGCTTTCATCCATTTTTCCGGTAATGAGTAACCGATGGTGACGTTTTTGAACGCAAAATAAGATGCACTTATCAGATTATCTTTAGTATATGCTATATTGGTCGAGCCGCCGAGATCAATTCGCGGAATAGATGCAATATCACCAGGCTTTTTCCATGCTCTATCCCTGTCTACGTGGGCTGTTGTACCGATATACTGGTTGTAAAGATATGAATAATACAGGTTATCAAGGATTTTACCTCCTATAGAATAGGTAGCAAGAATACTTACATCAAAACTGCCTATTTTAAAATCATTTGAGATAGATCCGTAAAGACTCGGAATACGACTGCCTACAACTTCTCTGCATGAAACGGCTTTTGCCTGATTATTGGTAATGGAATACTCTCTCTCTCCGGTCTCTTCGTTATCTTTCCAGATGTGATACAATTTATCCCCGTTAGCAGGGTTAATTCCTGCGGATAAAGGCAGATAGAATGAATTCAGAGCTTCTCCTTCTCTGATAATATAACTCCCGGATACAATGTCATTTCCGTTCTCCGTTAATTTAACCACCTTATTATGAATAGTAGAACCCATTAGTGTCATATTCCATCTGAAATTTTCATTCCTTATTATATCTCCCGATATGCTAAGTTCAACTCCGGTGTTCAACATATTCCCGATATTCTTATTGTATCCGGTAAAACCTAACGACATGGCTATAGGATAGCTCATAAGCATATCTTTAGTCTCCCTTCTGTACCACTCTGCCGAAACAGACAGTCTATCGAATAACCGTGCCTCAAGGCCTATATTGAGATTACCGTTTTTCTCCCATTTAAGATCTTTGGTTTCAAGGGAAGAAACCAATGCTCCGCCTAAACCTCCGTTAGGATATGACAGATTATATAACTGCTGCCAGGCATACAAAGAACCTATGGCATCATTCCCCTGAACTCCGTAACTGGCTTTAAGGGTTATATTGTTTATCCATTTAATATCTTTAAGAAAGTTTTCCTGACTGATACGCCAGCTTGCTCCTACGGACCAAAAATCCCCCCAACGATAATCTTTATGGAAACGGGAAGAGGCATCGCGACGATAACTTGCCGAGAAATAATATTTATCAGCATAACCGTAATTTAATCGCGACAAGTAAGAATTGACAACATAATCCGTAGAGTATCCGTCAATATCGGAATTGGTTACAAAACCGTCCAACTCATAAAGGCCGTTAAATGCCGCTCCTGTTTTTTCGGCTGCCAGTACTTGATAATTTTTACTATAATACTCATGACCCAATAAAATATCAAGACTATGTTGCCCAAACGTTCTGTTATACGTTAATAATTGATTAAAAGTATAACTGAAGGTTCTGCCGATACCTTGATATAATAGACCTCTTTGAGTAACGGCGTTACCGAAATTGGGATTGTAATAAGTAGTAGATTTGGAATTTACATAGTCAAATCCGAGATTTGCCGTTAGTTTAAGCCCCTGTAAAGGACCTTTTTTCAACCCTCCGAGCTCAATAAAGGCCCTGCTGCTCAAATTATCGGATAAATTATAATATTTATCTTCTTTAAGGTTTGCTATCGGATTCCAGCCTGAATTGGCTCCCGCCGGCCTGTTATTTCCCCAATCGTACATAGGAGAACCGTCCGCATTGTACATGGTGTTTCCGTTAGAATCTTTTTCATAAAGAGGGTAAATAGGCGCCATGTTACCACAACTGTAAAATACGTTACTGTAAGCTGTATTACTGGTCGCATTGGAACCTAATGTAGTTGAATTTGTCTTACTGTTCGAGAAATTAATACTTAGGCCGGATCTTATCCAGGATTTGATTGTGCTTTCTATATTGGCTCTTCCGGAAAAGCGTTTGAAATTAGTAGTTACAACAAGACCTTCCTGATCGAAATAGCCGAAAGAGAACATATAATTCGTTTTTTCAGATCCCCCGGAAACAGAAAGAATATACTCCTGTCTCAACGGATTTTTGGCTGTAGCCTTATCCAACCAGTCTTCATCCCATTTTAATGTAGTTCCGTCCTTAATCTTACCGGTACTTATATCTATCAAATCGGTAATAGTGCGGGAAAACGGATTGTATTGCAAATCCTTACCAAAAATACCGTCATTACCGTAAGCCATATCCTGAAGCGCTTGCAGTCCGATATCGTCTCCCAGATAACCCTGTTTGCGGTATTTGTTGGAAAACATTGTATATAAGTTTTCCGTCCAACCGTAGGCATCCATAGTTTCATAACGCGGAATAGCTCTGGAGGCGACTCCCCAATTACCTTTGAACTGGACGCGCAAAGGGCCTTCCCTACCCTTCTTTGTATTAATGATAACAACTCCGTTGGCGCCGCGTGCGCCATAAAGCGCTCCTGCGGAGGCATCTTTAATAACAGTCATCGAGGCAATATCATTAGGATTAATAGCATTAATATTGCCGTCATACGGAATACCGTCTACTACGTATAAAGGATTATTAGAGGCATTTATAGACCCGAAGCCTCTGATGACGATATTTGCACCCGCTCCGGGCTGACCTGAGCCGGAGCCGCTTACTACACCGGTAACCATACCATCCAGCGCTTTGGAAATATTAGCTACCGTTCGTTTTTCAATTTTGTCCGATTTGATAACCTCGGCAGAACCGGTAAACGACTCTTTCTTAGCCGTACCGTAAGCTACTACTATTACATCATCCAAATTAAGTGCGTCGGGGCTTAATGATACGTTAATCTGGGAACGGCCGCCTATCGCGACTTCCGCGCTGGCGTATCCGATGAATGAAAAAATGAGGGTTCCGTTAGCCGGGGCTGAGATAGAATATTCTCCGGCGTCATTGGTTGAAGTTCCGATCTGGGTACCCTTCAACTGAACATCTGCGAACGGTATAACATTACCGTTAGACGCATCCGTCACAACACCTTTTATCTGGATATTTTGTGCTAGAAGGGGCGTTACACAAATCAAGATAAAAAGTGTCATCATTAAAAATTTCACTTTTTTCATGAAAATTAAATTAAGGTTAATATTAAAGTTAATTGTACGTCTAAATAATGCGGTTTCCCGGATTAAAACTGTCTTATCAAACATTTGAAAATAAAAGCATTAATGGCCGATACGAATCTAAAAAGACAGAAAACTGCAGCTTTAGCCGCGATTGCCGTAATAAACATATAGGCTAAATAAAAAGAAATCATATACAGCCTGTAAACCAACCAATTAGAATCACACATCAGAAAAGTTTTCCGCAAATACGGATTAACAGGAAGAAGCGGTTAAATCAACCCTTTGAAACAATAGAAAAATATAACAAAGCTACCGAAATATTATACTTAATATCGGGAGTAAAAACAGCTACCCCAAATGCGCAGAAAAGTATCCGGTTTCCCTGACACTTCCGTAAATACTACAATCAGAGGTGCAATTACTGTCCCTTTAAAAATTCTTCCGGATTATACGACTTTGCCAGAATGACTAAAGTCCTATAATCAAGGATAACGCGGCAGGATCTATATTCTCAAATAAATTCAGTAAATTTCACAGCATGTTAAACATCATGGAATCAATAAAAATAATACCCGTCTGGAACAGAACCGAATTCACAATACGGCTTCCCCGACATCCTTGCATCTTTTTCAGACTCCTTTTTATCCTTTTTGTTCCCGTCGATCATTTTAGTCTTATTTACCTGTGCTTTATTTAAAAAACCAGCCCGGATATTTTTTATCGGCTCCGTACGGCAAAATAAAGCTATCCGGAAAAATCATTTTTTGAAAAATAACGTTGCAGATTAACGGAAAATACTTATCTTTACAATCCCAAAACGGGAAAATCTTCTTAAGAACATAAAAAACGGTGCGGTAGTTCAGCCTGGTTAGAATACATGCCTGTCACGCATGGGGTCGCGGGTTCGAGTCCCGTCCGCACCGCGAAAGAAGACTCTAAGTTAGTTAATTACAACTACTTAGAGTCTTTTGTTTTTAGCCGGGGACGGAATAAGGGACGGATTTTGATTTTCCATCAAATATCAGTCAATCAATAATTTGGGCTAAAATTTCGCCAAAAATATTTTTCTCTCAAAATAATCTTTTCTAACTTAGTGCTTGAATTAAGTTAGAAAGTTACATGAAGCCATTTTCAGTATAGCCTTGTACTTCGGCAGTTGATGTTCAAACGATGCAAAGGTAGCTTGGAAAGAATGTGGTGAGGAGGTGGTGAAAACAAAGATATCCGACTGACAATCAATCTGATATAAAATTATTTTAAGTGGTAATTTGGTTAGTGAAGTGGTTTTATTTGAAAACCTCGTTTATTTCAGTTGCAAATTGCTCGGACTTTCGGCTTGGAACTTCGGAAATGGGTTCTTTGTATTTTGATTTGTAGTAATTCTCGTCAATTTCCAATTGTTGAAGCATCATTTTTCGCCATTCCACATTTTTGTCAGACGTGATACTTTCGTACATCTTATAAACAAGAAAACAGGCTCGTGTTTTTTCGCCTTGTTTCAATTTTAATGCTTGGTCTGACGCAAGCAGATTTATTGCCGAGTAAAAATCTGTTTCGGAAAGATTTTCAAAAATTGTGTTGTTGCAAATACGATGAATGGTTGACGATTTTGCCATATCAAAGTACGTTCCTTCGGGCAGACTTTGAGTTGTTTTTGGAACGTATTTTTGAATTATTTCGTTGAGTTTGTGGCTCAATGATAGAATTTTAGGGAAATAATTATCTTGATATTTCTCTGCCGTTTTTCGTGCAACACTCTGTTTTTCATACAGCTTATTTAGTATTACTTTTTCTGAATTGTATTTCTCGGTCAATATTTTGTGTTTATCCCAAAGTTGATTTTCTTCACTTTCTGTATGCGCTCGAAAACCTATCATATCCAACGAATTATTGACCCCGCTTAATTCTTTCCAACACTTTTGGGTGTTGTGCAATTGGTCGCTGATTTGGGTTTCGTATTGATTGGCAAATTTATCGCAAGCCTTTTCAATAGCAAGATTTTCAAGTACGCTTTTGTTCGTTAAAATCAGCCGGATATTATTCTGAATTTCAGTCGATAGTCTTTCTGTTAAAGTCTTATATCATTCCAATTCGGTTTGCATCAGAAGTAGGTTGTAAGGATAGCCTTTTTCTATTTTATCGATAATGAAGTCCATTTAATTCATTATATATTTTTTTACATTTTTAGGGTTACTCATTTAAAAATTCATCCAAATTCCAGGCGGAAATATATTCAATTCACTCATTTGATGGATTTTATAATCGTCTATACGAGGGGTCGAGTAATGATTTCTTTGTTTACACAATTTTAGGAGTAACAGAAGAAGTCAAAAAATCCCGAATGTAAATATGTTCTATTCCCTCATAAGTATTTTCGAATGAACGTTCGCCGGATACTACTATTTTGGGATAATTGTCTTTTATCTTCAACAAATTGCCAAACTCTCTGGCGATAGTTTCGGGTTTAGACAATTCTGCCGCGACCTGTACATATAATGTTTCTCCGGCTCGTGTACAAACAAAATCGATTTCCTCGGTCGAAAATGTTCCTACAGCTACCTCATAGCCACAATACAACAAATGATTGCAAACAATATTTTCCAATCGTTTTGCTCTGTCTTGCGGTTTGTAGCCCGCCACCACATTGCGGATTCCCATATTTTCGAAAAAGTACTTTTCGCCACGTTCAAATAAACGTTTCCCAACAATATCATAACGTCCTAAGCGATGAACCACAAATGCCGAAGCCAGAGAGTCTGCATATTCGGATACCAACGTTGGCGACATTCGTATATTTTGACTTTTCAAAAAATCACTGATACTTTTCGAAGAAAAAAGACTTCCGATATTATCTGCCAAGAAACGGATTAATTGTTCCAAAAAGGCTGTATTGCGGATATTATTGCGAGCTACAACATCACGAAGAACAATGGTTGAATAAACCGAACGAATATATTCCATTACCACCTCTTCACGCATTGGCAAGTGGATTAGGTATGGTAATCCACCGAAACGGATGTATTTTTCCAGCGACTCATCGTCATTATTCAGTTTGTGAAAGTCCAGAAACTCTGCATAGGAAAGGCTGTATATCTTAAATTCAACATACCTACCGCCAAGTTCGTTTGCCAAATCGCTCGAAAACATCTCTGAGTTGCTTCCGGTAATGTAGATATCATTACTCTCGTCCAATGCCAAGGAGCGTACGGCAACTTTAAAATCTTCTATTTCTTGAATTTCATCAATAAAAATGTAGTTTTTCCTTTTACTCATCAATCGGAATGCAATATAATCATGCAGGTCTTTTGAAGACACAATATCCACATAGGCAATATCTTCCTTGTTGATATATATGATATTGGCATCATACTCTTTATTCCTTATTTCGTCAATAAGTTGATAAAGAATATAACTCTTGCCTACCCTTCGATGCCCAATCATTACTTTTACGATAGGTGTATGCATAAATGGCTTTATGCGTTCAATATAAGTATCTCTTCGGTGGAGTACGGTTGGAAATTTCGACATATTTTCGCTTTATAGATTTAGTTCTATGCAAATGTAGTAAATATTGCAGATATACATACAATAATTTTGGATTTTATTATTTATTTTGTGTATAAGTGTAGAAAAATATCTTCATGAAATCATAATTGAAAGTACAGAAAAGCTTTTATTCTGCATTTACAGTTGATTAAATTTGCTCATCGCACTAGCTTTTATATCATCGGCAATGTCAATATAGGGTTTCATCGCCTTATAGTCACTATGCCCTGTCCATTTCATCACTACGTTTGCCGGAATGCCCATTGAAAGAGCGTTACAAATAAAAGTACGTCGAGCATCATGAGTACTTATAACAGCATACTTTGGCAAGATTGTTTCAATACGCTCATTTCCTTTGTAATAGGTTTAATGTACCGGATTATTAAGACCTGCCAACTCAGCCAAATCTTTCAAATAATCATTCATCTTTTGATTGCATATAACAGGAAATACTTTTCCATTCTCGAAGTGAAAATCTTTGTATTTATCGTATATCGCTTTGCTTTTATCGTTAAATTCAATAACAATTCTATCATTGGTTTTTACCGTAACTATATCTATGTAAGAGTCTTTTATGTTTGAATGGCATAAATTGCAAACATCTGAATAACGTAAACTCGTCTAGCAACAAAATAGAAAAATATCACGTACCTTTTCTAAGTGTTTTTTATCATCAGGTATCTTAAACTCTGTAAGTTGTTTTAATTCTTGCGCATCTAAAAATACGACTGTTTTTTGAGCTGTTTTCAACTTGAGCTTGAAATTCATAAATGCATTATCCGCAGTCAAGTTTTTAGATGCAGCCCAACGAAGTACCCATTTCAATAAACCTACTTGTTTATCGATAGTTGAGTTTTTTGGTCTTGCCTATACAATGTATCGACAAAATCGGAAAGTCCTTTTTCAGAAAAGTCTTCCATCGTTGGTTCTGACTTCCATCTTTCAACATGTTTCTTTAAAGCATTAAATTTTTGCAAAGTTCCATTAGCCCAATTGTTTCGCTTGCTATTTTCCGACACAAATTCGTTGAATACCTTCCAAAAGGACAATACTGTTTTTTCTTGAACAGAGTTATTTTCCCTATCCTTTTTCTTGATTGCAAGATTAAAAGCATCACGAAGTTGGACAGTTGTGGGGATTTCGTCTTGCACTTCAAACTCTTTGAAAATATTTTGAATTCCCATGAAGTAATTAGACAAATCACTGTTGATTTCAAATGATGTTTGTTTTAACTTGTTTGTACATTTACTTTTGCAGTATTAAAATATACGTTAATGGTGTATCTTTGAAAAAAGA
>CAYVED010000049.1:0-18989 GCA_964449975.1 uncultured Muribaculaceae bacterium
TTATTATTTCCGTATATAAACGGTTAAGTGTTGTTGCAATACCAGATTCTACATATAAAAATATCACATAGTTGTTACAACATATTGTTCAAATAACTATCTTTATTCCCGAAAGACACAAACGGTTCATTATACCTGAACTTTAAATAAATAACCTATAATTATACAATAATCTATGAATTTAGTTCAAAAATCCTTCGCCCAATTAGAGATAAATTATCCTAATCTTCTATATAATTATAATTATTTCAGATCCGGATTGAATCCGGCTACCAGATTACTGATCCTCATAAAAGCAAACTCGTACGGACACGGGGCGCTGGAATTCGCAAGAGCGGCGGAAAATATGGGAGCCGAATATTTAGGTGCGGCACATCCGGTAGAAGGAGTCGAATTAAGGGAGGGGGGAATAAAAACCCCTGTCATAATATTTACCGCAGGAACCGATTACTTTAAAGAAATAACTGAAAATAACCTGGAGCCTTCCGTTCCCGATATGGGAACGCTCGCCGCATTAGATAAATTTCTCGGAGAGAAAAATATTACCGGATTTCCCGTACATATAAAACTGGATACGGGAATGCACAGACTGGGATTTATGGAGAAAGAGTTGCCGCAACTGCTCGGCTTCCTTAAAGATACCGGCAGAATATATGTAAAATCCGTCTTTACGCATCTTGCCGCAGCCGAAGATCCGCAACATGACGCATTTACACTGGAGCAGATAAAATTATACGAAAAGTTGTCGGGAATAATAACGTCGGAATTGGGATACAGACCCATGCGGCACGTCCTTAACTCCGCAGGAATAGAGCGATTCCCTCAATATCAGTTTGATATGGTAAGGCTGGGAATAGGAATATACGGAATAAGCGCCATTGAAGAATCTTTGGCGAAACCTGCCGCTTCCCTCACCTGCAAGATATTGCAGATAAAAACCCTTACTCCGGAAGATGGCACAGTAGGATACGGCAGGCACGGTAAAATTACCGGAGTTCAGAGGATAGCCACCCTTCCTTTGGGATATGCGGACGGAATAAACCGTCATTTCGGACGGGGAAATGCTAAATTTCTGCTTAACGGACATCTCGTACCCACGATAGGGAATATCTGTATGGATATGTTCATGGTAGATATAACCGGAGTAGAAGCCGAAACAGGGGATACGGTAACTATCTTCGGAGAAAAGCCTTCCGCCAGGGAGCTTGCAAAAGTGCTCGGTACGATTCCTTATGAAATATTCACTTCTCTGTCCCGAAGGATAAAACGGGTATAATCAGTTTATACCGCCTTATTATAGCGGCTAATTCAATATTTTGGAAATAAGCTCCACAAGCAGTTCTCCATCGGAAGCCTGTCCTCCGGAACCGCTTTTGCTTTTGTAATCATACTCTTTTATAAGTGAGATTATCCCCATTGTTTTATTGAGCGGATAGTTCCTCATGGCTTTTACATATTCGGCTACCTGGGCAGGGGAGTAAGCCCCGGCCTTGCGTGCAGCGTTATCCGGAATACCCCCGTCCTGGGCGAAATATGCATGGCATCTGAGAAGTTTGGAAAAATAGAAGAACATGGCTCCCAGCGTAAGCACCAGCGGATATTTCTTAGGATTCCCCCCGAAATACAAAGCTATCTTATATGCTTTGCCTGAATCCCTGAAAGCAATCGCTTTACAGAGTTCGAACGCACTGAATTCCCGGCTTATCCCGATATTTATCTCCACATCCTTTACAGTAATAATCCCGTGGCCGTCAGTTCCCTTGACTATCTTATCCAGTTCCAGTACTATTTTCCTCAGGCTGTTTCCGGTATGTTCTGCCATAAGGGATGCGGCGTCCGCCTCTATCTTTATGCCTTTCTCTTTCAGAAAAGATGTTATCCACACGGGAATATTCCACTCTTTAACGGCAGAAGATTCGAAAATTTCCGCTACCGATTTGGCTTTCTTATAAAACCCCGTTCTCTTATCGGCCGATTTATTCGTAAATACCAGAACGAGAACCGTCTCCGGAGCGGGAGATTCCATATATATTTCAAGGGCGTCGAGTTTAGAGAGGGTCTGAGCCTCTTTTACCACTATAAGTTGACGCTCCGCGAACATAGGATACCGCCGCGCAAGCGAAACGATTTCCGCCGCATTCGTATCGGAGCCGTATATTACCGTCTGGTTAAAATCCCTCTCCTGCGGCTGCAAAACATTCTCAATCAGTTGTCCGGTAATAATATCAGAATAATAAGGTTCCTCTCCCATAAGAAGATAGACCGGCCAGAACTTCTTGTTCTTTATATCGGTAAGTATCGCATTAAAATGTACCGCAGTATCGTTAGACTGTTTTGCCATATATCGGGAACAATATTAAAATTTGAAAAGTTAAAAATAGATAAAATTATTCTTCCGGCAAATTTATATCTTTGCATTAAAGTTATCCGCCCGCATATAAATGAAAGAAACAGTTTTTGATCCGTTACGCAGAAAACATGTGGTGCTTACTCCGGAAGAGGCGGTAAGGCAGCATTTTATAATGTGGCTGAACCGGGAAAGAAATTATCCCCTTACATTAATGGCAAGCGAATATACCATTAGTTTCAACAGGATGAATTACAGGTGCGATATTGTAGTCTTCAACAAGGCCCTGCAACCGCAGATTATTGTAGAATGCAAGGCTCCCGGCACAAAACTGGACAGGCAGGTGGTAGACCAGATTATAAGGTATAACCTTATCCTTAAAGTAAAAAACTTAATTATTACAAACGGAGTTACTACATTTGCATGCGAATTGAACCGGTCGAACGGGAAATATGAGCTCGCAGGGGATATTCCGTTTTACGAATCATTATAAATAAGAGATGAATTTTTTAAAGAATGAAATATTCGGTATTGTTTCGTCCGCAGCAGAAGAACAGAATGTAAAGGCATTTGTAATAGGCGGATTCGTGAGGGATTGTTTTTTGGAGAGGCCCTGCAAGGATATAGATATTGTTGCGGAAGGAAGCGGTATTGAACTGGCGGAAAAGGTAGCGGAAAAAACAGGAAGCAAAGTATCCGTATTCAGGAGTTTCGGTACGGCCATGCTGAAATATAAAGGCCTGGAAATAGAGTTCGTGGGGGCGAGAAAAGAATCTTACCGGCAGGATTCCCGCAAGCCCGTTGTGGAGGACGGCACTATCGAAGAAGATCAGCAGCGAAGGGATTTTACAATTAATGCTCTGGCTTTCAGCTTGCAGAAAGAGGACTACGGAAATCTAATAGATCCTTTCGGAGGAGTCGGGGATTTACAGTCGGGGCTTATAAGAACCCCTCTCGATCCCGATACTACCTATTCGGACGATCCCCTGAGAATGATACGCGCCATAAGGTTTGCCGCACAACTCAATTTTACAATAGTGCGGGAATCGCTGGAAAGTATAAAACGTAACCGGAACAGGCTCAAAATCCTTTCCAGGGAAAGAATCGCCGAAGAACTCAACAAAATAATGAATACGGATAAACCTTCGGTAGGATTAAGGCTGTTGCAGGACACCGGATTGCTGGAGCTGTTCCTGCCACAGGTAAGTAATTTGCAGGGCGTTGAAACACAGGAGGGAAAAGGGCATAAGGATAATTTCGCACATACCCTGCAGGTTGTGGATAATATCTGCCCGTACACCGATAATCTCTGGCTGAGATGGGCGGCGCTCCTGCATGATATAGGTAAACCCGCCACAAAAAAATACGAACCCGGTACGGGCTGGACTTTCCACAGTCACGATTTCATAGGAGGAAAAATGATTCCGGGCCTTTTCAGACAGTTAAAACTGCCAATGAATGAAAAAATGAAATATGTACAAAAGCTCGTACAACTTCATCTGCGTCCTATCTCCCTTGTACAGGAGGAAGTTACGGACTCCGCCGTAAGGCGCCTGCTTTTTGATGCCGGAGACGATATAGATGATCTTATGCTGCTTTGCGAAGCGGATATAACATCCAAAAATGATAAGACGGTACGCCGGCACAAAAATAATTTCATTCTTGTAAGGGAAAAACTGATTGAGGTTGAAGCAAAAGATGCGGTAAGAAATTTCAAAAATCCGGTAACGGGAGAACTTATAATGAAAAAATACGGCATCCCGCCGGGAAAAGCCGTAGGAGAATTGAAAGAATATATAAAAGAGGCTATCCTGAACGGAGAGATCGAAAATAATTTCGAACAGGCCTATGCTCTAATGGAAAAAAGAGCCGGAGAAATGGGCTTATTAGACTGAAATGTTTATTGGTTGTTATATTTTTAGTCCCTGTTTCAGTATTTGCATAAATTAATTAATGTTTTGATTTTTTACCGGAATTATTTAGCTATTTGGGGTAATTCAAAACAGTTTCCAAGACTATTTTTCTTATAAATGATATATAATATTATATTCCGTTAGGAGAAAATAGAAGTTATCCAGAAAAATACAGATTAATCTCATAAACTAATCCTGTAAATTTATACCGAAACTGTATGCAGCCTAAAAAGAGAAATGAGTATTCACTTAGATAAAAAAGAACAGTGAAAATGCATCCCTCCCGTAATCGTCATTAATGTTTTGAACCAGAGCTTACCAAGTAAGTTATCAGTAACGGACGAGCAGCAACCGATTTCAATAATCCGGATTCAAAATGCGGCAAGGATTACCGTATACCCGCTCTAAAAGCAGTATCTTATACCGAATCCGAATCCTGTCCAGTCGAAATGGGCCTCCGGAGCAAGAAATATTCCCGGCCTGTAATCGAGCGACAGCAACAACGGAACCGATTCAAAGGCATACTCTATACCTGCCTGTCCCAAAAATCCCAACCCGAATCCTTTACTGAAATGTTTATTAGACCACGATCCCATGCTTACGCCAGGGCCTGCGTACCATCTGAACTGTCCCGATTCATCACTATGTATATCGAACATCCATTGGTATATACCGGTAATATCAAAACCGAATCTGTTGAAACCGAGTGTAGCCTCTATTCTGTTAAGAGGGGCTATATATCTTTGATAAGAGACTTCCGCACCCCATCCGCCTCTTATACCTATGGAATTTCTGTTTCCGTGAAAATCCTGTGCTCCGGATGTAACGGCAACACATAAAAAGAGTACCGCCAGTAAAAATAATTTGCGCATACGTTTAATTTTTTAGTTTGTTCACAAGGCAACAAAAAACAGGCCAACAGCTATCTGAAAATAAGGGATGATATTGCGTAAGACATAACCGTCGCAACGGATATACTTATAAGCCCTGGCAGCATAAAACTGTGGTTCAGCAGATATTTACCGATTTTAGTCGTACCGGAGCGGTCAAAATTCACAGTTGCTATATCGCTTGGATAGTTCGGAATAAAAAAGTACCCGTAAACGGTAGGGAATACTCCCAGCAATACCCAGAAAGGAATACCCAGATCATATGCCAGCGGCATTATGGCAAGAACGACACCTCCCTGAGTGTTAATCAGCACCGATACCGCGAACAATACAAAGGCTATGCTCCAGGGATAATCGGAAACTATTCCCGTTAAAGATGCCATTATAGTCTCTTTATGATTAAGGAAAAACGTATCCGCCAGCCAGGCTATTCCGAAAATAGCGACAACGGCAACCATTCCGGCCTGCCAAACTGTCCCGGATACGACATTTTTAGGTTCAGCTTTGCAGAAAATAATCATAAGTCCTCCTATACCCAGCATTACCACCTGTATGAGCAGATTCATCTGCAAAGGTTTGGTAACGGCATTGCCTGCGGAATCGGATACGCCGGAGAAATGCGGTAACAAAGATGGAAACGCGGCGAAAATAACTATTATCAGAATCGCGGAAAAGAAAAAATATACGGAATGTTTCGCCTCTTTGCTGATGGAAGTACCAAGGGTTGTCGCAGTATCGCCATACATATATTCTTTTGTTACGGGATCGGCCAGCCTTGCCTGAAAATCAGGATCTTTATCCAGATCAGGCCCCCTGTGGTAAGAATAAAAAGAGGCGGCGAGTATTCCTACTACGGATGCCGGAATAGTTACCATAAGCACCTGGAGTATGGTTATTCCGAGATCGGTTTTATCGTTCGTTATAGAAACAAAGGCAACTACTGCGGCTGCTATGGGGGAACAGGTGATGCCTATCTGCGAAGCAACCGAAGCTATGGCGCAAGGTCTTTCCGGCCGTATTCCTTTTTTAAGCGAGATGTCGCAGATTATAGGCATGAGCGTATACATGACATGCCCCGTACCTACCAGTACGGTAAGGAAGAACGTGGCGAACGGAGCTATGAACGTTATCCTTTCCGGATGTTTTCTCATAAACCGTTCGGCTATCTGTATAAGAAAATTCATTCCCCCCGCCGCCTGCAAAATTCCCGCACAGGTAACGGCGGCTATGATTATATAGATAACCTGCGTAGGAGGGGTTCCGGGTTCCATATTAAATGCAAAAACAAGAAGCGCCAATCCTATTCCCGATATGGCGCCTAAAGCTATACTCCCGTAACGTGAAGCAACGTATAAAGCCAGTAGTACTATAAATAATTGTACGACGATTAAAGCAGATTCCATAAGTTTAAGTGCAAATTATAAAGTTGTGAAGATAACAAAAAATACCCGTCCGGCAAGTTTTTATTACCGGACAGGCAGCACTATATTCCGCACTCAGGTTTTAAGAAACTGTTTTGATCTTTTACCGAAACTATCTTAAGGGTATTTCAGCCATTTTAAGCTGCTTACGGCGTCGAATAGCGGGGCATATTTAACAAGGTAAGCAGATGAAACGAACATGAACTTTTTTAATCATAAATTCTGCCCGAGGCAATGATTAAAACAAGTTTATGGAGAGTCCCATTTTATAAAAGTGCGCCCGGTATCTTCAGGTCGGAATTTTTTATCATTTCTATCTGCATCGCCCCGCTCTGCGAAAGGGTAAAATACATCTGTCTCTTATCTTCCTTTCCTAACACTCTTTTTATAAAACCTTTCTTTTCTACCGATTTTATGACTTTGGAAGTATTGGAGCAGGTAAGTCCCAGTTCCTTCGCAAGATGTCCGGAAGAAGCCGTCCCCACTTTGGAAAGGATACAAAGCAGCATCCCTTCGTTCAGGCTCATATTATACTTTTTATCGAACTCCTGTTCGAATTCCTGTATTATACGGTAAACTTCCCTTATCTTACAAAGTTTATTTTCCATTATTTATCTTTTTTAAGAAGAACATCATTTATTATCTCCTGAAACTGTGCCTTAGACATAGCTCCCTGCGCCATTTGAGGTTTCCCCTGCAAAGGTACGAATAAAATGGAAGGAATACTCCTTATACCGAAAGCGGAAGACAGTTCATGTTCTTTCTCGGTATCCACCTTATATATATCAATCTGTCCTTCATATTCTTTTGCAAGTTCTTCCAGAATAGGAGCAACCATCTTGCAAGGGCCGCACCAGCTTGCATAAAAATCTATAATCGCAGGTTTTGTCCCGAGATATTTCCACTCTTCAGGACTTTCTTCGTAATTAGCTACTTTAGTTAAAAACTCAGCTTTAGTTAAATTCTGTACCATATTTTTTCCCTCCTTGTTTTTATTTTCATTATTATTTTGTCCGGTAGCACATCCGCCTCCGGCAAAGAACAGTATCATAAGTAATATAGTCGTAATAAATTTACCTGTTTTTATCATATTAATTATCAGTTTGTTAAATAAATAAATTCACATTTGCATCGTCGGCCCTTTCCATATATGTAGCTACCCCTCCTATCGTAACGTTATCGGGAAGCTCGTTCTCGGATATGCCCATAACGTCCATAGACATACGGCAGGCGATAAATTCAACGCCGTTCCCGGCCGCCTCCGCCATAAGGCTTTCTAAAGAACTGATACCCTTTTTCTTCATAATATACCGCATCATCCTGCGTCCCATACCCCACATATTCATTTTGGAAAGTTTTAACTCCTGCGAACCGGAAGGCAGCATCATGGAAAACATTTTTGCCCAAATATCCTTTTTTGTATCTTTTGTTCCTTTTTTCTTTATTACATTCAATCCCCAGAATGTAAAGAACAAAGTAACTTTATCGCCGGTAGCAGCCGCACCGTTGGCAAGTACAAAAGCGGCAAGGGCTTTATCGAGATCATCGCTGAAAAGGATAAATGTCCTTCCTCCCTTCTTATTACAATTAGCGGCAGATTTATTCCGTCCGTTTTCCTCACCCTTTTCAATAACCGCTGTAAACTTACCCCCGTTCTCACTCCTGTCCACAAGCCTGTTCCCGGTAGAGTTGCACCATGCTCCCGCATCCCTGATAAATCCCGAATCAGTAGAGATAATACGCACTCTTTCGCCGGGAATGAGCCTGTCCATGTTCTTTTTCAATTCCATTACCGGGCCGGGACACTGTAAACCGCAGGCATCTACTACAATAGTTTTCACTCCTGTTGCGGCATCTTCTATGTAAGCGTAATCCTCCGCACGACATTTATTTACGGTCTCCCCGCCTTTTTCTTCCGGTACTATTCCTTTTTCAATATCTCCGTCTCCGTGACGGGAATCGCATCCGCCCTGTGAACAGATAATGACGGGAGCCACCGATACGCTGTAAGTCTTATATCCTCCGACAAGGTTCTTTATATTTTTATAACCGCTTTGCGACAATATCCTGTATGCCAGGTAACCTCTCAATCCTATCGCACAATAAATTATTATCTCTCTGTCGGGATGCAACATTTCGGCATATTTTGCCGGCAGATCGCATCCGCCGTTAATATCGCAATCCTCAACAATATCCCTGAGCTCGTCGAGAGGAATATTTACCGCTCCGGCTATATGTCCCATTTCATATTCACCCTTGCTCCGTACGTCGAGCAGAGTGAACGGAATTCCCCCGTTATCCGTTTTCAATTTCTTTTCCAGTTCTCTCCAATATACCGGCTTCACCATCTGTTCCGCTATATTTACCGCGGCATATCCGGCTATCGCGACAGGATCTTTTGCCGAGGAGAAAGGCGGCGCGTACGCATGTTCCAACATGGTAAGGTCGTATATGGTTCCACCCGTTTTAATAACAAGTGCAATTTCATCTATTCTTTTGTCTACCCCCTGATAACCAACAATCTGTCCGCCCAATAGTTTACCCGTAACAGGATTAAAGGTGATTTTCACGGTAAGAGGCGATGCTCCCGGATAATAGCCGGCGTTAGACATGGAGTGCGTCGTCGAACTTGCGAATTCCATTCCTGCAGCGGACAACCTTTTTGCAGGAAGTCCGGTAGCGGCTACGGTAAGATCGAATACTTTCGCTATGGCGGTTCCTATGGCTCCTTCATATTTTATAACATTCCCTTTTACCATATTATCGGCTACAATACGTCCCTGCCTGTTAGCCGGAACGGCAAGATAGTTAAGCCATCCTTGCCCGGTAAGAGGATGAGGATATTCGACGGCATCCCCTACTGCGTAAATATCTTCATCGCTTGTCTGCATATACTCATTTACCTTTATTCCGCCTGCAGTCCCTGTTTCCAGTCCGGCCTCTTTTGCCAAAACCGTATTAGGACGTACGCCTATTGAAAGAAGCACCATATCGGTTTCCAGCGAGCTTCCGGATTCCAGATCGATAAGAAGCTTATTATCGGGAAGAGACGTAAAAGCGGAAACGGCATCATTGAGATGAATATCAATGTTTTTCTGCATAAGGTGCTGATGCACGATCTGCGCCATAGAGAAATCCATAGGGGCCATTACCTGCGCCGCCTTTTCTATAATGGAAACATGTATGCCTAAAGAGTGGAGATTTTCGGCCATTTCGAGACCTATGAAACCTCCGCCTATTATAACGGCCCGTTTTACATTACCGGAATCTATATAAGACTTTATCGCATCGGTATCGGGAACGCTTCTCAAAGTAAAGATACCTTTGTTCTCTATCCCTTTCAAAGGTGGGATTACAGGAGATGCGCCGGGAGAGAGAAGCAGTTTGTCGTATCTCTCCCTGTACTCTTTATTATTTTTACCGCGTACCACTATCTCCTTCTTCTCCCTGTCTATTCCTATGACTTCGCTGTTTATACGTACATCCGTGTTGAAACGCAATCCGAAAAGGGAAGGTGTCTGCACGAATAATTTTTCACGTTCCTTTATAGTCCCGCCTATATAATAGGGCAGTCCGCAGTTGGCATAAGAGATATAAGCCCCTTTCTCGAAAAGGATTATTTCGTTCTTTTCATCTATTCTTCTTATCCTGGCGGCAGCAGTGGCTCCGCCTGCAACTCCGCCTATAATTACATATTTCATATGTTAAAAAATTTACGGCTACCGCCGAGTTATAAAATTTTTTTAGAGCGATAGTAACCGCTCCGCTCTATCATATATTAAAGGTTATCTTGTTATCCTGTTATCTGGCTATCTTGTTATCCTGCTATCTTGTTATCCTGTTATCCTGTTATCCTGTTATCTTGTTATCTTGTTATCTTGTTATCTTGTTATCTTGTTATCCTGTTATCTGGCTATCTTGTTATCTGGCTATCTTGTTATCTTGTTATCTTGTTATCCTGTTATCTGGCTATCTTGTTATCCTGCTATCTGGCTATCTTGTTATCCTGCTATCTTGTTATCCTGTTATCTGGCTATCTTGTTATCTGGCTATCCTGTTATCTTGTTATCCTGTTATCTTGTTATCTTGTTATCTTGTTATCCTGTTATCTGGCTATCTTGTTATCTTGTTATCTTGTTATCTTGTTATCCTGTTATCCTGTTATCCTGTTATCCTGTTATCTTGTTATCTTGTTATCCTATATAAATTTGTTCCGGCCGTCAATACCTCCGTTTATGTTATTTACATTTATAAAGCATAAAATGTTCGGTGTTTCCGGAAACAAAGATATAATTTATTTTCCAATGGAACAAATTTCTTTTAGAAAATATGTATCGGGAAGAAAAAAGGGGCCTTCTCTTCCTAATATACCCCAACCGCTGCAACTAGCTTGTAGTCACGTGTTTTGATTTTTCAATAGTATGCTGTTGAATTTTGATAATCATTATGAATCAGCCAGTTGCAGCGGTTGGGGTATATTAGGAAGTTTTAAATAAATTACTTATTTTTGTAAAAATTCATTCTAAAAAACTTGTTATGAAGGGAAAGGTTACAAGAGGCGGGAGAGTCCAGCAAGGCATACACCACATTATCATCAGAAAAAAATCTTCAAAACAGCATCCGGTGTCTACGGATTATAAAATTATTCCCGCCCACGGCAGGAACGCCGGCATACTTACGGATAGTCCTGTACGAACGAAATATGAAGGATATAACGGACATGACAACAATCCTTTCAAAACTCAAAAAGATAAAAACGCTCCGTCAGATAACTCCGTGCTTTTCCTATGCAACAACGACAAAACAACATTTTTACGGCTGTTGGCTGAACTTGCCTCCAAATTTCAATCTAAAATACTGGCGTTCATTCTGATGGATACACATGCACATTTACTTGTGGAAAGCAAAGCTATATCAATATTTATCGGGACACTATGTTCCCGATATGCAAGGATATATAATAAAAAATACGACACCGCAGGCATGCTGTTCCTGAGGACATTCATCAGCTTCGTAAAAGACTATGAGCAATGGCAGGTAGATACTGTTTTATATATACTCAACAATCCCGTAGAAGCCGGAATATGCAAACGCCATAAAGACTACTTTTTCAGCTCTTATAAACTCCATATCGGGATACCTACATCCCTGAGCCGGATTATCAGCATAGATAACTCATTAATCAATAAGCATTTCAAAACCAAAACCCTATTCAAGGCCGCTCTTAACTCCAAACTGAAATACCAGAAACACATGGCGCATATAAAATATAATAAACCTTAAAACTCCGCCTTCGCCTCTCTACCCTAACCGCCACAACTAGCTGTATAATAAATGGTTACAAAACACAATAGTACTATATTGAGTTTTGGATACCACTCACAATCAGCCAGTTGCAGCGGTTGGGGTAGAACAGCAACAGCAGTTTTTTAGTTTTTCGCAGAACGCAGAAGATATTCGCCGTATATAATAGCGGCACTTTTCACAGACTCCACGCACGGTCTTTTTTTATAGTACTCCCCGTCCCGTATCTGTGGAACATGCCCCGTTCCGATATTTCCCGATTTCAGCCCCAGAAGTTCCGCACAAATCAAGGAACCGTTCCGCCTCCTGAACTCCTCCGCCAGCGCTTGCACCGTCTTATAATTATTAGCTTTACCCTCATTATCCGCCGGATTCAGACATCCTGTTTCCAAGCCCGCCAAAAGGAACATTCCGCATGCCGCCCCGCAAACCTGTCTCATACGTCCTATTCCGGCCCCGAAAGAAGCCGACATCAATAGAGCCTGCTCCAAAGTGTATCCGTAAATATCGGCATAAGCACCGGTAACGCTCTGAGAGCAATTATATCCCTGTTTAAACAGCTCTTCCGCTCTTTTCACCCTGTTCTCTATATCAATATTTTCCATTCCGTTTCCCGTTTATACTTTTCAGGCCGCAAACATAGGAAGTTTTTATATAAAATTATACCTTTGCGTACAAATATTCGACAATGGGAAACAGACAGGCTATTAAATTACTATTTATCATAACAGTATCGTTATTGATTACCAACGGGCTGAATGCCATAGAAAACATATCAAAACCAAATAAAGAGTGGACGGAAAACAGATTTTCTATGTTTATCCACTGGGGACTATATTCCCGGTTGGGAGGGGTATGGGACGGCAAACCGGTAAAATGGGGATACAGCGAGCAAATACAATCCTTCGCAGGCATATTCGGAGACTACTACGCAGCAACGGCCGACACATTCACCGGAGAGAAATGGAATGCCGATTCCATAGCAGCGCTGGCAAAAGCATCCGGAATGAAATCAATAGTAATGACGGCCAAGCATCATGACGGATTCAGCATGTACGCCACCAAATACAGCAAATACAATATAGCGGAGGCAACTCCTTTCGGAAGAGATCCGCTCATGGAGTTAAGCAAGGCCTGCAAAAAAGCCGGGCTGAAGTTCGGAATATACTTCTCATTAATCGACTGGCATTTCCCACAGGCATATCCTATTTCAAGTCATAACGCCGATCCCGCGACACCGGAGCATCATGAGCACAATATGGCACAGGTAAGGGAACTGCTTACCGGCTACGGTCCCGTTTCAGAAATATGGTTCGATATGGGAGCGCTTACAAGGGAGCAAAGCCGGCAATTATACGATCTTGTGACCTCTTTACAACCCGAATGTATGGTAAGCGGAAGGCTGGGAAACGATTTCGGGGATTTTGCGGTTATGGCCGACAATGCCTGTCCGGATTATAACATAGGTATCCCCTGGCAAACGGCAGGCTCCGTCTTTAAAGAGACATGGGGTTACCGGAGCTGGCAAAAAAGAGATAACCTGTCCGGAAAAATATCTGAAAAAATAAACACCCTCAAAAACATAGTACGTCACGGAGGAAATTATCTTTTGAATATCGGCCCCAGAGGCGACGGCTCCGTTGTGGAATACGAAAGGGATCTGCTGCTTGCAATAGGAGCATGGTTAAAAGACAGCAGCAATATAATATACCCTTCACCGACAAAAAACATCGGCATGCCGGAAGAAAATAATATAAAACCGCTCCGGGGAACTGTCCTCAATTATGAAAATGCCTCGCCTGTATTCGGATATTCCTCTTTCGATTACTATTCAAGTTTCAGAAGCATAATAGCTTATAACTGGCTTTTTAAGGGCTGTAAAGCGGCGCCCCACATATTGTACCACGCCGGAGATTCAGGAAAAACGGTTATTTTCAACCTTAACGGTAAAATATACCCGGTAAAACTGGAAGGCGGCAAAAAAATATTATCCGTCCCGACAAAGATAAATATATCCCGCAACCTTGTTTTAACCACAGGGCGCAGCAGTTTCGGAGAACAATTCATTAATCCAGGCGCCATTGATGCCCTTGCAGGCGGAATATACACAAAAACCGACCTGAAAACGGCACAGGATGCAGGTTGGCAAGTCGTGCCGCAGGAAAATAACGCCGGATTCGTATATGAATGCCCTGTAAAATGGCGCCGGAATATATGGCTGGCGCATATTATAGAGTCAGATACCGAATGCGGCATTATTGCCCGTTTCTCAGGAGAAGGAGAAGGCGGAGCTGCGGATGCGGTCGAAATATGGCTGAACGGAAAACAGTTGATGAAAAAAGGGTACACAAACATATATCCCGTTCCTGAATATGTAAGCCTTCCGCTGCGGAAAGGACAAAACTATCTGGTAGTAAAGCTGCACAACCGCTTTAATGATAATATAAATTACCGGTTCTCAACTGATCTACCACAGACAAAATATAAATTGAAACTCCCTTTTAACCCGCCGGTAAACTCTCAGATAAACACGTTATCGCTTACCTTGCAAGGACAAAGAGGGGGAGCGGACACAGGATTGAGGGATATAGAGATATTGCTTAAATAAAACATAAACACAACACAAACCCACAATACTTTATCTCCCGGTTTCGGCATTCTTTATCATCTGCTCGCTGGCGTACATAAAAATATCCACATTCCTGTTTTGTTCCGGAGTAAGGGCATCGTTGTACTCGGAATAACCTACTCCTTCTACTTTTTTAAACTGCGAAGGCGATACGTTACACATCTGCAGATAATTCTCTACGGCATACGCACGCTCGGCAGAAATCCGTTGATTGACCTCATAGCTTCCCGTCTTATCCGTATGCCCTATAATAGCTATATCCAGAGCAGGATCGCTCTTTAAAATATCCGCAAGTTCGCGCAAAGACTTTTTGGCTCCATTGCTCAGGACAGTGGAATTAAAACCAAAAAGAATAGCTGAATTAAAAGTCACCTTTACGGCGGAGAGTCCGTTCGCATCCGTTACGTTAGAGACCTGTGCTCCCTGGATTTTAGCCGCCTCGGCAGCTTTTTTATCCATTCTACGTCCTATAAGCGCTCCTGTTCCGCTACCTACGGCAGTACCTATGGCGGCGCCGATAGCAGCTCCTTTTCCATTTCCGGCAATACCGCCTATTATTGCACCTAATGCCGCACCCGAACCTCCTCCGACTATAGCGCCTTTAGCCGTCTTATTCATATTGGCACAGCCTCCGGATATAACGGATACAATCAGTATAAGAGTTATAATTTTCATTCTGTTCATATCTTTTCTTTTTTAATGTAAATACTTATCAACAAACTAACAAAAGAAAAGTATTTTTGTTTCTGCGGCTTAAGCACGCCGGCAATATAATTGATTTCAATTTTACCGTCTTTCTGACTGACAGATTACGTTACGGATATAATTTCGGGCTGATTATCATTCTTGTTTCCTGCAATAGTCTTTATATCATCTTTAGATTCCCCGGATTAAGGATCGTTCACTTTGACGATATATCCCTGTATCCCATAAGTACAGTACCTACGGGATCTCTTGCCGCTTTGAAACATATTTGTCCGGTCTACACTTTGTACCGATATTATTTTCCGTACAACCGCGCAGACCATCCTCCGGATGTTTTTGATTTTATAATTTTAGACACGGTATTAGCTTTTTCTCTTGTAAATAACATAAGTTCAAAAATAATAAATATACTTTCCACAGAATTGCTTTTATTAAAACCGTTCTGTTGGAAAGTATATTTATTGTCCTGCCAATACGTCCGTATCCGGTTGGCGAATTAACCAATCTTTTCCCGGCTGTCTGCATAATGCGGATGTCCCGGTAAACGAACTTCCCCAAAAAAGGTTTGTACTTATCAGGGAGCAGAAACCGTTCAGGACACCCGCAAATAACTAAAATACATTATATAAATTACCAGACAAAAGCTATCTTGAACCCTATTGCTCCCAAATTTATGCTGACACCATCATTAGAAAGCGACTGGCTGTTATACCCGAATGTAAAATCGAAAGAATACTTGTGCATAATTTTAAGATTGCAACCTATCTGCGGATAAGCATAAAGACCGCCGACTTTACTGAAATCTCCGGTTCCTATACCGTAACCCAGATCAAGCGCCGCTAAAAGAGATACTTTATCCGAAACAGGAAGATACCCTTTTGCATTGGCAAAAACAGGAATAATCGTTGCAGATTCTCCGTCCTTGGAAAAAATATCAACACCAAGACCGCCGCCTACAAAAAAGTTATCATTCAGCCTTACTCCATGTACCGTATGTATCGGAACCCTGTTCATATTATAAGTTCCCACTCCGGCCCCAAAGCCTAAACTAGCCTCTCCCTGATACTTAATATTCTGGGCGCCGGCAAAACCAAAGCACATAAGTGCTGCTGCAACTAAAAACAATTTTTTCATACGTAAATAAAATTTTTATTATTTAAAATCATTATAAAATGTTTACAAATATATAAAAATTCTTTCCAGATTATATTGTAGAAATATATATCAACATATCCGGAACGAAATTTTCATGACTAATGTAAATTCTATCTATCAATAATATCTTTTACGGCTTTTACTGCATACTCATTCGTATATATAACAGAATATTCGGGAATATCCCCTATTCCACCCATAGAAAGTAGCGGATTACGGTATTGCATCCCGCTGTCCCTTCCGGATTTTCCGCTCATATGCAATGCATCCGCTCCGGTCTCCAACAACTCCGGGGCGCTCTTTTCACCCACACCACAGCCTGCCATTATTTCTATCCTGCCTGCAGCCTGCCTTACCAGTTGTTTTATAATATTTTTTCCTTCTGCCGCAGAGGGATGGAATCCCGAAGTAAGTATCCTGTCCGCTCCTGCCGATATTACATCTTCCAGCACTTTTAAAGGAAAATCCTCCTCTGTTCCCCTGCTCATATCGAACGCCCTGTGAAAAGTCACCCCAAGCCGGGCGCAACTTTTTTTCCTGCCGGAAACCGGATCGGTAAACGTACCGCTTTTAGCCCTCTCCACAAGCATGCGCGTACGCCCGACATCTATATTGCCGTCGGGATTAAGCAACCCGAAAACAACTCCGTCGATACCCGGCTTCCCGTTCTTTTCAGTACCGCTGGCAAGTCCCTTTACAAATTCCACCTCTTCCTCCATCTGTACAAACTCCCCGGCTGAATAAAGAAAATCCCCGCCTCTGGGACGTATCATTACATAAAGCTGCAAAGGGGGCAGCAACGACTCTCTTTTCAATATCTCCGACGCGCATCTTATAGTGGCGGCGGAAGGGGTCGTACCTCCCTCGAAAAGGGAGGCGCAAAGCTCCACACGGGTAGCGCCTGCATTACGGGCGGCAATACAGGATTCAAGCGAATAAGCGCAAACTTCCAGATCCATACAATATAATTTTAATTATAGCTCCGCCGGTATCTTATTATCATCCATCGCTGCGCATAAAGCAATCCAGGCGATCATAGCGGCATTGGTTTTCAAATCGGTAATAGATAATCTTTCATAAGTATCCATAGGGGTATGGTACGTCCTGTCATAATCCAGGGCGTCCTGTATGAACTGAAATCCGGGAAGCCCAAAAGCCTGGAAAGAAACATGGTCTGTTCCGCCGTCTTTTGCAAGAGAAATAGCAACGAACCCCAACGACTCGATATGTTTTCCCCACTCCTTAAAGAAAGGAACCGCCATATCGTTCTCTTCCAGATTAATTCCCCTGAACCTGCCCGATCCGTTATCCATGTTGAGATATACGGCCAGCTTATCGAACCCCTCTTTTCTGACGTTCTTTTCCCTGTCATAGAGATATTTCCCGACATATCCCCTGGAACCAATCAATCCGTGTTCTTCTCCGCCCCACAAAGCTATCCTTATCGTTCTCCTGGGCGAAATTCCCAAAGATTTTATAATTCTCATCGCCTCCATCATAACAGCCACACCGCTGGCATTATCAGCGCCGCCGGTTCCGCCGTGCCATGAATCGAGGTGCGCCCCTAACAATACTATCTCATCTTTGAGCGCAGGATCGTTTCCCGGAATCTCTCCCATCACGTTATTTATACTGTTATTTTCGGAAAACTCATTCCTTATTTCAACTTCCATCGATACGGGAACACCCTCTTCCGCAAGACGTATCATCCGCGCATGCGCTTCGGCCGGAAGAATAAGTTCCGGCACAGGCTCTCTATCTCCCTGCTTATAGGAAACGGAACCGGCCGTAGGAATATTAAAATTTCCTCTTCCCGATACTATAACGGCAGGATTTTCCTTAACTACCATCGCCATGAGTTCTCTGCTGAGATTACCCCTCCCGCCGTAATTATAGTACCTGCGTCCGGGAGGCAAAATACTTCTGGGATCTTTGCTCATAAGGGTAAGCTCTTCATCAGTATATCTTCCGGCAAGCGGATCGAGATCAAGCGAATACTCGAACTGTCCCGGCATAAGTACTATTTTTCCTCCCAACTTGCCTCTGTATTTTTCAATATCTTTTTCCGACTTTACATCCGGAACGACTGTTTCTCCGCTTATCAAGCCTTTTGTACTTCCGCTCCAGGCTTTTGAAATACCGTAAAAATTACAATAATAAGGAGAAGTCATAGCCGCGTACGTTTTCAGATTATCCCATCCTCCTTTAGAAAACCTTGAAATCTCTTCTATCCTCACATTTGCAAGTCCCAGTTCTCTGAGTTTATCGGCGGCAAGCCTCTCCGCCCTTGTCATAAGTTTCGATCCGGCGAGCCTTGGCCCCATCAGATCAGTATTATAACGCATGAACTGTTCCATTTGCGATTTGGAAAAAGCCTCTTTTTTAACTTTATACGCAAGCTCGTCGCTCAATGATTTCTGTGCGGAAATAATTCCGCCGAAAGACATAAATAATACTAAGGTTAATAATACTTTCATACGTTTAAAAATTTTTTAAGGCTCCTGATTTATAAAAAATTTAAGACACCTCATAGCTAAAAGCAGGTTATATATAAAAAAACGGTTGAAGATAGGAAAAAATCAGATACGCTCAAAAAGTGTCCCCGCTTCTAATACTTTATAAAAA
>CAYVED010000050.1:0-18691 GCA_964449975.1 uncultured Muribaculaceae bacterium
CGCTCGACGAAATTTTTAAATATCTTGCAAAAGCCGACAAGCCGTGCATTGTCGCCATAGACGAATTTCAGCAGATTACGAAATATCCCGAAAAAAATATCGAAGCTCTCCTGCGCACTCATATACAGCACTGTTCCAATGCAAAATTCATCTTTGCCGGAAGTCAGCGCCATACAATGGGAAATATGTTTCTTAATACTTCCCGCCCGTTCTATCAGAGCGTTTCGATGATGCACCTCGATAGTATCGAACTTCCGAGGTATATTGACTTTGCTTCCCGACACTTCAAAACAGGCAACAAGACAATAACGCCCGAAACGATTACGGAAATCTATGAAAAGTTTCACGGTGTAACGTGGTATCTGCAAAAGATTCTTAATGTGCTTTTTGCGATAACGCCTTCCGGTGAGGAATGCGACGTGTCGGCAATCGACGAGGCCGTTATTTCCATAATGGACTCATTCAAATTTACCTATCAGGAGATACTCTTCCGGCTGCCCGAAAAGCAAAAAGAGTTGCTCGTGGCTATTGCAAAAGAAGGGAAGGCTAATGCAGTTACTTCCGGTGAATTTGTAAAAAAATATAGCCTTACTTCTCCCAGTTCCGTACAATCGGCGTTAAAGGGACTGCTGGAGAAGGATTTCATTACCGGTATCGGGGGAAGTTATAGTGTTTACGACCAGTTTTTCGATATTTGGTTGAAAGATAATTTCTGATAATGGAAACAGAAATAAATTTTGATAAATTATAAAAACTAAAATATGCAACCATCGCTTTATAAAATATCCAAAAGCCTGGAGGCTTTAAAAGAAACTCCTTTCAAAAGGGAACGTGAACTACAGAATATATTTGAAGCTAATTTGCCCCGGATCATGGGGCTTACACTTGTAAAATCGGAGTTCACAATAAAGAACAAAAGAATTGATACTCTTGCATTCGACCAGGAATCAAATGCTTTTGTAATTATCGAATACAAGCGGGACAAAAACAGTAGTGTGGTGGATCAAGGCTTTACATACCTGAGTCTTATGCTTCAAAATAAAGCGGATTTTATTCTGGAATACAACGAACAGAACCAAACTAAACCGCTTTCCCGCAATAACATCGATTGGTCTCAAAGCCGGGTTGTTTTTGTATCTTCCGATTTTACCGAAAATCAGATTGAGGCAACTAACTTCAAAGATATAGCCATTGAATTGTATGAGGTCAAACGCTACGGAGATCATTTACTGATTGTCCCTGTTAAAAAGGACAGGGCGGCAGAGAGTGTTAAGCCGATTACTCAAAAAAACAAAGAGTATAAAAGCGTTGCCGACGAAATCAAAGTATATACGGAAGAGAATCTTTTATCCAATAAATCCGATGAAGTTATTTCTCTATATGAAAAATACAGGGCTGCAATTATCAACCTTACCGGTGATGTTGAAGTTAAACCGCAAAAATGGTATGTTGCTTTTAAGAAAGAGAGACGGAATTTCTGTTATATTGAGATCCAGAAAATAGGTCTGAAAATGACGATCAATGTAAAAAAAGGCGACCTTGACGATCCGAAAGGTATTGCAAGGGATGTTTCCGGCATAGGACATTTAGGGAATGGAGATTATGAGATAAAAATACCGGACGATAGAAACCTGGAGTATGTAATGAGCCTGGTCAGACAGAGTATAGCCTGATAATAATATATAAAATTCTGCCGGTTATAAAAAATAATCATATAAATTTGAATAAAATTACGGATAATGAATATACAAAAAAGTTTTAAAGCCATACCCGGGAAATTATCCGGAGTTATGGAAAAACACCCGGTGGAGCTGGGATTATTCTGTTATATCTTCGTGATCCTGTCGCTAGATCGGGAAAATGCTATTTCAAATCCGGCATATATGATATTGGCGCCGTTATTTATAGTCATGGCATACGTTTTTAATAATCTATTTATATCAGGCAAACGGTATCTGTATTACCTCTGCTGGATACCTCTCGTTCCTCTTAGTTTCCTGGATATCTGGAAAGAGTGGTCGGATACAAGCCAGTTTATAATAACCCTCGGCGTACTTTCCCCTCTTGCTGTACTGCTATGCCGGCGGAAAAAGGATAATGGAAGCTTTATAGAAGAAATATTAAAATATATCTACAGCGGGAGCGTTTCTTTATTAATGTCGGCCATAACACAGGGATTATTTCTGGCTATATTCTTCTCCATAGTATATATATTCAAAATAATGGAAGCCCCGCAACTACAAAGTGCCGTGGTCGAATATTCGGCCATGGTATCTTATATATTATTATTCCCGGTGATTTTCTTTGCCGTTTTAGACCGTGCGTTTGAGACTGATATAGATATTAAAGGAACGCGTATAACAGATGCTTTATTAAATTATATAGTAACGCCGGCATTGCTGATATATACCGGAATATTGTATATCTATTTCATTAAAATTATAGCAGTATGGGAATTACCGGAAGGCGGCATAGCATATCTGGTTTTCGGATTCACGATAATTGCCATAATAGTAAAGGCATTGCAGACATTCGTATTGCAGAGACGTTATGACTGGTATTTTGAGAAATTCAGTCTGATTTCCGTACCGGCTATTATTATGTTCTGGATAGGTACTATACGCCGTGTTACGGAATACGGCCTTACGGAGTGGCGGGTTTATCTCATAGTCTGCGGAGCTGTTATGACCTCCTGTATCATTATGTTTTCGGGTAAAAGATTTGCATACTATAGTTACGTATGCATACTAGCATTCGCTTTGTTCGCGGGAACCGCCTATATTCCATATTTTTCAGCAGAAAGACTATCTGTCGCCTCACAGGAGAACAGGGCCGGTTCCATCGCAAACAAACTCGGACTGCTTAATTCCGTAAACCATATAAATACGGAACTACGCCCCCTGTCGGATACCGTATATTATAAAGAGTATAGTAAACTATATTCTGCAATAGAGTATTTACAAAAAAAGGACATATCAAAACTTAATAAACTGGGACTGAATTCATCTGACGAGTTATTACAAATACTTCCCAAAGAGATGGAATATTATGTAACACACGGCAGAAAAGAGAGGATATACAGATCGGAGGACTATATTTATATAGAAAGCGATAATTCCGGATTCGGGCTGGACGGTATAGAGGAATATAAAAAGCTATACATGCCGTTATATTCCGCATCGGGCATATATAGTCAATTTAAAGATAATAAACTGACGGTCTTCGACAAGGATTCGGTAATATTTTCGATCAAAGGATCGGATCTGGTAAACGCAGGATTAAACAATACCGGTTATTCATTAAATAACCTTCCTCCAAAAAGTATTCTGGATTCCGTATCCGGTAAAATTCTTCTTTACAGAACCGATTCCTTATTATTAAAACTAAATCGCATAAATATATATAAGACGGAAAACGGGGCGGAAATAAAAAATATTATAGTGGATTTCTTATTGATGAAATGATCAGCAGTAAATTAACGGATAAAGAACTTTTTTACCGGGAAATTTACAGTATCGTAAAAGAGATACCTTCCGGTTGCGTTACCACCTATGGAGAGATAGCCCGTCTTGCCGGAAAACCGCAATGTTCAAGGATAGTCGGACAGGCCATGTCCCGCGCTCCGAGGGAGTTACGGCTCCCCTGTCACCGCGTTGTAAACGCTTCCGGCAGAATCGCCCCGGGCTGGCCGGAACAGAGAATGATGTTGGAACAGGAAGGTGTCGTTTTTAAAAAGAACGGTTGCGCAGATATGAAAAAATGTTTATGGAGACTGGAAATTTAAATAATACTCCCCTGAATTTGCAACAATAAAGAAAAAATATCGTCTTATATAAAAGTCAGCTATTCTGAACTGCTTCCCACGGCAAATAGCTGGATCGCTTAAAAAAAATTTAACCGCTTGCTGAGCATTAAAACTGGAAACAATAAATAATTAAAGAATGAGACATCTGATTATCTTACTTCTGCTACTGCTGTCCCCTGCCGTCCGGGCGCAAACAAACGTGCAGGAACACACCCTTTCCAACGGAATGAAAGTATGGCTTAATCCCGATACCACCGCTGCTAAAATTTTCGGAGCAGTGGTAGTAAATGCCGGATCCGTACACTCACCCGATACCGGAATAGCGCACTATCTGGAGCACATGGCTTTTAAAGGAACAACCTCTATAGGAACCACGGATTACTCTAAAGAGAAACCCCTGCTGGACAGTATCGAGGTACTATACAACCTGCTTCCTGCTGCAAAATCCGATTTTCAGAGGGACAGCATACAAAAGGCAATAAACAGGCTATCTATAAAATCTGCCGAATATATAATACCGAACGAATTCGGCCATTTAATAACAAAATACGGAGGAAGCGGCCTGAATGCATATACTTCCTATTCGAATACGGTATATCACAACTCGTTCACCCCGCAATATCTTGAACAATGGTGTATGCTCAATGCCGAACGCCTTATCCATCCCGTATTCCGCTTGTTCCAGAGTGAACTGGAAACCGTATATGAAGAAAAAAACATGAACGAAGACCGGTTGGGAGAGACGGCGCTCAACCGGTTGTGGGAAAGATCCTACGCCCCCTCCCCTTATATGTATTCCGTCCTGGGTTCAACCTATAACCTTAAAAATCCTTCTCTTTCAAAGATGAAAGAATTTTATAAAAAATATTATACCGCCGGGAATATGTCATTGGTTTTGTGCGGTAATTTCAATCCTGAAGAAGCCCTGCCCATAATAGAAAAAACTTTTTCAAAAATCCCTTCCGGCCCTGCTTTCACCGACATTTTCGAACAGCCGGAACCTTTGAAAGGACGCGAAAGCTTCAGGATCAAACTTCCGATTCCTATTGTAAACGGCACTTTGCTCGGCTTCCATATAATACCTTCGATACATCCCGACTACATTAAAATAGAAGTAATTAAAGAACTTCTCTCAAATTCGCAGATGAACGGACTTATAGACAGGCTGCGTAGTGAAAATAAAATAATGGACGGAATGGTTGAAGTAATAGCCGACAGGAATATTGGTATAATAGGCATAGCCGCAATAGCCAAACCGGTCATTCAGTCAAAAAAGGGGACTGAAAAGAGGCTTCTGGAAGTTATCGGGTCCTTAAAGAACGGCAATTTCCCGCAAAGGTTACTGGAATCCGTAAAACAGAACATGATGATGTACCGCTTTGCAGCACTTGAAACAGTTGATTCGCGCTCTCAGGTCTTAATAGAGCAACTTAGTAATAAACAATCGTTTAATGACTATATTAATCAGATAAACCATATCCGGAATATTACCAGACAGGATATTATCGACGTTGCCAATAAATACTTTACGGGAAACTATCTTGCGGTAAACAAAAAAACAGGGAATTACCCGAAAGAATATCTTCCCAAGCCGGATATTTTACCCATAAAATTATCCAATAAAGGAATCTCTTCGGAATATGCAAAATCGCTCGAAAAAATACCCGTACCGGAAATTTCTCCTAAATTCACAGATCTTGTGCCTGCAGTAAAGATAAACCCGCTTACGGAACTTTATATAACGAAAAACAACCTTAACGACCTGTTCCAGTTGAATCTCTACTTTGCAAAGGGCACCATGTACAATCCCGCACTTAAACCTCTGGCAAATTATCTTCTGACAATAGGGAGCAGATCGCTTCCTTTCACCGCTCTTACCGATACGCTCTCGGGTTTGGGAATAATTTACAACATAGCGGTATCGGGATCACTATTTGAAGTTATGATCAAAGGCCCGGATAAAAACATGGCTCCTGCGCTTGAGATAATTGCGGATCTCCTGTATAACCCCGCACCTTCCCGCAAAGAAATCCGTAAACAGGTAAAAATGCTTGCGCTGGAAGAAAAAACACAGAGGAAAGATATAAACAGCATAGCGGGAGCATTACTCCAGAAAACCCTTTACGGAGATACATCAAAATATATATACAATATAACGTCTAAAGAACTTTCCCGGTATAATGACACACAGTTGTTGGAGAACCTTAACCAGGTGCTCAAAAGCCAGCTTACGATACGCTATTTCGGGAAGTCGGATTCCGGAAAATTAACGGATATTATCAAAAAAAATCTCAGGCTGGAAGATATAAACGCCCCCGCTGGCAAAATATCGTACCCGCTTGCGGATACATACCGCAAACCGGTGATTTACATTGTAGATATGCCTAAAAGCAAACAATCTATCATATACTCCTGCCAGATAGGAAAACCGGTAAATTCGGAAGAAGAACTTATCCGGTTGAAAACCCTGCAACAATATATAGGGGGAAGCATGACCTCTTTGCTGTTTCAGCAGATAAGGGAAATGCGTTCACTGGCTTACGGAACTTCCGCTGCCCAGGCACTTCCCACGCCTGTAAATTACGGAAAACCGCCGGCGCTTGTCTGCGCACTGTCTACACAGACGGATAAAACGTCGGAAGCGACAGCCTTACTGGATTCGCTCCTTAAAAGCCTCCCTTCGGATAATACCGTAGCAGAATCCGCGATACAGGCCGGAATAAATAAAATATATAACGATTATCCTTCTCCCAGGAATATTACCTCAAAAGTATTCTCGCTGAAAATAAACGGGTACGAAGACGACCCCGATCGTCTCTATTACAAAATAAAAGATAAGCTCTCTGCCCGGTCTCTGATTGATACATATAATGAATTCTTCTCATCCTCCCCTATTATATATATGATAACGGGAGATATAAAGAAAATAGATACCGGATCGCTCGGAAAACTGGGAGAAATAATAGTATTGGACAAGAAATCGCTTTTTAAGAAAAATTAGCGGTATGAAACTGTTCCATTTTATGAACCGGAACATTTTTTGTCTGTTACATTAATATAAATCGGGATATTATGAGACTTTTTATATTATTGAACATTGCCGCATTACTTATATCCGGCGGTTGCGGAGAAGTTTCGGCACAAAAACAGAAAAGAGTTATGAAACAACTTACACAAGAAGAAAAACATGTAATTATAGATAAAGGTACGGAACGTCCTTTCAGCGGCAAATATTATAATAATACAGAAAAAGGCACGTACATTTGCAGGCAATGCGGCGCTCCCCTGTACCGCTCGGAAGATAAATTCGATTCCGGATGCGGGTGGCCTTCATTCGACGACGAAATAGCGGGCGCGGTAAAACGCTCTCCGGACAGCGACGGAAAACGTATCGAGATTACCTGCGCGAATTGCGGAGCGCATCTGGGACATGTATTCGAGGGAGAGGGCTTTACGTCCAAAAATACGCGCCATTGCGTTAATTCCATATCTATGGAATTCATTCCGGCTACGGAAACGGCAATCTTCGCCGGAGGATGCTTCTGGGGAGTAGAACACCTTATGCAACAACAGAAAGGGGTATTGGGGGTAGAATCCGGTTATATCGGAGGAAAAATAAAAAATCCCACATACAAAGAGGTGTGCAGCGGAAAAACCGGACACGCAGAAGCGGTTCTTATTACCTATAATCCGAAAGAAGTAAGCTACGAAACCCTCGCAAAATTATTTTTTGAAATACATGATCCTGTTCAGGAGGACGGACAGGGTCCCGATATAGGAAATCAATACCGTTCCGAAGTTTTCTATAACTCAGAAAGTCAAAAAGAAACGGCATTAAAACTCATAAAAGAGTTACGGGAAAAAGGATATGACGTAAAGACGAAGGTAACTCCTGCCTCTATATTCTATCCGGCCGAAGATTATCATCAGGACTATTATGAACATAAAGGTACTCAGCCTTATTGCCACTCAAGGGTAAAGCGCTTCTGATCTATTTTCAGGCAGCGCTTTCGGTAATTTTTGATAAAAAATTTGTTAGTTAGATCTAACTAACTATATTTGCATAAAAATGCTCCGCAATGAAATATCTGAACAGAATTGGCGGATTCCATAAAAATTAAACGTATGAAAGAGAATATAAAATCATCTATAGCTCGTTTTTCCCGTCTTATATCTGATGCGGAAGAAAAAGCTAAGAATTTATACGGGTTCAAAGACCTCTCCTCCGCACAGATAAGCTATCTGGAAACTATCGGGGAACTGGATAATCCTAATATTACGGAACTTGCGGCAGCTATGGGGGTCAAAAAACCTTCCGCAACGGTTGCGGCGGACAGGCTTATTACAAAAGGGTGTATATATAAAACCCATTCAGATGCGGACAGAAGAAGCGCCCATCTGCATTTGACCGAAATAGGAAAACATGTTAATCAAAGACACGATTTCGCTCACGGACACCTGGCCGATCGTATCGAAGAATCCCTTACGGAACAAGAACGGCAACAATTTATACTACTGTTAAATAAAGTAGTGGAACCCACCAGATAAAATAATATGAAAAACATCAGAAAAGAATTCGGCGGACTGACTGCGGAAGAGGTTAAAAGAAAAATAGAAAAAGATGGCTATAACGAATTACAGGGAGGAAAGTCCCGTAATTTTCTCTCTATTATGCTTGGGGTGGTAAAAGAGCCTATGTTCCTGTTGCTTGTAGCATGCGGCACATTATATATGATCCTGGGAGATATAGAAGAAGGAATTATGCTGCTCGGATTCGTTTTTGTGATAATGGGGATAGAGTTTTACCAGGAAAGGAAAAGCGAAAAAGCTCTGGAAGCGTTAAAAGACCTTGCCAGCCCCAGGGCTATGGTTATAAGGGAAGGCGTTGAAATAAGGATTCCCGGAAGAGAGGTTGTTTGCGGGGATATACTTGTGCTTCAAGAAGGAGACAGGATACCTGCCGATGCCACGGTACTTAAATGCGTAAGTCTGCTTGTAGATGAATCGTTGCTCACGGGGGAATCCGTTCCGGTAAGGAAAAGGGAATCTGAGGGAGAGGAATACGCTGAACAGCCGGGCGGCGACGATCTCCCCTACGTATATTCCGGTTCTATGGTAGTACAGGGAAACGGCGTAGCGAGGGTTACGGCCACCGGATCGGATACCCGGATAGGAAAGATAGGGAAAGCGCTGGAAGAGGTTGAAGAATCCCCTACCAAACTGAAAACGGAGATAGGGCGGCTGGTTAAACGGCTTACGATTATAGGAGCGGTATTATGCTTATCGGTAATAATCATATACACTCTTACAAGAGGGAACATGTTACAGGGGTTCCTGGCCGGAATAACCCTGGCCATGGCAATGCTCCCGGAAGAATTTCCTGTCGTGCTAACAATCTTCATGGCCATAGGAGCCTGGAGAATCTCCCGTAAAAACGTACTGACCCGCCGTCCGTCAGCAATAGAAACATTAGGTTCGGCAACAATACTTTGTACCGATAAAACGGGAACACTTACGGAAAATAAAATGGTCGTGGCAAAATTATATAATATGGACGATTTCTGGACGGCAAAAGATTCGTCCCTGTTTCCGGAGGAGTATCACGATATTATAGAATACGGGATGCTTTCCAGCCAGACCAATCCGTTCGACCCTATGGAAAAAGCCATAAACAAGCTGGGCGATACTTTTCTGCGGAATACGGAACATATCCATGAGAACTGGGAGATGGTTAAAGAATATCCGCTTTCGCGGGAGCTTCTAGCCATGTCCCGCGTATTCAAAAATAAAGAAAACGACAATAAGATCATTGCGGCCAAAGGTGCTCCGGAGGCTATATTCGATCTGTGCCACCTCTCCCCTGCACTTACCGGAAAGTATGCCGCAGCGGTACAGGAGATGGCAACAGAAGGATTAAGAGTGCTCGGAGTAGCAAAATCAAATATAAGAGGCGATATGCTTCCCGACATACAGCATGATTTTAATTTTGAATTCGTAGGTCTTATAGGGCTTTACGATCCTATCCGCCCGGAAGTTCCGGAAGCAGTGAAAGAGTGCCGCAAAGCGGGTATAAGGGTAATAATGATAACGGGGGATTATCCGGTGACGGCACAGAATATAGCGCGGGGAATAGGTCTGGAAAATTATTCGGGATGTATAACGGGACAAGAACTTGCACAAATGGGCGAAGCTGAATTAAGCGAGAAAATAAAGGTCACGGATGTTTTTGCCCGCGTTGTGCCGGAACAGAAACTGAAAATAGTTAACGCCCTCAAGCTGAACAACGAGATAGTGGCAATGACCGGAGACGGAGTAAACGACGCCCCTGCCCTTAAAGCTGCAAATATAGGTATAGCAATGGGAGAAAAAGGAACGGATGTTGCACGTGAGGCTTCCGCACTGGTATTGCTGGATGATAATTTCGGATCCATAGTGGGCGCGATAAAAATGGGACGACGCATATTCGACAATCTGCAAAAAGCGCTGGGTTATATATTTGCTATCCATGTTCCGATAGCGGGGCTTTCCCTTATCCCGGTATTTTTCGCCGATTTTCCGCTTATATTATGGCCGGTGCACGTAGTCTTCATGGAACTTATCATAGATCCTTCATGTTCTATAATATTCGAAGCGGAAGAGGCTGAAAAAGGAGTTATGAACCGGCCGCCGCGAAGAATTGAAGAGCCTTTCTTCGGAGCCGGAAAAATGTTTATAGGATGTTTCCAGGGTGTATGGATATTGATTGCTACATTTGCCATCTATTTTATAACGTTAAAAAGCGGTTATCCGCAGGGAGAAGTAAGGGCTATGACCTTCATATCGCTTATATCGGCCAATATCTTTACAATACTTACCAACCGTTCGTGGAGGGAATCCATATTCACGATACTTAAAACACCCAATCCTACGGTTAAATGGGTTGCGGGGGGAGCCGTTTTGTTTATAATATTGATAATTAACGTGCCGTTTTTACAAAACCTGTTCCAGTTCTCCCGGGTAGGAATTATAGAAATAATAATATCCGTTCTGGCCGGAATGAGCACTATTATATGGTTTGAGCTATATAAATATTTTAAACACAGGAGGAGAAGCCGTACTTATCAATAAATTTATTAATTTAGCGGTACGCTTAGAAACTTGTTTTGGTTTGTTCAAAAAAGTTTCTTAATATATTAATAAATTTATAATATGTTGTCGAGAAGTTTGTTTACAATTCTGGCGTTCATTATAACATTAAATGTTCCGGCGCAAAATAAAACGGCGGGAATTACTTTGGAGGAGTGTTATGCGCTTGCCGAAAAAAACTACCCGCTTATAAAGAGATATTCCATTATAGATAAAAGTGCGAAATACTCTCTTTCCAATGCCAATAAAGGGTATCTGCCCCAATTAAGCCTGGGAGCGCAGGCCACATACCAAAGTGAAGTTATATCTTTTCCGGCGGAACTGCCCGTTAAAATACCCTCTATCCCTAAAGACCAGTATAATGCCTCTGTAACCCTTAATCAGATTATATGGGACGGCGGAGCGATTTCCAGTGCAAAAAAACTTATAAAGGCCGAGAATAAATCGGATATAAGCAGCCTGAAAGCCGATATGTATTCTATAAGGGAGAGGATAAACAACCTTTTCTTCGGAATATTACTTGCGGGGGAGCAAATAAAACAGACGGAACTGTTCTCCCGCGAACTTGAAATAAACTATAAAAACATAGAGAGTCTTATATTCTCCGGAGTAGCTTCCGGTTCGGATCTGGATATAATAGAGGTAGAACAACTTAAAAACAGACAGAGGCAGAAAGAACTTGAAGCCGCAAAAGAGAGTTATATGCGTATGCTCTCATATTTTACGGGAAAAGAGATCACGGACATCTCCGTACCGGCAACTGAAAATTATATAAACGTACCTCATGAGAACAGAAGACCGGAGCTTGAAATGTTCGACTCGCGGCTGGAAATGCTGCAATTAAAAAAGAGCGGGATAAATGCCTCCGTAATGCCCCGGTTTTCGTTTTTTGCGGAAGGAGGATACGGTAATCCGTCGCTCAACATGTTAAAACCGGGCTGGAAGTTTTATGGAATCGGGGGAATAAAACTGTCGTGGAATTTCGGAAGTTTCTACACTAAAAAGGGGGAACTAAGCCTTATCGACAACAACAGGAACAGTATCGAAAACAGCAAAGATATTTTCCTGTTCAACAGCAATATGGAAGCTATAAAAGAAAAAGGGGAAATAGCGAAAATAAAACAGCTTATCACAGACGATGATAAAATAATCTCCCTCAAGGAGAAGATCGTAAAATCAGCCCGCGTCAAAACGGAGAACGGCACGATGACGGTAAACGAATTGCTGCGGGAAATGAATTCCTGCAATCAGGCCAGACAAACTAAAATTTATCATAATATACAACTTATGATGGCCGTATATAACTTAAAATATACGCTAAATCAATAATTTTAAATACAACGGAACATGAACCGGATAAAAATACCAGTAATAATCTGCGGCGCGTTATTTATTCTCGCCGGATGCGGTCATAAACACGAATGGGATGCGACAGGCGTTTTCGAGGCCACCGAAATTACGGTCTCGGCGGAAGCTAACGGAAAAATATCGGGATTCGATATAAACGAGGGCGAAAACGTCTTTTCCGGGGAACATCTGGGTATTATAGACACCACGCTGCTGCATTTGCAAAAAAAACAACTGCAAGCTGCCATGCTGGGAACTTTAAGCAATACGCAGGATATAACGAAACAGATAGCCTCGCTAAAAGAACAGATAATATGGCAAAAAGAAGAACTGTCCAGATTCAGCAAACTATACGGAGAGAACGCCGCTCCCCGCAAGAATATAGATGATATAGAGAATAATATAAAAGTACTGGAAAAAGAACTGGAAGCCAGGGTTTCATCTCTGGGAAAAAGCAATAAGAGCATATCGGGACAGGGAGAGGCCATTCAAAATAATATAAAACTGCTCGAAGAAGAGATAAAAAGAGCCGTCATAAGCTCCCCTATCGACGGTGTTGTGCTTAATAAATACGCACAGCCGGGAGAGTTTGCAATAACCGGAAAACCTCTTTTTTCCGTAGCCGATATAGATAATTTGTTCCTTAGGGCTTATATCACCGCAGACCGTTTGAGTACGGTAATGATCGGCGATAAAGTAAAAGTGTTCTCCGATTACCAGAATGATTCTTATAAAGAATACGAAGGAGTAATAAGCTGGATCTCGGATAAAAGCGAATTCACGCCGAAAAATATACAGACCCGTAACGAAAGGGCCAGCCTTGTATATGCCGTAAAAATAAGGGTGAAAAACGACGGCCTTATAAAAATAGGAATGTACGGGGAAGTTGTTTTTTAATACCGGAAAAATGTCCGTAATAGAAGTAAATAGAATCTCGAAAAATTTCGGACGGATAAAAGCCGCCGATAATCTCTCCTTTAAGGTTGAAGGAGGTGATATTTACGGGCTTATAGGGGCTGACGGAGCCGGAAAGACTACCCTGTTCAGGATACTGGCCACCCTGCTGCTTCCCGACAGCGGTTCCGCTTTCGTACTTGGACACGATGTTGTAAAAGAGTACGGGGAAATAAGACGTAAAATAGGATATATGCCGGGAAGATTCTCTTTGTACCAGGATATGAGTGTTGAGGAAAATCTCAGATTCTATGCAACGATATTCGGTACGGAGGTAAAAAAAAATTATGATCTTATCAAAGATATTTATATACATCTGGAGCCTTTTGCTAAAAGGGCTGCGGGTAATTTATCGGGAGGAATGAAACAGAAACTGGCCTTATGCTGCGCACTTATACATAAGCCGGGCATCCTTTTCCTGGACGAACCTACTACAGGCATAGATCCCGTTTCCAGAAAAGAGCTATGGAGAATGTTGCAAAAGCTCTCCGGAGAAGGAATAACGGTGGTAGTCTCTACCCCGTACATGGACGAAGCACTTAACTGCAACAAAATAGCATTTATGCAGGAAGGAAAATTCCTGAAGGAAGATTCTCCGGAAAAAATCATAAGAGGCTTCAGCGGAGAGCTATACGGGATAGAGAGCGGAGATAATAAAAAAACATTGAGGGATTTGCGGACGATGTTTCCGGATTGCGGCATTTACTCTTTCGGTGATATGATACATCTTACTATAGGAGCCGGAACGGAAAAATATCCGGAACCGTACGGCTTTGCCGGAGAACTTAAAACTTTGCTTGAGAAGACAGGCAATATAAATATAATTATAAAAAAGATAGAACCTGGACTGGAAGATTGTTTTATGCAGCTTTAAAATGAAAGAAGAAAATGTAATAGAAGTAAGAAATCTCACGAAGAAATTCGGGAATTTCACCGCCGTGGATAATATCGGGTTTGATGTAAAACGGGGAGAGATTTTCGGCTTTCTGGGAGCGAACGGGGCCGGGAAAAGCACCGCTATGAGAATTTTGTGCGGATTGATAAAACCTACTTCCGGAAGTGCATATATAGCGGGGAATAATGTTATTACCCATCCGGAAACAGTTAAAAAGCAGATCGGCTATATGAGCCAGAAATTTTCTTTGTATAATAATCTCAGAGTATGGGAAAACCTGAAACTATACGGCGGAATTTACGGTATGAACGGCCGGAGTATAGAGAGCAAAACAAAAGAGTTATTAACAAAGCTGGAGTTTGACGAACATAAAAACTCTCTTGTCGGGGACCTTCCTACGGGATGGAAACAAAAACTCGCTTTTATGGCGGCGATCATACATACCCCCCGGATAGTTTTTCTGGACGAACCTACCGGAGGGGTTGATCCTAAGAACAGACGTCAGTTCTGGGATCTTATATACGATGCGGCTCAACAGAATATCACGGTATTCGTAACTACGCATTATATGGATGAAGCGGAGTATTGCGACAGGGTATCCATAATGACGGAAGGACGGATAGAGGCGTTGGATACGCCTAAAAAACTTAAAGAAAAATATAACCTCCCCACAATGGATGCGGTATTTACGACGATAGCCAGGGGAGAATGACGCGGCTACTGTCGCTCTGAAAATTTTTTATAAATGAAATTTTTAAACGTATGAAAAGATATTTCATTTTCGTACAAAAAGAGTTTTTCCATATATTGCGGGATAAACGCACTATTCTCATACTGTTGTTCTTACCGGTTATACAGATAGTGTTGTTCGGATTTGCATTGTCTACCGAGGTAAAGAACTCTAACATAGCTGTGTCCGATTTCGCCAGAGACAATCTATCCGCTGAGATCACGGGCAAATTATCCGCCAGCGAATATTTCACCGTCATTCCGGCAAATTCCCCGGAAGAAGGGGAAAAGCTGATGCGGAAAGGAGATGCCGACGCGCTGCTTATAATAGACAGGAAGTTAAAAGAGAAGATTATTACAGGTAATCCGGAAGCGGCTCTGCAGATAATTGCAGACGCTTCAGATCCGAATAAAGCCAGGATAGTTTCAAACTATGCCCTCTCCATCCTCGCCTCTTCGGAGATATTGAAGGAAGTGCAGCTTAAAGCGCAGGCTTCATCCCCTGCTCCGGCGACCTCCGCCGGTTATATTAATATTACCGCCCGTATGCTCTATAATCCTGCCATGAAAGGGGCATATAATTTCGTACCAGGAGTTATGGGTCTGGTACTTATGCTTATATGCTCTATGATGACCTCTCTCTCTATTGTAAAAGAGAAAGAGACGGGAACCATGGATCTTATTCTGGTTTCTCCAGTAAAACCCATGTCCGTAATTACCGCCAAAGTCTTACCTTATCTGGTCTTATCTCTTATAAATCTCATAACGATACTTTTGCTGTCCGCATTCGTGCTGGACGTACCTATAAAAGGAAACCTCTTTCTGCTCTCCATGCTTTCAACGCTTTTCATAATCGTGTCGCTTTCGCTCGGGCTGCTTATCTCTACATTGGTAAAGAGTCAGATGGCGGCTCTGATAGGTTCCGGAATGGTGCTTATGATGCCTACCGTAATGTTGTCCGGAATGATGTTTCCGGTAGAAAGCATGCCGCTCCTGTTACGGATAATGTCGGTGGCAATACCGGCAAGATGGTATATAGAGGGAGTGCGTGAAGTGATGATACAGGGGTTGGGAATAAATTATATAGCAAAAGAACTACTGATCCTGGCGGCAATGGCGGTAACCCTCACGGCAATAAGTATCGGAAAGTTCAAAACGAGAGTATAAAACATATAAAAGATGATAATAAAATATCTTATAGAAAAAGAATTTAAGCTGATAATGCGGAACAATTTCATAAACAGGATAGTAATAATGCTTCCGGTAATGGTGATATTGTTTCTCCCGTTTGCAGCCGATTATGATATAAAGGATTTGAATATAAAGATCACCGATAACGATAATTCCGCCGTTTCCCGCAGACTCTCACATAAAATATTATCGGGAGGATATTTCAGGTCTCTTCCTATGCAGGATGAAAGTTATGATATTTTTCTCGAAATCCCCCGCGGTTTTGCAAAATCATTAAAAACGGGAGGAGAAATAAACCTCAATATATCGGCGAACGCAATAAACGGAAACAAGGCGGGGCTAGGGGTAAACTATCTTAACAATATTATAAAAGATTATATAGGAAGCGCCGGTCCGGATATAAGCATAATAAACCGCTATAATCCGCAGATGAACTACCGGGTGTTCATGGTTCCCGCGTTAATGGTAATGCTGCTTACCATAGTATGCGGGTTTCTTCCCGCATTAAATATCGTAGGGGAAAAAGAGGACGGAACAATAGAACAGATAAACGTAACCCCTGTCGGTAAATTCCAGTTTATATTGGCAAAACTGATCCCTTACTGGGTTATGGGGCTTGTAATACTTACAATTACGATGATACTCGCCTTCATCGTCCACAATCTTATTCCGGCAGGGAGCATAGCTCTGATATATTTATCCGCCGCCCTGTTCATACTCACGGTATCGGGATTCGGACTGCTTATCTCCAATAACTCATCCACAATGAGCCAGGCCATGTTCGTAATGTTTTTCTTTATACTTATTTTCGTACTGTTAAGCGGATTATACACACCTATCGAAAGTATGCCCGGGTGGGCGCAGATAATAGCCATGATAAACCCTCTTACCTATTTTATAAAGATAATGCGCGGGGTTTATCTTCGCGGCTCAACATTTGCCGATATAGCTCCTCTTCTGGGATGTATCTCTATTTTCGCCCTGTTTTTTAATATATGGGCCGTGCTGAGTTACAGAAAAACAAGTTGAAAAATTCCGTTCTTTCGAAACTAAACCCGGTTAAATAAAAAAAATTAGCAAAACAGATCAGATTAATTTATATTTGCGTTACAGAATCAATCGGTTTCTTTGAAGGCGTATGAAAATAAAGTTCCACCTTCAGTTTATTGATTTAAAAAATGTTTAATAAACTTAACTTTTTAAATCATGAAAAAATTAATTTTATCATTGGCCCTATTGACTTTGTCAGCCACGTTCACCATTTATTATTACTCGGTGGTTAAATCTCCCAAAGTTGCTTACGCAACTCATATCTCTTGTTATTGCGATCCCGTACAATCAAGTATCTGCGCCGCTAACACAGGAAGCCAAAACGCCTCATGTGCGGGAGGCGATAATATGAAATGCTGGGAATATGATGGAAACTGCAGAGGAACAACAGGCACTACGGAGGTAGAAAAAGATCCGGTAATTAATCCGTAAATTAAATGCGAATCATGAGGTTGTTCTAAAAAAGAATCTTCACGTATGAAAAATTTTATATTATTCTGCTTTATTATTATTTTTTCCGGGTGTACCCGGAATGAAAGGCCCATAAGCAATTTTTTCGGCGATGCTCCTACGGGTGAGAAAAATGTTAAATTCGACAAACTGGATTTTATAGAGGTAAAACTCGATAGTGTATATACCTCGCTTACCGGAAAAGGAGCGCTTACTCCCGATGGAAGAATTTATTTTTTCGACAGATATTTAAGCAAGTTATATTTTTTTGATACCTGCGGCCGTTTATTGGATATAAAATTGGGATTAGGGAGAGGTCCTGGCGAATTATATGCACGTGTGTATGGTATTAATTTTATGGATGACGGGCGTTTGGGTCTGTACGGCACATCTTTCGACTGGTATATTTTCGATAAAGATATTAATAAAATCGACGAATTCATGTACAACCGGATTGACGATGAAGATATTGCCAAAAGCACTTTAACATACACGCACTTATATGCGCAGATGATATTCAGGGAATTCAATAATAAAGTCTATTACCCTGTATATAGCGGAAAGCTGGGATTTAATTATCTGGATAATACCGAGCAGGTACTTAAAAGGCAAGCGCATATTATTGAAATGGATCTTGCAACTCACACGGATAAAAGAGTATTAGGCAAAGGATTTCCGGATTTATATCATACAGATCCAATGAAGAACGGATTTTTTAAAGAGCCTCTTTTTGACGTAGATAAAGAAGGAAGATTTTATTTAACTTTTCAGGCGGATTCATTGATATATACTTATAATAATGACTTCAAGCCGCTAAAATGCTACGGGGAACAGGGGCGCAACATGAATGTGGATTACAGACCATTGGAACGGGTGGAAGATTACTACAAATACGGAGAATCCGAACGCAAAAAAAGAGGCTATTATACATGGATAGAATATGAAAATAAAACCGGCACGCTGTTCCGTTCTTACCAAAAAGGAGCGCAATCCGATAAAGACGGTCTGCAAATATATAAAGATCACATAATGATCGCCGATATAGATGTACCTGAAAAATTATTTGTTGCCGGTTATATCAAGCCGTACTTTTACAGTTATGTAATCGCCGATACGAAAAAAGAAATCCTTAAATTTTATAAATT
>CAYVED010000051.1:0-18380 GCA_964449975.1 uncultured Muribaculaceae bacterium
AAAACCTACAATTAAATTTTAATATTAACCTTAATCTAATTTTCATGAAAAAAGTAAGATTTTTTTTGACAGTCTTCTCTATTCTTGCTGTTAATCTGGCGTTTGCGCAGGATATAACAGTTACGGGAACTGTGACGGATGCAAGTACCGGAGAGCCGGTTCCTTATGCTTCTGTTCAACTGAAGGGTACTATGCTTGGTGCTCAAAGCGACGATCTTGGAAACTATTCGATTAATGTTCCCGGTAATGGTACATTAGTGTTCAGCTCTATCGGCTACAAAGACCAGGAAGTAGCGGTAAATGGCAGGAAAAGCATTAATGTTGCGTTGAATCCTGCGACGGAGCTTCTGGACGATGTAATCGTAGTTGCTTACGGAACAGTAAGAAGAGAAGCAAAAACAGGTTCGGTAACTTCTGTTTCCGGTTCGGAAATTGCAGAAGTGCCTGTCACTTCCGTGGATAAAATGCTTGCAGGTAAAATGGCCGGCGTGCAGATAACCGCCGCCACAGGACAGCCCGGAGCAGCTTCCGATATTCGTGTGCGCGGAACATCTTCTATTAATGCCGGAAATAACCCTCTTTGGGTCGTTGACGGTATTCCTGTAATGCAGGGCGATCAGTCATATTTTCTAAATACCAGTAATGCGATTGCTGTTATCAATCCTAATGATATAGAATCTATTACTGTATTGAAAGATGCCGCTGCCGCTTCTGTTTACGGATCACGTGCCGCAAACGGAGTTGTACTTGTAACTACAAAAAGCGGTAAGGAAGGTAAAGCCCGGTTTTCTGCAAGGGCTAAATTCGGAGCTTCAAAGTTGGCCAATGATAATAACTTTGGCGTTATGAGCGCTCCGGAACTTTTAAATTTCCAACGTACTGCCGCTACCAATGCCGGTTATAATCCAGATGATCCTAATAGTACCTATTATAGGCCTATGTCTTTGCTTGACGGCCCTATTACGGACTGGATGGATCATTTTACCCGCTTGGGAACTTTGCAGGAGTATGAGATCAATGCAACCGGCGGAAATGCCAGGAGCAAATATTACAGTTCTATGACCTACCATAAAAATGAAGGGATATTTTATGGCGTGGATTATCAAAAGGTGACAGTCCGTGTTAATGCCGATCACAAACTGAATGATAAGCTTTCAACGGGAGCCCGTGTAAATGTAGCATATACACAGGGTAGCGACGTCCCTATGCAAAGTTTGTATTATTCGAATCCTATGTGGGCCGGTATGAGAATAAGGCCTTGGACCAGGGCTTATAATGAAGACGGATCGCATAATGTGAGAATCCCGGAAAATAGTAATACGAATCCCAGGGCGACAGCCCAGTATGATGACCAATGGGAGAAACAGTACCGGTTCACGGGCAGTTTCTATCTGGAGTACAAACCGATTAAAAATATTACCATTAAAACGAATAATGCTGCAGAGGGAACATTCGGTGAAGGTAGAAGGTATTGGTCTCCTGATTCAAGCGGTGGAGGAGATAAAGGTACTTTGCAGACGTCGAGATTACAGTATATGCAATTAACTACATCTAATACCATATCTTATGATAAGATATTCGGAGATGTTCATTCCCTGAGGGTTCTGGCAGGCCAGGAGGCTATGTCGAGAACATATAGTTCAATGTATCTGTATTCTCCGGGTGTAGATAAGGATATGCCTTATCCTAATACTTCTACTGCGGATAAGGATGAAGGAGGTTATAGTTATAATAAGAGAACATTGCTTTCATTCTTCGGTATTCTGGATTATAATTATGCTTCCAAATATTACCTGCAGGCATCTATACGTGCGGATGGCAGTTCTTTGTTCGGAGCGAATAAAAGGTGGGGTACATTCTGGTCCGTAGGAGCATCATGGAATATGCATAATGAAAACTTCCTTAAAAATGTCAGATTCCTCTCGTTATTGAAACTCCGTGCAAGTTATGGAGTAAACGGTAATGATAATATATCTCCTTATAAGGCTTACGGCGTGTATGCTGCATCCCAGTATAACGGCGTATCGGGACTTAGGCCATCTACGCCTGCAAATCCTGATCTTGGCTGGGAGCTTAATAAAGCATGGAATATCGGAGTTGATTTTGGGTTCTGGGATAGATTGAACGGTAGTGTTGAGTATTATAACAGGATAACGGACGATATGTTGCTGGATAAGAACGTTCCTCAGACAACAGGTTTCTCTACAAACTTTGTAAATATCGGGAAATTGGTGAACAGAGGACTCGAAATTCAACTGGATGGCCAGATTATCAGAAGTAAGAACTGGAATTGGAGCGTTGGTATGAACATAGCGTTCAATAAAACAAAGATCGACAATTTAGGTGATAATACCGAGATTACTTATGTAGATGACAGCAGGCTTAAACATGTTGTAGGCAAAAGTATGTACACTTTCTATCTTAAAGAGTGGGCAGGGGTTAATTCTGAGACCGGAGAGGCCCAATGGTATGCCGAGGATGGTTCTTTAACCACGAACTATAATAAAGCAAGGTATATTTATGCAGGATCTCCTGAGCCTAAGTATATAGGAGGTTTCAATACTTCTCTTTCATGGAAAGGGTTTAACCTTAGTGCGTTCTTTGAATTTAAAGGCGGAAATAAAGTTCTTCTTATAGAGAACCGTTATCTGAATTCAGACGGTAACCAGATGTCTAATAACTTGTATAAAACGGCTTTGAATTATTGGCAGAAACCTGGTGATATTGCGGATAATCCTAAACCTATGGCCGGTGTGTCCAATAATTCGTACGCGTTTCCTAGCACCCGCTGGATGCAGGACGGCGGATACCTTCGTATAAAGGATATTACATTATCGTATAGCCTTCCTCAGTCTGTCTTAGGTAAAATAGGTCTTAGTAATGTGAAGATATATTTCAGCGCGTTAAATCTCTATACGGCTCATAATGTCGATTTCTGGGATCCTGAAAGAGGCGTAACGGGTATAGGCGCCGGTATATATCCCATGACTAAGTCATTTATAGGCGGTTTGGAAATATCATTCTAAAATTTAAAAACACAGATTACAATGAAAAAAATAACAATAATATCTTTATTTGTGTTGGCTTTTTGTAGTACGGGATGTAGTAATTTCCTTACACAAGAACCTATTTTAACACAAAGTACGGAACTGACCCTTTCTTCATTCAAAGGCTTGAACAGTTCTGTCCTGGCAGCATATAGTCCATTAGTGGCAACTAACTGGTATGGTGCGGGTTTTGTCTTGGAGGCCGAAATGCGTTCAGGGAATGGTAAACTGGCCCGTATAGGCGGATATGGTTCGGGGCGTTATGAGAATCCTTATAATCTTAGCTATAATCCCAGTACGACTTCAGGCCTTTGGGGGAGGGGATACTATGTGATAGGAGCGGTAAACAATGTAATAGATAATCTTGAAGGTAAAGAATCTTCGGAAGTGCCTGCTCAGGATATTAAGAATTTACATGCCGAAGCATTATTTTTAAGGGCACTGGCTCATTTTGATATTTGCAGGTTATTTGCCCAGTCTTATACTAAAGATCCTAATGGAATAGGAGTTCCGGTCGTTCTACATACCGATCCTACAGGCCAGCCTGCCAGGAATAAAATATCCGAAGTTTATGATCGGGTAGTGGACGATCTGACGCAAGCCGAGTCTATAATGTCTGATGATTATTCGCGTAAGGGCCAGGTTGCCGATCCTTATGCCGCAGTAAGCAAACCGGCTGTACAGGCTTTATTGTCTAGGGTTTATCTGTATATGGGCAGATGGCAGGATGCTGCTAATTATGCTACGAAAGTTATAAATAATACTAAATTCAGAATGTGGACAGCCGATGAATACAGTAAGGTTTGGGGTGTGGACGTACCTTCTGAAGGAGAGGTTATTTTTGAGGTTTACGGAATTAAGGCCAATGAGTACGATTCATATTGGGACGGTCCTTCACACATGACTAATCCTATAGGGTATGCAGACGTGGCCGTAAGCCAGGATTTGGTTAAATTATACAAAGACGGCGATGTGCGTAAAGATTTCAAGAGCGTTACCGATACTGATTTACTGGTATGGACTAAAAAGTATATAGGTAAAGGCAAGGGAGATGCTCTTAATACTCCTGATGTGAATAATGTTATAGTTCTCAGATTATCGGAAATGTATCTTAACAGGGCGGAAGCTATCGCTAACGGTGCAAGCATCCCCGGAGTTACGGTTATTTCGGATTTGAATGCAATTACATCTAAACGTAATGCGGATGCATATACATCGGCTACTAAAGACGATATCTTTAATGAGCGTAGGAAAGAACTTGCATTTGAGGGACATTTTTGGTTTGATTCTGCACGTGCCGCAAAAGGTATTACAAGAGTCGATTATGTAGGGGATCCTAATAATCAGAATATTCCTTTCCCGGATCATAGATTTGCACTTCCTATTCCGCTCCGGGAGATTGATGTGAATCCTAATCTTGTACAGAATGATGGATATTAATTAACGGTATTCCGTTATAAGTCTTAGTTTGGATAAATGGGAGGATATATATTGCATATTCTCCCATTTTTTGATAAATGACATTCAACAAAAAATTAAACGTATGAAAATTTTTCTGCTTGTTTTTGCTTTTTTAAGTACATTTGTCGTTGGGAATACCCAGAATTGTACTACTATGTGGCCGTATTTGTATAGTGATTTTACGGCTGGGACAATATATTTCTCGACAGGGAGTAAGCTGGAGGCCAAGGTTAATATTCATGTGCAGGAGAGTGCATTGCATTTTCTGGACAAAGATGTGATCAAAGAGGCCGCATCAAAAGATGTAGTTTTGGTTGAAATTGGTAATGACCGGTTTTATTCTAAAGACGGTTATATGATGAAAGTTCTGAAAAGTAATGATAAGGGATTTGTAGGTGTGGTTCAGCTCGGTGATTTTAATTCCATTAATGTTGAAGGGACTTCTGCTTACGGGGCTTCTTCGAACTCAAGCTCTATAAGGAAATTATCTTCAATAGAAATAGGCGGCAAAACAAATACCAATCACATGCTGATTAAACAGAATAAGGATGACGGCTACAATGTGCCTATTGTAAAGAGTTATTATATTGTTACTAAGGGCGAAGTATATCCCGCATCAAAGAAAGAGGTTGAAAAAAGGTTGGATAAGACAGGGAAAGAGAATTTAAAAACTTTTCTAAAGAAGAATAAAATTCAATGGAAAAATCCCGATAGTTTGATGTTGTTGATAGATTTTTTTAATTGATTAAAAATGATAGGTGTTTTTGATTCAGGCGTGGGAGGCCTCTCCGTCTGGCGGGAAATGATTAAATTGATGCCAGGCGAGAGGTTTATTTATGTTGCGGATTCGGGATTTTGTCCTTACGGGGCCAAATCTAAGGATGAGATTATTGATAGGGCGGACAGGATAACGGAATATCTTATTGCCAATGGGGCTGCGATGATTGTCGTAGCCTGTAATACCGCCACTGCTGCGGCAATAGAGTATTTGCGTTCCGTATATTCCGTTCCGTTCGTAGGTATGGAACCGGCCGTAAAGCCTGCGGCCCTGAATTCCGTTACGGGGGTTATAGGTGTGCTGGCTACAAAAGGAACGTTTAACGGAGAACTTTATCTGCGTACGCTGCATAAGTTTGCAGATAATGTTACCGTGATAGAGAAGATAGGGGAGGGACTTGTTGAGCTTGTGGAAAACGGGGAAACGGATACGGATCGAACATTGGAGCTTCTGAAAAAGTATATATTGCCGATGCTGGATAAAAATGCCGATCACCTTGTGCTGGGATGCACTCATTATCCGTTCCTGACGGAAGCCATAGGCAAAATTGTCGGGAATAAAATGGCAATTGTAAATTCTGCGCCTGCGGTAGCTAAAAGGGCAGATGAAATTCTGCATTCGATTGATGCAGGTACAGCGCCTCAAAATACCGGTAGAACGAATGAATTTATCACTACCGGTAACAATATAGAACTGCTTAAAAAGATGGTACATAATATCGTTCCCGACAAAGCGCAGGAATATATTTATAAAAAAGTCTCGATATAAACGGTAGAAAAGAAATTAAATTTTTATTACCTTTACCCGATATAAAATTAAATTTATGTGTGAAAAGAAAGAAAAGGTAATAAGGGAAATTACGCCTTTATCTGAAAAGGATTTTTTTTATATAGCGGACAGGAGCAAAAGCGAATTTACATATCCTATTCACAGCCATGCCGAATTCGAGTTGAATTTTACTGAAAGAGCATCCGGAGTAAGGCGGATAGTAGGAGATTCCGTGGAGGTTATAGGAGATTACGATCTGGTGCTTATAGCAAGCAAAGATCTGGAGCATGTATGGGAGCAGCATGAATGTACGAGCGAAAGGGTAAGGGAGATAACGATACAATTTTCACAGGAACTTTTCTCAGGTAATTTCGTAACAAAAGCTCAGTTCGATTCTATAAGGACGTTGCTGGCAAGAGCACAAAGGGGATTGACTTTCCCTATGTCGGCTATTCTTAAAATTTATCCGCAACTGGATACCTTATCTTCGGAAAAGGACGGTTTTTATTCCGTTATGAAGTTTTTCACTATTCTTCACGAACTTTCGTTATGCGATGATGCGAAAGTTCTTTCGAGTTCGGCATTTGCAAAAATAGAGACATATTCGGATAGCCGCCGGGTGCAGAAGGTACAGTCCTATATTAATGATAATTATAAGGGCGATATACGTCTTCCTGCGCTTGCCCGCATGGCCGGGATGTCTCCGGTGGCGTTCAGCCGTTTCTTTAAATTGAGGACTGGAAAAAGCCTTTCTGATTATATAATAGATATAAGACTGGGATATGCTTCCAGGTTTCTGGTCGATTCTGCAAAATCAATAGCCGAAATCTGTTATGATTGCGGTTTTAATAATCTTTCCAATTTTAACAGAATATTTAAAAAGAAAAAAAGTTGTTCGCCTAAGGAATTCAGGGAGAATTTCCGTAAGAAAAATAAAATAGTGTAGGGTAAGAATGAATAAGTTATTAGTTTGTCTGTTGTGCTTTATATCATCCGGTCATATCCTGGGGAGTAATATTGTTTATAATGTCAAACATACCGGTAATATGGTATTTTTCGGAGACCAGAATCCCGTAATTGATATGAATATATATAATAATTACAGGAGTGAGCCGGTAAGTTGCAATATTAAATGTACCGTAAAGACGGACAGCGGCGATACCGTATCGCATTTGAGGCAGAAAGTGTGGATTCATCCCGGAGATTCTGCCAGTATAGCATTCTCTTTTTATTCACCCGAGCCGGGCTTTTACAGGGTTTTGCTGGAAGATGGCGATAAATATATAAAAGAGGTCAATATTTGTTATGAACCCGAAAAGATTTACACGCTTTATCCCGGTGATTCAGGGCCGTCCAGGTTCTGGAAGGAACTTAACCGGAAAAATGTTTATAAATCGCCGCAGTATAAAATTGTAAGATTAAAAGATAAGCGGGCATGGTCTAGGAAAGCTTACCTGGTAACGATTAAATGTTCCGGAGGAGAGATGCTCCGGGGATATTATTTTGTTCCTTTAAAAACGGACGGAGCTGTTGCAAGGGTGAGAATGTTATACGGGAATAAACCGGATATGGAGAGAGAGAAACGTTATAAAGGAAAATATATAGACTTTGTCCTCCCGGTAGATTCGGTAGCGGTACAGGATAGTCTGTTCTATGTCAATACCGTATTTAAATATCTGGCTGCTGTGGATTTCCTTTCGTCGAGGAATGAAGTTGAGACGGGGAAAGTTTTTGCGGTAGGAGAGGGAATTACCGGAGGGATAGCTCTTGCCGCGGCAGTAGTGGATACTGCGGGAATAGAGGCGGTTGCCGTTTATAATCCGTTTATAAATGAACGGGGGCTGGGGAGCGGTTCCAATATGTTGCTGGAACGTATTACTCCTTTGCTGAAATGTCCCGTATTGTTCGGGATGGGGCTGCAGGATAGTATTGCCTCACCGCGGAGAATATTTGATGCTTATAATGTAATAGACTCGTATAAAGAATATTATATATTCCCGATGTCTTCAGGAGAGGAGCATTCCAACTGGGATGCGCTGAAAAATAATTTCTTAATGAAATATTCGGCAGGGCATTAAGTGGACATATCTTAAAGAAATGGCCGATATGCTTGGTCGTGCCTTTGTTAAAATAGCCGATAATACCCAGGATATTGCATTCAGATCAGCAATATATCTGAAACGATACCGACGTAAATCCTAGTTTAAGAGCGTTATCCGAAGTAGCTATATAGAAAAGGCAAATAATTAAAACAACGGAATGAGTTCGGCATTGCACTGGACTCATTCCGTTCAAACTTAACTGTTAATCCTATCGACTTTTTTGGTGTACTTCTTATTGGACAGTCTTCTGGTAAAATTCCCCTTTTCTGAGTTTTGGATCTTTATTGTTTATTTAAGGTTTTCCTGGAGCAGTTCCACTATTTCTTCTTCGGATGCTTGCCTTTTGATAATCTTTCCGTTCTGGTCTACAAAGATATTCTGCGGTATGGATCTTACATAATACATGTCACCCACAACATTTTTCCAACCGCCCAGATCCGAAACCTGAATCCAGGTGAGCTTGTCGTCTTTAATGCCTTTTATCCATGCATCATGTTTTGAGTCAAAGGAAACGCCTACTATTTCAAAGCCTTTTTTCTTGTAATCGTTGTAAATTTTTACTAGGGTAGGATTGAAAGCACGGCAAGGAGAGCACCAGCTTGCCCAGAAATCAACCATTGTAACTTTATTTTTGGAATATATATCGGAGAATTTTACCGGTTTTCCCTCAGGATCGTTTTGCGTGAAATCAGGAGCCTGCATTCCGGGTTGCAATGACTTAAGGGTATTGATCACTTTTTCCAGTGATGCAATATTCCTGTTCTTTGCATATTCCGGAAGGGCTTTGAACCGGGCAAGCTGTGCCTGTACAGAGTCTATAGGAATTTCCTCTACATTCTGAATAAGATTACTCAGCGCGAGTACTGAAGTAGGATTTGCTGATATATATTCTTGTTTAAGGTTATCTATTTCGGCTGAGGTTTTATTAAAAATTTCGTTGATAATTTTCTTCCCCTCTTCCGTAGCTTCTTTATAAGCTTTTCTCAAGGAGTCGATTTTTGCAGCCTTCATAAGTTCCCTGCTTTTTTCGTTAATCGAGGTAATGATTTGCTGTGTAGTACCTCCGGATATTTTTGACTCTCTCGGATTTTCTACAGGGATTGTTACATCATATTTTTCATTTTCAAGGAATAAATAACATAATATACCTCTTTCCCCTTTAAATGAAATGGTGTAATTTTCGGGAGTGGTGACGTTTCCAGTGAATTTACATTTCCCGTTTTCCAGAACGGCGGTCTGTTCTATAGCTTCATCTTCCGATCTGTTGGCAAGCAGCAGCGTATCGGACTTGAATTCAGAAGGTTCTCCTGTCAATGAGACATTAATAGTGTACCCTGTTTCCTGGGTTGAGCTGTTGCATGCAAATAAGCCTAGTACAGCTCCGATTAAGATTAGTTTTTTCATTTTTTTATGTTTTATTTATACCAGTCTTTGTACATCATGTATCCTCTGGCGTTCTGGCAGGCTGCTTCCGCTATCTTTTCGGAGCCTTCCTTTACTTTTTTTGCGGGAACGCCGGCATATATTCCCGGTTCGAGAATGCTGTTGCTCAGCACTACGGCTCCGGCTGCTATGATAGTATTGTCGGGAATAACGGCGTTATCCATTAATATTGCTCCCATTCCCACAAGTATGTTGTTGCCTACTTTAGCTCCGTGTATAATTGCATTATGTCCTACGGATACATCGTTACCTATTTCACATACCGATCTCTGATAAAGAGTATGCAGTACGGCCCCGTCCTGTATATTTACCCGGTCGCCTATTTTTATTGTATTTACATCTCCCCGAAGTACGGAACCGTACCATATACTGCAATCATCGCCTATTGTAACATCTCCTATGATTACCGCATTTTCGGCGATAAAGCAATTTTCTCCGATTTTCGGGGTTATCCCGTTTAACTCTTTTATAATAGCCATACTATATTAATAACAATTTATTGTGCGTTTCCCTGAAAAGAATTTACAAATATACTTTAATTTTTATTTATTTTGATTTTATTACAAATTATGATATTGATTAAAGCAAACAAAAGAGGCTGCTTAACGGCAGCCCCCTGTTTCGTGTATAAAGTACGTGAATATTATGCGTGATCTTTTGCCTGTCTGGCTTTTGCCATTCTCTGGTAATCGTCCATGGAGGCAACCACTAGTTTGTCGTATTCTCTTTGTCCCGTACCGGCAGGTATAGGGTGACCGCAGATAACATTCTCTTTAAGACCTTCGAGAGTATCTACTTTACCGTGTATGGCCGCTTCGCTCAATACTTTTGTAGTCTCCTGGAATGATGCGGCCGACATAAAGCTGCTTGTTTTAAGAGCGGCCCTTGTAATACCCTGAAGTATCTGGTTTGATGTTGCCGGAATTGCATCCCTGGCCTCTACAAGTTTAATATCTTTACGTTTAAGGATTGAGTTTTCATCCCTCAATCTTCTTACTGTAACTATCTGTCCTGCTTTAAGGGTCTGCGAATCGCCTGCATCGAGAACTACTTTTTTATCCCAGATATTGTCGTTCTCCTGCATGAACTCCCATTTATCTACCAGTTGTTCAGGAAGGAAGCGCGTATCTCCCGGATCCACTATTTCAACTTTACGCATCATCTGACGAACGATAATCTCAAAGTGCTTGTCGTTGATTTTCACGCCCTGCATACGATAAACCTCCTGTACCTCGTTAACGATATATTCCTGAACTTTTGTAGGTCCCTGGATAGCCAGAATATCTGCCGGAGAGATCGCTCCGTCCGAAAGCGGCATACCCGCCCTTACGTAGTCGTTCTCCTGAACGAGGATCTGTTTTGAAAGAGGAACCAGATAGCGCTTCTCTTCCCCGGTTTTGGACTTAATGATGATCTCCCTGTTACCCCTCTTGATCTTACCCATAAGAACCTCGCCGTTGATCTCGGAAACGATAGCCGGATTGGAAGGGTTACGTGCTTCGAACAGTTCGGTAACGCGCGGAAGACCTCCGGTAATATCTCCGGATTTTCCTATGGCTCTAGGTATTTTTATCAATATATCGCCGGCTTTGAGTTTCTGGTTATTATCAACCATAATATGTGCTCCAACAGGAAGATTATATTGTCTTAGTTCCAGTCCGTCTTTATTCATTATACGTATTGTAGGATTCTTTGATTTATCCCTTGATTCTATAACCACTTTTTCACGGTGGAGAGAGAATTCGTCCGTAGCCTCTTCTCGGTACGTAACGCCTTCTATAAGCCCGTCGTATGATACCTTACCTGCAATTTCGGTAATTGTGATGGCATTGTAAGGATCCCACTCGCATATTTTATCGCCTTTGGTTACCACATCTCCCTGTCTCTTATACAGTATAGCTCCGTAAGGAACGTTATGCTGGGATAATGTGATTCCGGTATTAGTATCTACTATGCGCATCTCCGCAGTACGGCCTATTACAATATCCTGTTTCTCGCCGTTCTCGTTCTCTTTTACTATGGTTCTCAACTCTTCGTACTCTACGCGGCCTTCATATTTACTGATGATTTCGTTTTCCGTTACGCTGCTCGATGCCGTACCTCCCACATGGAATGTACGGAGCGTAAGCTGCGTTCCCGGTTCACCGATAGATTGTGCTGCAATAACTCCGACTACTTCTCCTTTTTCTACCATTCTGCCCCTTGCCAGGTTCCGGCCGTAGCACTTGGCACAAACTCCTTTTTTTGATTCGCAGGTAAGTACCGAACGAATTTCGACAGCCTCTATAGGTAATGATTCTATCAGCGATGCAATATCTTCGGTAATCTCTTCACCGGCTCCGATTATCCTGTCCCCGGTAAGAGGATTATATACGTCGTGTACCGTAGTGCGGCCGAGTATCCTGTCGTACAGAGATTCGACAACATCGTCTTTATTCTTTATAGCGGTTGCCACAAGCCCTCTTAAAGTTCCGCAATCTTCTTCGTTTATGATTACATCATGCGAAACGTCTACCAGCCTTCGTGTAAGATAACCGGCGTCTGCTGTTTTCAATGCCGTATCTGCCAGACCTTTACGCGCTCCGTGCGTAGATATGAAGTATTCCAGAACCGAAAGGCCCTCTTTAAAGTTCGAAAGGATCGGGTTTTCTATGATTTCCGCTCCCTGGGAACCCGATTTCTGGGGTTTCGCCATCAGACCGCGCATACCGCAGAGCTGACGTATCTGCTCTTTGGAACCACGCGCCCCGGAGTGAAGCATCATGTAAACCGGATTGAATCCCTGATTATCGGTGGAGATCTGTTTCTCTACTATATTAGTAAGACGGGAGTTTGTATTGGTCCAAATATCTATTATCTGATTATATCTCTCGTTATTGGTAATCAGACCCATATTATAGCTCGACTGTATAGTCTCGACAGACGAATACCCTTCCTCTACAAGTTTCTCTTTCTCCTGCGGTATTATAACGTCCCCCAGGTTAAACGAAAGTCCTCCCTTGAACGCCATGCGGTAACCTATATTCTTTATATCGTCCAGGAATTTTGATGTCCTGGCTACTCCCGATACCTTTAATACGTTACCGATTATATCGCGGAGAGATTTTTTGGTAAGCACTTCATTTATGAAACCTACTTCGGCGGGAACTACTTGGTTTATTATAACACGCCCCGCAGTTGTTTCTACCATGTGGAAGCCTTTCCCCGTATCCGTATTGTCTTTAGGAAGCCTTACTTTTACAACGGCGTGAAGATTAAGACGTCCTTCGTTATTGGCAATAATGATCTCTTCCGGGCCGTAAAAACTCATGCCTTCTCCTTTGGCTCCTTTTCTCGGCTTTGTCATATAATACAGACCCAGCACCATATCCTGGGAAGGAACCGTAATAGGTGCTCCGTTGGCAGGATTAAGGATATTATGGGAACCCAGCATCAATAACTGGGCTTCCAGGATCGCGGCATTTCCCAGCGGAAGGTGAACTGCCATCTGGTCGCCGTCAAAGTCGGCGTTGAACGCCGTACAGGCAAGCGGATGCAACTGGATTGCTTTACCTTCTATCAATTTAGGCTGGAATGCCTGTATACCTAGTCTGTGAAGAGTAGGAGCACGGTTAAGAAGTACAGGATGGCCCTTCATCACATTCTCCAGAATATCCCATATAACAGGATCTTTCCTGTCTACTATCTTCTTGGCCGACTTAACGGTTTTAACTATTCCTCTTTCAATGAGTTTTCTTATTATAAACGGTTTATACAGCTCTGCCGCCATATATTTCGGAAGTCCGCATTCGTGCATTTTCAACTCCGGGCCAACTACTATTACCGAACGAGCGGAGTAGTCTACACGTTTACCCAACAAGTTCTGGCGAAAACGTCCCTGTTTGCCTTTTAAGCTGTCAGATAAAGATTTAAGAGTTCTGTTTGCTTCAGTTTTAACTGCGTTCGATTTACGTGAGTTATCGAACAGAGAATCTACAGCTTCCTGAAGCATACGTTTCTCGTTACGAAGGATTACTTCGGGCGCTTTGATCTCAATAAGCCTTTTCAGACGGTTATTTCTGATAATTACCCTTCTGTAAAGGTCGTTCAGATCTGATGTTGCGAACCTTCCTCCGTCCAGCGGAACCAGCGGCCTCAGTTCGGGAGGAATTACCGGAATAACTTTCAGTATCATCCACTCCGGCTTATTAAGCTCTTTTGATTCTCTGAACGCTTCGATAACGCTTAATCTTTTAAGTGCATCGGCTTTTCTCTGTTGCGAGGTCTCATTTTCAATCCTGCTCCTGAGCGTATATGAAAGATCGTCAAGATCTATTTTCGTAAGGAGTTTGTAAATAGCCTCAGCTCCCATTCCGGCTATGAATTTATTGGGATCTTCATCGTCCAGCATGTGGTTCTCTTTTGGAAGGGTATCCAATATATTCAAATACTCTTCTTCCGTTAGAAAGTCGAGGGCTTTAACACCGCTCTCGGAGGCTATACCGGGTTGTACAACTATATACCTTTCGTAATATATGATTGCATCCAACTTTTTGGACGGAATTCCCAGTAAATATCCGATCTTATTGGGAGTTGAACGGAAATACCAGATATGTGCAACGGGAACGGTAAGCGTAATGTGTCCCATTCTCTCCCTGCGGACTTTCTTCTCTGTAACCTCTACGCCGCAACGGTCGCATATAATTCCACGGTAACGGATACGTTTATATTTTCCGCAATGACACTCATAATCTTTCGAAGGTCCGAATATACGCTCGCAGAACAGGCCGTCCCTTTCTGGTTTATAAGTGCGGTAGTTTACGGTTTCAGGCTTAAGTACTTCTCCGGAAGACCTTTCCAGTATCTCTTCCGGTGAAGCCAGCCCTATGGTTATACGGTTGAAATTGCTTTTAACCTTAATCTCTTTTTTAAAAGACATATTCTTGTTATTTCAAATTATCAAAAACTATTAGTCCAAATTTATGCTCAGGCCAAGTCCGCGAAGCTCATGCAGAAGCACGTTCAAGGATTCCGGAATACCAGGCGTAGGCATAGGATCTCCTTTGACGATAGCCTCGTATGCACGCGATCTTCCGACAACATCGTCGGATTTGATCGTAAGGATTTCCTGGAGGATGTTTGAAGCTCCGAACGCTTCCAGCGCCCAAACCTCCATCTCTCCGAACCTCTGGCCTCCGAACTGCGCTTTACCTCCCAAAGGCTGTTGGGTAATAAGCGAATACGGGCCTATGGAACGCGCATGCATTTTATCATCAACCATGTGTCCCAGTTTAATCATGTAGGTAATTCCCACTGTTGCCGGCTGATCGAATTTTTCACCCGTTCCGCCGTCGTTCAGATATGTTTTGCCGTATTTTGGAATACCTGCTTTTTCCGTATATTCGCATATATCTTCAAGAGATGCTCCGTCAAAAATAGGGGTTGCGAATTTAATTCCCGACTCTTTTCCTGCCCATCCCAGAACAGCTTCGTATATCTGTCCGAGATTCATACGCGAAGGTACGCCAAGAGGGTTAAGAACTATATCCACTATGCTGCCGTCATCGAGGAAAGGCATATCTTCATCTCTTACCACTTTTGCTACGATACCTTTATTACCGTGGCGTCCCGCCATTTTATCGCCTACTCTTATCTTTCTTTTCTTGGCAACATAAACTTTAGCCAGTTGCATAATACCGGTAGGAAGTTCGTCTCCGATAGTAAGGTTGTATTTAATCCTCTTGAGTTCGGCATCAAACTCTTTGTGTGCAATTAAATAATTGTTAATCAACTGCTTAATGAGATTGTTGGTGTTTTTGTCGGCAGTCCATTTCGCAGGATTGATATTTTCATAATCTATAGTGTCGAGGAATGCTTTTGTAAATGCGCTTCCTTTAGGAAATATCTCTACCCCGTAAAGATCGTTTATGCCCTGCGATTCTTTACCCTCTACAAGCACCATGAGTTTATCGAGAAATTTCTCCCTTAAAGCTCCCGCTTTCCTGTTGAAATTATCGTCTGCCTGTTGTACCTGGTTCTTGGTATTGTTTTTGAGTTTTTTGCTGCTGGTTTCTTTTCCTACCCTGGCAAATAATCTCTTGTCTATGATTGTTCCCGATAATGAAGGAGAGGCTTTGAGAGAGGCGTCTTTAACATCTCCCGCCTTGTCTCCGAAAATGGCACGGAGAAGTTTTTCCTCCGGAGAAGGATCGCTTTCGCCTTTAGGAGTGATCTTACCTATAAGTATATCTCCCGGTTCTACGTTTGCACCTATCCTTATAATGCCGTTCTCGTCCAGATCTCTGGTGGCTTCCTCGCTTACGTTCGGAATGTCTGCGGTAAGCTCTTCCATACCGCGTTTGGTATCCCTTACCTCCATTATATATTCATCCACATGTATGGATGTAAATATATCCTCCCTTATGATCCTTTCGGATAACACAATCGCATCCTCAAAGTTATATCCTTTCCAAGGCATGTAAGCTACTTTAAGGTTCCTTCCCAAAGCGAGTTCTCCTTTCTGGGTAGCATAACCTTCTGTAAGTATCTGCCCTGCAACAATCTTGTCGCCTTTCTTAACGATCGGTTTAAGATAAATTGAAGTGCTCTGATTGGTTTTCCTGTATAAAGGCAATTTATATATCGTAATTTCAGGCTCAAAACTTACAAACTTTTCAGCCTCTGTCTGCTCGTATTTAATATGTATCTCATTGGCATCTACATATACGATTTCTCCGGCTCCCCTTGCCATTATCTGTGTTCTGGAATCCTTAACTACTGGACCTTCCAGACCGGTACCTACTATAGGAGATTCCGGTCTTATAACCGGAACGGCCTGGCGCATCATGTTAGAACCCATTAATGCGCGGTTTGCATCGTCATGTTCCAGGAAAGGGATAAGCGAGGCGGCGATGGAAGCTATCTGGTTAGGAGCTACGTCCATCAAATGAACGTCTTCTTTACCTACGACCGGATAATCCGCTTCGAACCGGCATTTAATCCTCTCATCCGTAAGATTTCCGGCTCCATCAAGTTTTGCATTCGCCTGCGCGACCATTTTATCCTCTTCCTCTTCGGCGCTCATATAAATATATCCTTTGGTACTCATGTCTACAACGCCGTGTTCTACTTTCCTGTAAGGCGTTTCAATGAATCCCAGTTCGTTTATCCTGGCATAAACGCATAGTGAGGAGATAAGACCGATATTAGGCCCCTCCGGTGTTTCGATAGGACAAAGTCTTCCGTAATGGGTGTAGTGCACGTCGCGCACTTCGAAACCTGCCCTGTCCCTGGAAAGACCTCCCGGCCCCAGAGCCGAAAGCCTTCTCTTATGGGTCATCTCCGCCAGAGGGTTTGTCTGATCCATAAACTGGGACAACTGGCTTGTACCGAAGAATGAGTTTATTACCGATGATAATGTTTTTGCATTAATCAGGTCGATAGGCGTGAATACTTCGTTATCTCTTACATTCATTCTTTCCCTTATGGTTCTTGCCATTCGGGCAAGACCTACGCTGAACTGGTTAGCCAACTGTTCGCCTACGGTTCTGATCCTTCTGTTGCTCAGGTGATCGATGTCATCCACTACGGCTTTTGAGTTGATAAGCTGAATGAGATAACGGATAATCTCTATAATGTCCGCTTTTGTAAGTACCCTTACATCTGCCGGTGTGTTTAGATTCAATTTCCTGTTGAGACGGTATCTTCCCACATCTCCGAGATCGTATCTCTTGTCGGAGAAGAATAGTTTATCGATAACGTCCCTTGCGGTAGCTTCGTCCGGCGGTTCCGAGTTGCGAAGCTGCCTGTATGTATAGAATATGGCCTCTTTTTCAGAGTTGCACTGGTCTTTTTGCAGAGTATTATGGATTATTGCGAAATCGCTTGCATTAGCATCGTCTTTGTGAACAAGTATGGTGCTTACGCCCGAATCCATAATTTCCTCTATATGTTCTTCTTCGAGAATGGTCTCCCTGTCTATAATGACTTCGTTACGTTCGATATAAACAACCTCTCCGGTGTCTTCGTCCACGAAATCTTCGTTCCATGTCTTGAGGACTCTTGCGGCCAGTTTGGAGCCTATGCATTTTTTTAGATTTGTCTTATTTACCTTAATTTCGTTTGCAAGGCCGAAGATATCCAGAATATCTTTATCGCTTTCAAAACCTATCGCCCTTAAAAGTGTTGTTACGGGTAATTTCTTTTTACGGTCGATATAAGCGTACATGACGTTGTTTATGTCCGTAGCAAATTCAATCCACGAACCTTTGAACGGGATTATACGAGCCGAATAGAGTTTTGTTCCGTTGGCGTGAAGGCTTTGTCCGAAGAATACGCCCGGCGAACGGTGTAACTGGGATACTACTATCCTTTCGGAGCCGTTGATAATGAACGTTCCCCTGGGGGTCATATAAGGTATTGTTCCAAGATAAACATCCTGGATTACCGTATCGAAATCCTCATGTTCGGGATCCGTACAATATAACTTCAGCTTTGCCTTTAACGGTACGCTGTAAGTAAGCCCCCTGTCCAGACACTCGTCCATTGTGTATCGCGGGGGATCTATGAAATAGTCTATAAATTCCAGAACGAAATTGTTGCGGGTATCCGTGATTGGAAAGATCTCTTGAAAAACCTTAAACAAACCTTCGTTTCTACGGTTTTCTGCTGTTGTGTCTAGCTGAAAAAAGTCTTTGAAAGACTTTAATTGCACTTCTAGAAAATCCGGATACTCAAGGAGGGATTTAGAAGTCGCGAATGTAATCCGCTGATTATTTGTATTTTGCGACATTGTTTTTGGGT
>CAYVED010000052.1:0-17631 GCA_964449975.1 uncultured Muribaculaceae bacterium
GAAACAGTTAATTTTTTAAAAAGTAAAAAAAAATAAACATTTTCTTATCATATTTTCTTTGCGGCAAATAATTTATATTTCCTGCAATAATAAAAACGGTATGCCACAATCACCGCTTCGGATATTATTAAAGCCACAGCTAAATTGTACAATGTAATAACGTTAAATATATAAAAGAACAGATAACATACAAGAAGCACTACCGTAGATATATAAACCGAATTATTAAAAGGTTTAGGGTATCCGAACGCCACCAGTGTGGGAGAACCCAGATAAATGGCAACTGATCCGAATATAAGATACAATATAAGAATCCTGGCTATCGTTACCGCCTCCGGCAAAGTATCTTTTGCAAAATAATATACCCCGTAAGGTATAAGAAAATGCACCGCTAAGGCTACCACGACAACTATTCCCATCAACAGATAAAAGAACCTGCGGGCAAAATCCCCGTCCTGTTTACTCGCATTATGAGGATAGACGGCCTGTAAAAGCATCTGAACCGGAACCAGGGCAAAAGATATTATTTTTTTACCGAGGTCAAACGCCGCAACTTCCGTCATTCCCAGGAATATTCCCGATACCGTGGTGGCAATATTTCCGTTGACTACCACGGAAACTCTCGATAAAAAGAAAGGAGTACTCTCTTTAAAGATACCCCACATATATTTCGAACCAGGAAAACGCAACACTATTTTTTCCCTCAGAGTTAAAAGCAGAAAACCCATAATCGCAGCCAGCACCGTCCCTCCTACCTGGAGCAGAGGTACGAACAGGTAATCCGACTCCCGCCTGACAACAAAAAACAATAAAGACAAATAAAACAATACGGCAAACGTCCTTACCACTGTAATATTAGCCATTTTTTCCACCCCCTGAAAATACCACACCGGAAAAATCACATCATATACGGATCCGCAGAAAATAATATAAAACAAAATCCAGTTATTTCTGAACGACGGAACTGCGAATATCAATATCGTATATAATATAAAACTTATTAAAAACAATATGCTTTTAATACACAATACGGAAGATACTATCCTGGATAAAGCCTGCGGATTATTCCTGGCGCAGGCGACATCCTTAACAGCAGAGACGTCCAGCCCGTAATTTATTATTATGGTAAAATATGCGGTTACAGAGTAAGCAAAAGCAATGCTCCCCCAATTATCCGCACCTATGGTACTCAATATATAAGGGAGAGCGATAAGAGGCGTTAATATATTAACAACCTGCAAGATGCTCAAAAAGAAAGTGTTTTTTATTATTACCCTGTTATTCTTTATCGTTTTTTTTAACATAGACAGTAAGATTTACAACCTGAGTGCCTTTAACGCATCTGTCAACCTGCTGTTATCTTCCCTGTTCCTGACAGCCAGGCGGATATATTGCCTTCCGTTAAAAGCCTCTTTAGCCGAACAATCCTTTATCAATATTTCATAATCTTTAAGCAGCCGTATGGCAAGCTCTCTCGACCTTATGCCGCCGGTCACCTCGCACAGAAAATAGTTGGCCTGGGATGGAAATACCTTCAGATATTCTATCCCGCTTAATTCGTCATAAAACCGTTCCCGCTCCCGGATAAATAATTTACATGCCTTATGATAATCATTTTCATATTTGCCGAAAATCTGCATATAGAACTCCCCGAAAGAGTTTATGTTCCATATCGCGACATCTTTTTTTAATCCAGCTACCAGGCTTTTGTCTCCGCTCGCCAGAACTCCCAGCCTCAATCCCGGAACTCCGTATGATTTGGAGATGCTTTTAATTACGACCAGGTGCGGATTACTCTCCAGTATCCCGTTTTTAAGCAAAGTAACTTCGCCTTCCGTCTCGACAAAATCCGCGAACGATTCATCTATAATCATTTTCACCCCCTTATCCCTGCTCCACTCTACAAGGTACATCAAATCCTCATAAGGAATATAGTTTCCCGACGGATTATCGGGATTTATCAGTAATAACGTATCCACGTCCTTATCATCAAAAAAGGCTACGTAATCCGCCGCGGAATATGCGAATCCCTCATTAACGGGAACATACCTTACCACATTTCCGGCAGGCAGCCTGTTGGGATACTCTTCAAAGGTAGGAAATACCACTCCTATCCTGGATACGTATTTCTCTATATATGCCTTAATAAGCTCGGCCGCACCGTTCCCCGCTACTATAAGTTCTTTATGGATACCGAAATATTTTGCGGCCAGCATGCTATTTACACTCATTCCGGACGGATATTCGCGCAATAGCACGTCAAAGTTGGTCTTCATCTCATTTACCATAATATCCGGAGGAAAATACGGATTAACCAGATAACAGAAATCCAGCATTTTAGGATAACGCCAATATCCGCCGTACCTGAAAGTATACGCTCTCCACTGTTCGTCATCGCTATTTGCAAACATACTCTCCGCAATATCCAGGTCCTGTATATCATCTATTTCATACCATTTTTCCCCCTCCAGCGGCAATGCTTTGATTACGCTGTTGTCCATTAACGTAATAACTTTCAATACCTGCTCATAATACTCATTATTCCCCAACGCTTTCGAATACGCTTCCAGGAAAGGAACATAATAATTGGAAGAGAAATCCCTGCTGAATTTATATATATTTACGGTCTTGTAATACAAAGGTATATCCTCCCATTTAAAATACTTTTTCGGAACAAACCTCTTAATAAAATTATTACCGTCCAGTTCCACTACCGTTCCGTCCATCCAGCTCTCATATTTATCCACAAGCGCCAGATTGGCATAAGGGCACTCTATCAGTTTCGGGAGAATTTTCCCGTCGAATATAAGATCGGATTCAAGCAATATAGTATCATCCTCGGACAAATAATTTCTGGCCAGATAAAGAGAATATATATTATTGGTCTTATCATAAACCGGATTCTCCACATATATTATTTCCACTCCGTTACATATATTCCCGACATGTTTTTTTACACCTTCTCCCTTATAACCCACAACCAGTATAATACGGGATATGCCCGTTTCCGCTAATAAACGTACCGACCGGTCTATTAACCTTGTTCCATTCACCTCTATCATACATTTGGTATTATTGCTCGTATAATCGCCCAAACGTTTACCCATTCCTGCTGCCAATATGATTGCTTGCATAAAAAGTAATATTTAATTATATCTTAATCTGATTAACAACCCCTTACGGACAACAACCGTTTATAAAAATCCGTATAGTTCCTGCCGGCGTTAAAATTATTATTATAAAAATCCGATACTCTGCTCCGTAAACCCGCACGGTTCCCGATAATATAAAGGAATGCAGAATCAAATTCATCCTGTAAAAAATTTCCGGAAATAAGCACCCCCGTCGATTCCGTTACTATTTCATGGTTTCCGCCTACGTCCGTAGCAATAACAGGAATCCCGCAACTGATACATTCCATAATAGAAACGGGTATTCCCTCGCTCTCGCTCATATTAATCATTACATCAAAAATATTATTTCCGTAATACTCCCGCACCTTTTCATTTTTGATAAATCCCGGCATATTCACACGGAGATTCTCCGCCCTTTCCTTCTCTATCAGACCCGAAACCTGCGGCATAAGTTCTCCGTCCCCTATATGATCCCAGATTACTTCATATCCGGGATATTTCATGCAAAAATTATTCAAGGATTTAAATATCAGATCGACTCTTTTTACCTGAATTACACTTGAACATGAAACTACCCTCACAATACCTGCCAAAGGGGTATAAGGAAGCGTCTCTATGGGATATACCCCCAGTTTGGAGACTTCTATTTTATTTTTCCATCCCGGATAACGCATTCCGAGATAACCGGCTCCGGTATCTGAGATTACATATAATTTATCAATAACGGAAAAGACACGTTCCCTGTACGGAATAAATACTCCCACCGTATCTTCATATACATCATGCCCGTGCGCCCTGGAGACTATCTTATTATTAAATTCCGGATGGCGCAACTTATATAACGTCAATCCCAGAGGAGTGCCTGTAAACCAATAACAATAAAAAACCGTATCGGGATTATACTTTATACCGCCCGTTTCAAGCCAGTGACATACCAGATAAGCACCGTATAAATATTTAATACCCTCCCTCATCCTCCTGAAACTGCGGGCTTTTAAGAATATCCCCAGGAAATATCCCGAAAATATCATATAAAAAAACACCCGGAGGCAAAAGGTAAATGAACGTCCCGATAAAGATTCATTCACCGGTATTTCCTTTCCGGTCCGCCGCCTGTCGTTACCGGATCTGCAAAGCGGAACTATAGTCATGCCGCAGTCATGCGGAATGAAATCCAATTCCGCGTCCAGAAATATCTCCGACCTGGAATTAAACGGATAAGAATGGGTAAATAATATTATATTGTTCCTGTTCATCTTTTCAATTCATCATATAACTTCTGATATGACCCGGCGCATACCTCCATCGAATAAACTTCGTATGACTTTTCGGCATTATTTTTCATTTCTTCCAGTGTACAGGCTTCCATATCAATAAACTGCTTTAAAGCCCGGTAATAATCATCCTCCGTAAAGCCCGTAGATAATATACCATTATACCCGTCCCGTATCATGTCGGCAACCCCTCCGGCCGGCGTACATACGGGAATCAATCCTGCGGAAAATGCCTCTATCACGGATATAGGCATGCCTTCATATAAAGAAGAGAGACAAAAAGCATCTGCCAGAGCCATATATTCCACGGGATTGCTTTTCTCTCCCAGAATAAATATCCTGCTGCAATCCAGTTTCCCTATCTCTTCCACAATTTCGGGATATACTTTCCGGCCTATTATCAGCAAAGAAACATCATACCCTTCCCCGACAAGCCTTTGTACGCATTTCGCCAGCAATAACTGATTCTTCGAGGCCTGAATGCTGGCTACATTCAGCAATATTCTGGTATTTTCCGTAACCCGTGCCTTCCGTATATCCGTTGCCGCATCCTCATCGCCTTTAATTTCCGGCCTGTTCCTTCCGTTGCATATCAATCTCGCACCCGTCTTATAAAACTGCACGAAACTTTCATGCGAATCATCCGATATGGTAACAGGATAAACAAATTTGCAGGAGAAAAGCATTTTTCTGATTAAAATTCCTTTCCGGCTTCTGGCTTCGGCTTTCGCGGTATTATGTACGGTATGCACAAAAGTGATCTTTCTGCGTTGCAACATGGCCGCAACTATAACATAATGAATGCCGGTAAGGTGGGTGTGTACTATTTCTATATTATTATTCTTAATAATATTAAAAAGCTCTGCCGATGCTTTAAGACTGAATCCTTCCGTTTTATTTAACGATATTACCTTTATATCGCTATGCAATTCTTTCAACAGAAACCAGCCGGGGTCGATCCTTTCCAATACGACCACCGTAACTTTATTATTCCGGGCGAGCTGATTCGATAAATCCACCGTAAACCTTTCGGCCCCTCCGGAATTAAGCGTAGATATTACCTGGAGTATATTCATACGTTAAAAAAAAATTCCCTTATTTCACTTTATAAAAACGTAACATCATTTATCATATGAGATTTCCTGTCCTCCTCATCCGGAATCGTCATATAATCCCCGAAAAGATCTTTAAGATAAGCATCATGGTTGCCTGGAGCATAAAATAACTTCTTCTCGAATTCTATTTTTTTCAGCGGAAAGATATTCTCTTTTTTCCGGGGAGTAAAAAAACACATTCCCAAAGCCAATCTCAGCACCTTTCCCGGCAACAGTGCATATATATGCCTTATTATATTATACAAAACACCTGCCATCAGATAATACAAAACCGTACTGTATATTCCCCTGGCACTTTTAATATCGTACTTTTTATACTGGTTCGACAACACTACGGCACGGTGAAGCCTCCCTATAAATTCGGAAGCGATTTTCGAAGAGTGCTCCACAGGAAATATATCTACGAAAATACCTCTGAACAAATAATTTTGATCCAACCGATTATGTTCGTAAACCATAGAATTACCATCCCTTACCTTAGCAAAAGTCCCCAGAAAATAAGGATCCGTTTTATGAGTCTGCAAAAAGAACCCGGAAGGAAGGGCTGCTTCCGCTATTTTTACAAATCTTTTATAATCCTTATAAGGCATCTCTATATCCAGATCATCGTCCCAGGGTATAAATCCCCCGTGCCTTACCGCACCTAACAACGTTCCCGACGATAACCAATATTTAAGATCGTTCTCGGCACATATCCTGTCGATCGCCTCCAATATCTCCAGCATTCTCAACTGTTGTCTCCTTAATAAAGACCCTTCCGGATTATAATATTCCAAATTCATATTCTCACTCCTCACTATAAGCATATTGCAATGTTATCGCTCCCAACACTGTAAAAACGATATTAGTACCTATAAACGTCATAAGCATAGCGCATAACACAAATAATCCGGAATTCCCGGACACGCCCTTTTTCAGATTCCTGAAAAACAGAGATCCCCATATAAATGCATTCAGGAGCAGTCCTGTAATCCCCGAAGAGTACATAATCGTATAATAAGACGAATCTCCTATAAAAATATTCTCTTTACTTATAACCTCCCCTACTCCCAGAAACATATTATCCGCTATTACACTGTTCATATCCGATAATATGCCCGTTTCGCCCTCGTATCTTGTAGATAAAGCCGCCTGGGGATTTAAAATAAAATCCAGATAATATAATATAGGTATACGATTAGCTTCCATTACATTAACCAGGGCGTAAATAATAACAGACACACATATTAAAACGAATATATACGAAAAATTTACCCTTACGGCCAGACGTATTTTCTTCAGTCTGCCAATTCTTAATATCATATCTGCCGCAATAATCAGGGGAATTCCTACTATGCCTGTCTTGGAAAGCGCCAGCAATGAACAGAATACCGAAAGGAATATGCCTGCCGTATCCTCTATGCCTCCCTTATTATATCTTTTTTCAAAATAAAATACGGCAAACGTTATCAGGGACAAAGCACCTAAAATAGTGGGAGAGTAAAACGTCCCTATCGCCCTTAAAAAATATCCGCTCTTATAAGCCAGCTCCAAAGGTACTGCAGACGGCTTCCAGTACAAACTATAAAATAAAGCGGTGGAAGGCGGATATAATAACTGTACGCATGAAAAAACAAAATTAATGCAGATAGTATAAAACAGGACTTTTTTTATACTTTGCTTATCGCAGAATCTCCAGTCCAGCAACAAAGAAAGCAGCAAAGTAAACCTGAGCACGGCAAACAGGCCTATAAAATTAATATCCCCGAATCCCTCTACCAGCGATATTACCGAAGAAATAAGCAATATTACATTATATATCAATAATACGATAATAATCTTATTTATATATATTTTCCTGTTTTTATATAAAAACAGGAGAAACAACGGAATAAATGCGACTATATCATAAGAAAGATATATCCCCCCTATCCTAATAACGGGAGCTATCAAAGAGAATAACAAGTATGTGAATAACCCAACCTTGAAATTCTTTAATAAAAGAATAATATTAATTAATAAGAATATTATACCTGCCATTAGGTAATATATATGAGTGTAGCGCTAAAGCGATAAATAAATATCTATAAACTCCAGTAGTTAAGTTTCCCCCTCTTGTTTCTGTATATCCCTTTTATATCAACCAGTATCCCGTCATTTTCCAGCAGTGACGACAAATAATTTTCATCCAGGCCTATATAATCCTTATGGGAAACGGCAATAACCACCGCACTGTATTTACCTTCCGGACGGCATACCATATCCACACCATATTCATGCTTCACCTCGCCGGCATCCGCATGGGGATCGGTAACGTCTACGACAATTCCGTAATCCTGCAACTCTTTGATAATATCGATAACCTTGGAGTTCCTTATATCGGAAACATCTTCTTTAAAAGTCACTCCCATTACGAGAACTCTGGCCCCCAGAATAAATTTACCGGCTTTAATAAGGTTTTTAACCAGCTTTTTCGCTATATACCCTCCCATGGAGTCATTTACAAAACGTCCGGCATTTATAATCTGGGGATGATATTTTAACTGATGAGCTTTATGTACCAGATAATACGGATCCACCCCTATACAGTGACCTCCCACCAGCCCGGGATAAAATTTGAGAAAATTCCATTTTGTTCCGGCCGCCTCCAGCACTTCGTAAGTATTTATGCCTATACGACTGAAAATTATGGATAACTCGTTCATTAAAGCGATATTGACATCCCTCTGGGTATTCTCTATAATCTTGCCGGCCTCAGCCACCTTTATACAGGAAGCACGATGCACTCCGGCTTTCACCACTATCTCATACACTTTTGCAATAATCTCCAGCGCTTCTTCATCGCATCCCGATACGATTTTCGTAGTGTTGGTAAGAGTATGCTCTCTATCTCCCGGATTAATCCTTTCCGGAGAATAACCGACTTTAAAATCGACTCCCGATTTAAGTCCAGACTCCCGTTCCAGTACGGGAATACACTCTTCCTCGGTACATCCGGGATAAACGGTAGATTCGTATACAACATAATCTCCTTTTTTCAGAACTTTCCCAACTGTTCCGGTAGCGCTTATCAAAGGCTTTAAGTCCGGCTGATTCGAATCGTCTATCGGAGTAGGAACAGCCACTATAAAAAACGAGGCTTCTTTCAGCCTCTCCGGTGAAGAAGTAAACTCTATATCCCGGTCCCGGAAATCGGAACCGTCCAGTTCATTGCAGGGATCCATGCCTCTGCGCATTTTATCGAGCCTTTCCTCATTTATATCAAATCCTATAACCGATAAACTTTTTGCAAATTCAAGGGCAATAGGCAGACCTACATAACCAAGTCCCACCAAAGCCAGCCCAGCCTCTTTATTTATAAGTTTTTTATACATAATAAAAATCTTTAATCTTTGAAATTATATAATCCTGGACATTCTCTCTCATCTCCGTATGCACAGGCAGAGAAAGTACGGAGCCGGCCAGCTCCTTAGATACCTCAAGGGACTCCCCTTCCCTGGCAATGTTCATAAAAGCCTCCTGTTCCTGCAACGGCAGAGGATAATATATCATAGCCGGAATCCCCTCCCGTTCAAGATACTTTTTAAGTTCATCCCTTTTCCCGTCCTTGATTTTCAGTGTATATTGATGATATACGTGAGTGGTGTTTTCCGCCTCTGACGGCGTTATTATTCCCGGTATATCTTTAAGTTTCTCAGTATAATATTCCGCGGCCTTATATCTTGCCCCGGAATACTCGTCCAGGTACTTTAACTTCACATCCAGTACGGCCGCCTGTATAGTATCCAGCCTGGAATTACATCCTATTACGGAGTGATGATATTTTATCTTCTGGCCGTGATTGGCTATCATCTTTAACTTTCCGGCCAGATCTTTATTACCTGTCATTAAAGCCCCCCCGTCCCCGTAACATCCCAGATTTTTAGACGGGAAGAAAGAGGTACACCCTATATCGCCCATTGTGCCGGTCTGCATCTTCCTGCCGTCGGAAAAAGTGTATACGGCGCCTATAGCCTGGGCGTTATCTTCAATTACATACAGATTATGCTTTTTTGCAAGATCCAGTATAGGCTCCATATCGCAGGACTGGCCGAACAGATGTACCGGCACTACCGCCCTGGTCTTTGGCGTAACCGCTTTCTCTATATTACCTGCGGTTATATTGAATGTATGATAATCCACATCCACCATAACGGGAGTAAGTCCCAACAGACCGATAACCTCGGCGGTGGCTACATAAGTAAATGCCGGAACGATAATCTCATCTCCCGGCTTCAGTCCAAGCGCCATTAAAGCGATCTGCAAAGCATCCGTACCGTTGGCGCACGGTATGACATATTCCGCCCCGGTATATCCGGCCAGATTCCCCGCAAATTCACCCACTTTCGGCCCGTTTATGAATGCCGTGGTATCCAAAACTTTCCTTATCTCGGAATCTATCTCTTCTTTTATCCTTAAATACTGACCTTTAAGGTCTACCATCTGAATCTTTTCCATTATTGCCAGCCGAAAGGATGTTTACTTAAAGAAAGTCCGGCCAGTGGATGATAATCTCCTTTCAGTCCTGCCGGAGCCGCATGCCTTATATCATGTACTATCTGAATACAATTCCTTGCTTCAGAAATACGGAATCCTTCGCCGTTAAGTATTTTCCGGTAGCTTTTCGTATGCAGTTCGGTAAAACCTTCGCTGAATTCAAACTCATCCCCGTTTATCATAATCGTACGGTATGTCCTCTTTTCTCCCTGAACCGCGTTCTCCGGGAGATTATCCGGATTAATACTCAGAAAATATCTCACCCTGGCTCTTCTCAATCCTAAATATCCTGCCACGCGGTCATGTGATATTACATGTACTATATTCTCCCGTACAGGGCCGAATATCCATTGAAGCATATCATAGAAATGCACCCCGATATTGGTAGCTACTCCACCGCTCTTATGCTCATCCCCTTTCCAGCTCGTATAATACCAGTTGCCCCTGGAAGTAATATACGTAAGATCTACGTCGTAAACCTTATCCTCAGGTCCGCTTTCTATTTTCTTTTTAAGATTAATTATGGAATCGTGCAGCCTCAGTTGCAAAATATTGTAAGCCTTATGTCCGGTCTCCCGTTCTATATCCATTAATGAATCTATATTCCAGGGATTCAATACCACCGGCTTTTCACATATTACATCGGCTCCCAGCCTCAGCCCGTATCTGATGTGCGCATCGTGAAGATAATTAGGAGTACAAACAGACAGTATATCTATCTGCCTGTCCGATCCCTTTAACCTGGAACAATGCCTGTCGAACAATTCCTGTTCGGTAAAAAATGAGGCTTCCGGAAAAAAACTATCCATTATGCCCACACTGTCGAATCTGTCGTAAGCAGCTATAAGATTATTTCCGGTATCTTTTATTGCTCTCAAATGTCTGGGTGCGATATATCCCGCAACACCTATCAATGCAAAATTCTTCATATAATAAAAAACCTGTTTTAATCAATTCCATTTTCTAAGCAGCCTTGCATCATCCGAATGACTTTTTATACAATCGAATGTAAGTACCAATCCGCACCCTATACATCCACCCAGGAGGGTAAATATTACAAGAATCATACTTCTTTTAGGCTTGCTTTTTTCTCCCGGTACTACTACCGGTTCCACAATGGTGAGAACGGGCGAATCCTCTTTCGCTTTTATTTCCGCCTGTACCAGTTGCCTGGCCAGTTCTCCGAATAAAGAGTTTGCAATACTGTATTCGGCCTGTATCTGTTCTCCTTTTATCCTCGAATGGGCGCTTGAAAGTACCCTGTTTGCATCCTGGAACTTTGCATATACCTCCTGTTTGGCTTCAAAATCGGCTTTGGCCTCATTATAGCGTTGTTTTATAAACTCATAACTATCCTGCGCTTTTTGTATTTTGAAATCCGTTATATATTTTTGCAGAAGTATCTGTAATTGCTGTACCACCTGAGCGGCGGCCAGAGGTTCCGGCATGCTTGCGGAAATGGAAATATATCCCTCTTTATCGTTGACGGCAAGACTGAACCTGCTTTTAAGTATTTTTATACACGCCTGTTCCTTATTTGTAAGAGTATTGATGGCAGGCCCGTGCACAGTCATCCCGGCAGCAGGAGCCGGCGCTTCTTTCGGCTTTCCTTTTACAGCTCCTATGATAAGAGAAGGCAGTCCTATCGTATATTTTTTTATTGTTCCTATCAAAGAAAACTTCCTGTACTCCTTTTTCGTATAATAATCGAACAAGGTAACGGGTTCGGCAAAACCCTCGAAATTTACAGGGGTGTACATCAACTCTTTCAATAACTCCACATTATTAAGTAATTTACTATACACCCTCGGAGAAATGGTCTCACTCTCCCCCATGCTGCCGAGCGAAATCCCCGCCATTGCTGCAAGTCCGCTCAAAGAGCCTCCGGTTCTGGATCTTGTCTGGGGTACCATTACACAACCGGCAGTATACTCTTTGGGAGAGAACAGCGCAATACTCAATCCAAGCAAAATAAATACGGCCGTTATCTTTATAATAAACCATTTCTTCTTCCACAATCTTTTTACCAGCTCTACCAGATCTATCTCTTTACCGCTATGCGTATCCTTATTACCAGTCATATCTATCTAATTTTTATTATCCAAATTACAATATACGGAATTCAGGCTTTTGAATTCGGGAACTATAGCTTTCATCATCCGAACCGTTTCCGTCTTATTAAGGGTCTTTGTATATTCTTTTAACCGTTCTAATCTGTCCACAATATAAGAATATTCATAATCCCGGACTTTAGCCACTGATATTTTCTTATTTGCAGTAGGGATATTGCTCTCTTTCACGTTCAGCAGCTCCTCATATAACTTTTCTCCGGGCCTCAGACCGGTGTACTCTATTTTTATATCCACTCCGGGAGTAAAGCCGGCCAGAGAGATCATGTTTTTTGCAAGATCGGCAATCTTTACCGGTTGTCCCATATCAAAAACAAATATCTCATAGCCCTCCCCCATAGTGGCAGCCTCCAGAACAAGACGGCATGCCTCCGGAATAGTCATAAAATATCTTATAATATCTTTATGTGTTACGGTAACCGGACCGCCCGCCATAATCTGTTCACGGAAACGTGGTATTACCGATCCGCTGGATCCCAGTACGTTCCCGAACCTCGTAGTAATAAATTTGGTCTTCCCCTTTACCCCTCCGGCTATTATGGCCTTGCTAAGGGTTTGCACGTATATTTCGGCAAGTCTCTTGCTGCATCCCATTACATTGGTAGGATTGACGGCCTTATCGGTAGAAACCATTACCATTTTTTCCGCCCCGAACTCCACTGCAGCATCGGCAACTATTTTAGTTCCCAGCACATTTACATTTACCGCTTCACAAGGATTGCTCTCCATCATAGGTACGTGCTTATAGGCTGCAGCATGAAATATAATATCCGGTTTATAATGATCGAATATATTCCTTATCCTCTCCTTATCCCTTACATCGCCTATCACGAAACCGAACCTGTCGCTCATATATTTTCCGAATGATTTCTGTCCTTCTTCCGATACTTTCGAGGAAGCGTCTACAAACCCTTTGTTATTTTTAAAGAAAGTCTTATGCTCCCTGTCCGTAAGTTCCATTTGCATATAATGTAATGGAGTTTCGGCATTATCCAGAATGATAAGCTTCTTTATATTAAATGAGGATATAAGGCGGCTAAGTTCCCCGCCGATGCTTCCGGCCCCTCCGGTTACCATTATAACCTTACCGGAAAGTTCCTGTTTTATCTCGTCCATATTTATCTCTATTTCGTCGCGGCCGAGCAGATCCTCTATTTTTATCTCCCTTATCTGCGCCGTTACGCTATCGGTAACTTCATTCAGTTGAGGAAGTATAAATACTTTTATATGCTTTTTTATACAGAAATTTATCAATCTGTTCTTTTCCGCCAGAGCGCTGGACTGCGAAGGGAATATAATAGCGTTTACAGTCTTCTTATTTATTATGCTCTCAAAATATTCATAAGAATCTATGGTATATACCGTAAGGCCCTGCAGTTTCAACTTGCTCCTTATATCCTGCACTTTTATATATCCCATGATCCTGTACTCCGCATGCAGATTCTTGGAAAAATAATTTGCAAGCGAAAGGCTCCGGGCATCATCTCCGTAAATAAGCACTTTTTTGAAAGTTTTATTGATAGAGGCCATGAACAGTTCATAAAAATATATAAGGAAAACCCTTAACATCACCAATAAAGATAACGAGCAGACTATATCGCATAACTGGACTATGATTATTCTTCTAACAGACAACGTAAAACCGTAGAAATCATAGAACAGGTAAAACAGAAGGAATAATATTACACTTTTGGATATTACGGCAAGCAATATGCGCCACACTTCCTGCAAGGATGTATGCCTCATAACTCCCCGGTATGTTCCGTAAAGCATAAATACCGCAATGCTTACCGCTATAGCCGTAAGAGTAATAAATCCGTATGTAAAACCGGGGACATGGTAATTTATAAAAAATCCCAGCACCAGATATACCGACATGGTCGCGAAGGTACATATTACGGTATCTATAAGCAACACCAGCCATCTGCTCAGATAAGGAGAATTGACAAGTCTTGTTAATATTTTCTTAAGGGTCGTGGACATATAACTAACTCTATTTAACCTGATTTATGATAGTGACCACCATTGCAGCAAGACTTGCCGTACTGCTGGCTATACCCAATATAGCAGCCAACGATTGTCCCGACGGCTTTTTCTCTTTAGCCGGAACTACAATCTCCGTTCCCGGCCGCACTCTAAAATCTTTGGAACCTCTTGTTGCAACCGAACCGTTCATGTGCACCATATATATTTTTGAGTTCATGGCTTTCTGCAAAGTCCCTCCGGCATTTGATATATATCTTTTCCAACTGTATCTCGGATTATAGCTTATCGTATTAGGATATAATACCGCTCCGGAGATTTTAACCGTATTATTGAATTTAGGAATCGAAATAATATCATTTTCCCTAAGCACTGCATCGGCATAAGAACCCGGTGCGGCTAAAGCGGCTTCAAGGTCTATCGCAATATCATATCTGTTTCCAATATTTATCTCATCTATAACGGTACTATCCGAAACCTGTTTTCGGGCTATCTCCAACGCTGTTCTCAGTCTTTCGAATTCCTCTTTTGTAAGCACCCTGGTAAGTTTGGCCCCCTTTATATATGCGTCCTGATTTACCCCCTGGGCTTTGGAAATCACATCGCTGATCCTTACCACATTTTTCTCTATTACATACGCACCGGGGTAATTTACCTCCCCGTTTACATATATTGTCTGCTGCGGCTTGTATGAAGCCGACTTTCTTACGAATATTATATCGAACGGTTCCAGCCTGGTATCGGCATCAGAGGGATTTGTCATAAGATTATAATAGAGCACCAGCGCTACCGTATCATTTTTACTTATATCATCCTTTCCCTTGGTTATCCGTCTGGCTATCTCTACTTTAGTCAGAGATGCGGCATCGGTAATCCCGCCGGCATTCAATATTATATCCCCCAGCGTCATTCCTTTCCGGTATTCATATTCCATGTCCGGCCCGCTGGGATTATTTATCTCTCCATAAATATTTACGGTCTGCTTGGGCGTAAGTTCTTCCTGCGAAAAAATCCTCACATAATCATCGGGATAAAGCATTATATCATCTTTACCAAGTATCACGCTCTGCAACGAGAAAGAGATCTGCTCTTTGGATCTGTCGGAAGAAAATCTCTGTATATAGGCTTTCAGCATATACGCATCTTCTTTAAGACCTCCGGCAGCCGTAATAAGCTGCCTTAAAGTTTTGACTCCACTTCCGCCGTCAGCATGGGCTATGGAATAATTCCCCGGCCTCCATACGGCTCCTGCTATTTCCACTCTGTTATCGAACCGTTTTTCATTCTGTTTTACAATTATTATATCCCCGTTTTCGAGTTTAAACCCGGAAAAATCCTTTTTGAGAACATCAAATGCCTGAGATGTTGCCCCGGGCTTATCTCCTCTTGAATACACCCTCTCCACATGTACCATATTCCCGTAGGCGTCGTCCGAAAAACCTCCGGCGTAAGAGAGTATTTTATCCAGGGTCTCCCCGGCCTTTATCTCGTATCTCATAGGGCGTTTTACTCCACCCTCTGCCGTAACTATACCGGAATAAGTTCCTACGGATATTATATCATCGTCTTCAAGCCTGAGATTAGTATCGAAAGTTCCGTTTGTAATAAAATCATATACGTCCAGCGTGCTTATAAGTTTGTTCTTCCTGTAAAGTTTTATCTCCCTTACCGTACCTATATCGGCAGGACCTCCCGCCAGATACATCGCACTTGCCATTGTAGAGAGGCTGGGCATAACATACGAACCGGGTATGCGAACATCTCCCACAACATTTATAGTGATGCTCCTTATTTTCCCAAGAGCCAGTTTTACAAAAGTATTGGGAGTAGGACCGAGAATTCCGGAATATATTTTACCCATATACTCTTTAAGAGACTGTTCCGCCTTGACTACGGTTTGCCCCGCCAGATATACCGGCCCCAGATCCGGGATATTAACGGAACCTTCCGGGGATATAATTGCGGTAATGGTGGTAATAACATCTCCCCAGACATCTATTACAACCTCGTCTCCGGGAGCAAGTTTATAATTCTCCGGCGTAGGCATATTATAATTAGGAACGAAATTAAGATTTGTATTCCTGAAAAGATCATGTCCGAATACGAGATTATTTTTTTCTGCAAAATTTACGGAATCGACGGGAACATCCGAAATCTCCATAGACTCTCTTCCGGAGACACCATAACCGGTCAATGTTTTTCTTTCATCACCGTTTTGCCGCCGGTACTGTTGCTGTTCCCGGATAGCGGCATTTCTGTCTATACTCTTATTATCCGTACGGGATTGAAAACCGGAAGAGGACGCCTCGTTTTTTTGTTTTAACATCGCCTCTATCTGCTTCTCGGAATATCCCTGCTGTCTTGCAAGCCGTTTTGCCATTTCAATATCGGATGCACTCTGGGCAAACAACGGTAACGATACCAGTACCGCCAATACCGCAATACAAATCTTTTTCTGCATTCTGTTAATCATTTAATAATTTTTACACTTTCAAACATACCCCGTATATATAACACAGTCTGGTCACTCCCAGGTATTTCCGGTGCAACAATTTAACTATAAACAGATTATGACACTCAGCCTATTCTGTCTTTATTTTCTTAACCTCACACTTTTTCACACACACGCCCGCCCGTAACTGTTCTATATACAAATATAGATAATTCTTTTTTACTCTTATTATCTTTCCGGTAACAAGCTTGTCAGATGCTACGAGAGAACCGCAAACAATCTCAACCGTATCGCCGGCAATAAGTTCACAATCACCGGCTTTCTGTATATATTCGCATATTACCTCAATCTCTTTGTCTTTCATTACGGCCGGATTGCCGTTATAATAAATACTTTTAACCACCCCGTCTATTTTGTTCATCAGAGGCAGTTCCGAATTTTTAACTTTTACAAAAATATACGAGCTAAACAAAGGGATTTCCACGATTTTTACCCTGTCGCTCCATTTACGCCGCACACGCAACAGAGGAAGAAAATATTCGACCCCTATGGAAGCGAGCCTCACTGCAACCTTTTTCTCGGCACGCGATGTAGTATATAAGGCAAACCATTGCTTTAATGAAAGCACTCTTTTATCATCATTTTCCATATAAGGCATTATTTGTTTAACCACTTGAAATATCAGCATACCCGGCAACTTCCCGCAACCAAAATACGTCTCCGCTTTTATGCTTTGTACGAATAATAAATAGTTAAACGAACCTCCTGTTTAATACTCTAATATCGCTTCATTTGTATAAATATAGGCAGTACAAAATTACAACAAAAAAACATATAACCAAATATAAATTATGATCATAAATAAAGCGATCGCGAACTTTACAAAGCATTTAAAAAGAAAAAAGAGCCCTGCACTTCTGCAGACCTCCAAAACACTTAAAATACACTATGAAAACTTTTGATCACTCAAAAAGCGTGGGAGCAACAGGAGTCGAACCTGTGACCCTCTGCTTGTAAGGCAGATGCTCT
>CAYVED010000053.1:0-16840 GCA_964449975.1 uncultured Muribaculaceae bacterium
CAACTTTTCGGGCAAACAATGGATAGATTTAATATTCTTTCTTAACTTTGCAATAACAATCGTGTTAAATCACGGGCAGAACGATGAGAAATAATCGTGTGGATTTTCCGATGAAATAAAAGATATATCGTTGATTATCAATAGCGATACGTAAAGCGTTCACTTTCTGGTGGCAATTAATGTGAAACTCTATATTTTGTAAATATGAAGAAGAATAGTTATATTTGCCCTCAGCATTCTCCATGAGCAAACTATCGCAAAAGCACGTAGAAATTTAGTGGGATAATTCATGGGATATGCTTGAAGCTAAAAATATAAAGTTTTAAATATCAGCGTGGTAACTCTGCAATGAGAATCCCAGACGGATCACTTAAAGGAAGCAGAAATGCTTCCTTTTTGCGTTTGTGTCTCGAACCCGGGACGGGCGTAAGCCCAAACCGCCGAAAAGGCGGAAAACGGCTCAGCTTAAAAAGTAGGAGGATCGCCTGCAAAGGTTTACCTTTGTAAAAAATCAGATTATGCTCTCAGAAGACTTACATTTAATAGAATTTATTATCTACACCGATATTTTATCACACTTTGATGTGGTAGTCCTAAAAACGATAAGCAAACAGGTTCATGTGTTTTTAGATGAAAAGAAACTTGTCCCGGAAAAGTATCAATCAGAGAAATTGCACTCGAAAGGTTTTCACCCGTAATCCATCATACAGGATTTTCCATTTAGGGATAAAACCTTGTTTTTGCATGTTCGGCGGCGTAAACGGGAAATAGAAAGCATCTGTGAAATTGTTTCCCGTAATTGGGATTTAGTGGCAGAGGTAACCCGCTATTCGAAAGAATTTGCGGCTTTTTAAAAGGCCTTATTGGATACATACCCGATAAGTTCCAATAACTTGGAGAAATTTTACTACATCAACGGCCCTCACGTAAACAATAAAACTACCTGGTTGTTTTTATTAAATACGAACCTTAAATACTAAAAATGAAAACTAAGAATATTCCGGCAGAAGGTATAATAGGACGGCTGCTATCTGCCCTGTCTTTGAAGAACCGCCATACAATCCCAGAAGGAGCTATTCCTGTCAAACCATTTAGCCTTAAAAATTATATGGGGAAATGGCATGAAATTGCCCGTCTGGATTTTTTGTTTGAAAAAGGATTAGACCGTGTGACCGCAGTGTATTCGTTGAATGAGGATGGCACGGTTAAAGTGGTCAATAGCGGATACAATTCCAAAAAGAATAAAATAGAAACAGCTGTCGGCAAAGCAAAATCAGCAGGCTCACCTGACGAAGCCAAACTCAAAGTCCGATTCGGAGGCCCTGTGTATTCCGGTTATAACGTGATTGCAATTGATACCGACTATAAATATGCATTGGTAGTTGGTCGGAACCTGAATTACATGTGGCTGCTATCGCGGGAACCTTCGATGCCGGAAAACGTAAAAAAAGAATACCTGCAAAAAGCCAAAGAGTTAGGTTACAAAATTGAAAACCTGGTTTGGCCTGAACATTCCAAATGAAAAATAAATATTATTGAATTTTTTATTCCCATTTTTCCCATGTTTCAATATCACCTTCAACCACTGTAAACATAGGGTGTGGCTCGATACGAGCTTGTAAACCACAAATCAAATATGTCTTGACCAAGAGCTGCTCTTTTCCATAACGTTACCCATTGTCATACTCCTCTTCCTCAAAAACCTATTATTCAATAGATTACAATCCTATTTCTTGTTACGCTGAATACACCTGGCAATATGTTCAGAAAATCGCACACTTCCTTGCCGGTCATACAGTAGTCCGTTTCAGAAAAACGGTAATTTACACCTGTTGCCTGATTCATCATCGGTACCATAAGTGAACGGAACTGGTTTTCTTCCATCAATACGTAACTCATAATTTCATCTTCATTATACGAATAGCATTCAGAATAGCGATCAGCGATACACCTACGTCAGCGAATACGGCCTCCCACATCGTTGCCAGTCCTCCGGCCCCAAGAATAAGAACGATACCTTTTACTACGAAAGCCAAGGTTATATTTTGCCATACAATTCTTTTAGTCTGTTTACCAATATTGATAGCCATTGGTATTTTAGAAGGTTTATCATCCTGTATTACCACATCAGCCGTTTCTATGGTAGCATCACTGCCTAATCCCCCCATTGCAATACCTACATCGCTCAAAGCTATTACCGGAGCATCGTTCACCCCATCTCCAACAAAAGCTACGGTTTCCTTCTTAGCTTTAATCTCTTTCACTTTATTTACCTTATCTTCGGGTAACAGGTCTCCATAAGCATTATCTATACCCAATTGTTCAGCCACATATTTTACTACAGAAGTTTTATCCCCGCTTAACATGGTAGGTTTCACATTCAGTTCGTTTAATAAAACGATAGTTTCTTTCGAATCTTCTTTAATACTGTCTGCAATAGTAATGTACCCCACAAACTTTTTATCGTAAGAAACAGCAATGGTTGTATAAACGATTGAGGATGGATCAACATCATAGCTGATATTGAATTTATCCATCAGTTTAAAATTACCTACCAACAATTCTTTTCTATTAACAGTAGCTTTTAATCCATGCCCGGCAATTTCTTCTACATTTTCCAGTTCTTGAGAACGGTCAATATCTCCTACATATTCCTGTATAGCTGTCGCCACAGGGTGTGTACTCAGACTTTCTATGGCATTTACCAATTTAAGAATTTCTTTTTTATCAAACTCGGGTTTGAAAACCACTTCCTGAACCTTGAATACACCTTCGGTCATGGTACCCGTTTTATCCATTACCACATTTCGAATGCCAGCTAAGGCATCCAGGTAGTTGCTTCCCTTAAATAAGATACCATTACGACTCGCAGCACCAATACCACCGAAATAACCTAAAGGAATGCTGATGACCAATGCACATGGACATGAAATAACCAGAAACACCAGCGCCCTGTATAACCAATCGTTAAATATATAGTTTCCTGTAAAGAAATAGGGAACAAAGCAAATCGCTACTGCCAGTAATACAACAATAGGAGTGTATATCTTAGCGAATTTACGGATGAATAACTCGGTAGGAGCTTTTTGCGAAGTTGCATTTTGCACCAGTTCGAGTATCTTACTCAACTTACTGTCCGAATAAGATGTAGTAACTCTTACCTGAACTACGGTATTCAGGTTAATCATCCCCGCCAATACGGCTTCGCCTTTATTCTTTGTGTCCGGTTTGCTCTCACCTGTCAGAGCGGATGTATTAAAAGAAGCATTGTCGGTAAGCAACTCTCCGTCCAATCCTAATTTATCTCCCGGTTTCAACTGAATAATATCACCTATTACCGCTTGTTCAGCCTTAATCAGCTTCGGCTCGTTGTTTTCAAGTATAGTTACCTCATCAGGACGTTGATCTAACAGAGCCTTGATATTGCCCTTAGCTCTTGATACGGCCAAGGTCTGAAATACTTCTCCAACTGAATAAAACAACATTACAGCTACCCCTTCAGGATATTCCCCTATAAAAAATGCACCTATTGTGGCAATGCTCATCAAAAGAAACTCCGAAAAAACCTCTCCTTGAAAAACACTTTTTATCGCGTCTTTAATAACCGGGAACCCCACTATCGCATAAGTTATCAAATACCATATAAAACGTATAGTTCCGCTAAACCATTGCTGTGGCAACCAGTTATCAAAAGTTAAAGCAATCAATAGAAGTACCAATGACAATACGGATGGCAGGAACATTTTTAGCGAACTGCCACCAGCATTGTGGTCGTGACCGTCGTCATCGCTGTGTTGTTCATGCCCCCCCCCTCTGTTTTGAATATCCCCTCTTAAAAGTGCTCCGGCTCCTGCATTGGTGTAAACTTTATCTGTCTGTGTGCAGCAAAGTTGATTCCCCTGTTCGTCATATATATGTTTATGTATCATAATCATTTATTTTTTAAGGTTTCGTTTTTTCTAATCTCTGGGCTGTTTTCAAATCATTTCCCGTTATTTCTATTTATAAATATTCTTTCTACAAAACATCTATACCAATAAAATTTGTTAATGCAAAATATTAGCATAATAATTATTGTTGAAACTATGGCAAGCATAAACATATTAAGGGCTGTTGCAACTCCGACAGCAGAAGTAGCCCAAAGGCCGGCAGCCGTAGTCAGTCCCTTGGGCATACTGTTAGCACCCCTAAATATAATACCTGCACCGATAAATCCCAAACCTGTGGCAATAGCCGCCAGCATTCTGGCAATAGCGGATTTATCTTCTGTCAGGTGGGCTGCAATAGCAACAAATAAACAGGAAGCTACACATATACAAGCAAAAGTACGGATACCTACATTATGTTGGTCTCTTTCTCTTTCAAGTCCGATAATACCCCCTAAAACAAGGGCCAGGAATAACTTTAAAGATAACAGCAGTTCAAATTTAATATCCATTATTGTTTTTTTAGCAGACAAAAATAATTAAATAAATTATAAAATAAAGGCTGTCCCACACATTCCGGTTCTCCGAAACGATCAAAATGCTCTCCTTTCCGATCATTCCGGTTAATATATTCCCGATACTTTATTCAATTTCAACAACCTATTAATACCCATGAGTAGAGTACGCAATATGAACTTTTGTGTACAAACAATCCCGGAAATCGGGATTGTTGAAAAACAACAGAGTATACTCAGACCTGATTTGCGACGGTTTACCTGTTCTGCCGTTCCGAAGAGTATGTGTTTCGGGACAGGGAAATTTATGTGTTTTGATTCTTATATTTTTGCATCGTCCGATAATAGTAAAACGTGGGAGAACTTGCTATCAGAATCCCAACCGGCAAGTGTAATAATAAAACGGCATCAAACTATCTATATAACAGTAATTGATGCCGTTTTAAGCGAAGAAAAACCAATCTGTCTTAAAACAAAATGTTCATCCCTATTCTAAACAGGTTGAAATCTTTTGAACTTGCAACCATATAGGCGGCATCAATGTTCACAAATTTCACTTTAAAGCCTGCTCCTACAGTAAGGTAATTATTATCGTTACCCAAATGATATCCGGTGCGAATAGCTGCTACATTGAACATTTCATATTCCAGTCCCATGCCACCCGTAAAGGCTTTCGCATCCGAAGGCAGTATAAAATAGCGCATTGTCAATGACGCGTTCAGTTTGTGCGACTCATTGAAAGGCAGTGAGACGGAACCGCCTGCCGCAACAGATGCGGGCAGATCGCTTTCTGTTCCGTTTTTACCATATTTCACCTTTCCGCCCAGATTGTTCACAGATATGCCTACGGAATAACTTCCCTCCTCTTTATTAAAAGATTGCAGGCTGTTATTATAATATACACCCATCGTAAAACTGCCTGTATACGCAGTTTTGGAGTTATAGGATTGAATGAAACTCCCCCCTGCATAAGCCGAGAAATGCGGACTGAAGTTAAATGCATAGGCAAAATCAATAGCCCAATCCCTGGGACGTATAGGCTTCCTTTCTATACCGTCCTCTCCCACGCGAGGCACTTCCAGACCGGAAAAATACCGGAATCCGGCAAATAAAGCATGACGGCTAAAGATTTTGTATCCGGCCGAAGCCGCATGATATGTTTGCCTGCTGTCTGCAATCTTAGGATATAATCCGAAGGCATACGAGGTATAAAAATTACCATAGTTTTGAAAAAATGCCGTGGGATTAGTATAAAGAAACATACCTCGTGTTACGCCCATTCCGGCTTCTCCCATTCCGGCCGTACGCACATCGGGATTTACTTCAAGGAAAGGGAGCGGACGGCTGCTCTGACAAAACAGTGCAGTTCCGCAACAGATAAAGAATAATATGAAATTTAATTTTTTCAGCATAATAACGGATATTTAGAGTTTAATGAATGACTGCCTGAATGTTTTTCCGTTAGCATTAGCATACAGCACGTATGTACCTCCGGAAAGTTTTGACAAGTCTAATTGTATCAATCGTTGTTCAGGCGTATTGGCCGTTAGACTTTTTTCATACACCTTTGTCCCTGTAGTCGTATAGATACTCAACTCAACATCCTCAACAGCATCGCTCAGGCGAACATTCAGAACTTTGGTTGCCGGAACCGGATAAATTACATATACCAGTTCATCTTTCACAATCTGTACCTGAACGGTTGCACGTTTACGGCTATTCTGAGTATCAGTAGCGGTAATTTCCAGAGAGGCAATGCCTAAGCGCAGCGGGTTAAATGTAAGTTTATCGCCTTGTAAAGATGCTCCCAGAATTGAAGCATCCGATTGACGTACGGAATAAGTTATTTCATGCCCATCCTCATCTGAAAAATATTCCGACAGATTAATTGAATAATCGCTCTTAGTCACCGGAATAAATATTTTATGAAACTCTTTGATTAATTTAGGAGGATGATTCTCATAAATTTCAAACGGTATCTCCAGCAAGGCCGAGGAGTTGAAAATATCTGATACTTCTATTTTCACGCTATGTTTACCCATGGGAGCGATAGCCTTGAATTTAAGCATAACGACGTCATGCTGACGGATCACGGAAACTCCCTGTTGCTGCCCGCTGATTTTATATGTCCATTCCTGCTGTTCCGGTTCTTCCACCCTGATTTTCACCTCTGCAGTTTCATTCCCGGTTATCCGGATATTTTCCGCACCGGTTCTCGTGAGTGTGGGCGGGAAGTTTTCTTCGGTTTTAGCCGAAAAGAATAGAGGTTCCGATTGCAATCCCCAGCGATCTTCGGCTAGCAAGGCAAAATAGAACTGTGTGTTCAACGGCAAATCCTTTAAAGTATAAACAATATCGTCTCCGGGATTATAGGATATTCCTTTAACGTCTATTGCGGCAGCCGTGTGATAATTGCCGGAATTAAGCTGATTCCCGGAATAATAAAGTTTGTACAGGGTTGCTGTCCCGTCATCTTCATCGGCGACGGCTTTCCATGTAAGTTCCAGCGTAATGTAGTCTTCTTTTACCGATACGGCTGCAACCTTACCCGGTTTTTTATTCTCATTTACGGCAAGCGCTTTTTCGGCATCGATATATCCTTTTCCCAACCGTCCTTTGTAGTCCGGATTTACGGCATCTATGTCCATCGGACGAAAGGCCGTGGTGATGCGCCGTTTAAGCTCTTCATTGGTAAAGCCCGCTCCGCCGAATTTCGATACTACCAAAGCCGCAATCCCCGATACATGCGGGCAAGCCATAGATGTTCCCTCCATATAACCGTATTGGTTACCGGGAAGAGTACTGGCCACCATGCCGTCGGCATAAAAACTGTCTCCACCCGGCGCCATTACGGATATCCAGTCTCCGCGGTTGGTGTACCAGCTTTTTTTGAAATCGGGCGCCATTGCCGATACGGATACTACAGGCGGATAAGCCGCGGGATAGCTCTTATAATCTTTATCATCGTTACCGGCGGCAAATATAACCACGCCTCCTTTCATTGGAGAATCAGAAAGTTGGTTGCCCTCGTTGTCGCATCCGGCGTATTTAATAAAATAATCGATAGCAGCTTTGAGAGAAACGGGGAGCTGCGATGGACCGGGGTAGTTGTATCCCCATGAATTCTGACTGATAACCGCCCCGTTATCTGCCCCGTATTTTATGGCGGCTTCTACAGTGTTGCTGGCTACGTCCGAGAATATCTGGCAACTTAACAGCCGTGAACCGCCGGAAAGCTCACCATTGCCGCCAGCCACCCCGCAAACACCAATTCCGTTATTATTACGTGCAGCCACAGTGCCTGCCACATGCGTACCGTGATCAGTCGGGGTAATTTCCCCTGCACTACGCACAAAATTATAACCGTAAATATCGTCAATGAATCCGTTGCCGTCATCATCCACTCCGGGAACGCCGTTCAGTTCGGCTTCGTTCACCCACATATTATCCTTCAGATCCTCATGGGCTACGTCTATCCCGCCATCTACCACTGCTACAATTACGCCGGGTTTACCGGTCTCTTTCTCCCACGCTTTAATCAGATTAATATCGGCTCCCGGTAAAGATCCGGCAAAAATGCCTGTGTTATTATAATGCCATTGAAAAGACAAAAAAGGATCGTTAAATTGCGTACCTTCTGCCGGCCCGGCTGTACTTCTTTTAATTCCCGATATTTGGAAAGGCTGCAACTCCGGCTTCAGTATCTCTTCCACAATTTCCACACTTGGAATATCGCGTGCAGCGGTTGCGGCGCGCGTAACGGGAATCGATTCGTCGAACGTAACATCATACCACAAATGCAATCCTTCCCTGCGGGTACGCTCTTCATATTTCCCGGCATCAGGGAAAACACGTTTCATCTTTTTTGCGCCTATTCCGTGCAGGTAGGCATCCATGCCGGCAGCATTACTGCGCAGTTTTCCTGCGGTTTCGCTTATCATAAACCGGTTGCCTGTTTCGCGGGTTAATTTCACGCGTATCATACCTTTAACAACGCCCGGCAGTGTAGGCGGCAACTGCGCTCCGGAAAGGGTTGCATCATCAGGTAAAATATCCTTTTTATCCGGCCTGCAGGCAAAAAACAGTACACCTGCACATAAGAGTAATAAAAATAATTTTTTCATTTAAAAAATTTTAATTAATAGATTTCATAATATTCAAGTTGCGGAGGAGAAAGTGTCACTGTTACATCATTTGATTCCAGGAGTAATCCTCCCGGATATGAAATTCCCATCGCCAATTGTCTTTCTGAATTATAGAAACTATAACGGCAAAGTGTGCCTGTAGGATTAGCAGAATACATATCGAGGAACTCATATCCTTCTTTTTTCATAAATGACTTAAATTCTTTCGTAAGATAGTTTCTTGGGTTCCCCGGCAGAAAAAAGTAAAAGTAGTTCGTGTTGAAATATGAAGTTCCAATACTCATAAGTTGAGTTTTTGAGTTATCGTTAAAGGTATATACTCTTTCATGATAATCGGGATTATCTTCTACGTCGAAAAAAATCATAGGCGGATAATAATTTACACTCGATTTTTCTTCATTATAGATACCGCCGTGTTCCGATTCCCATTGTTGAATAAGCTCAACCAGATTATCGTGCTTAGAAAAATCGTTAAATCCGAATTCAAGTCGTTCCAATACGGGATAATTATTAGTGTTAACAGGAAAAATTCTAAAATTAAAAGGGTGAATACTTTCCGTGCTTGAAACTTCTACTCGTACGTTCAAATTATCATTATAGAATATTTTGCTTATAATTTTTCCAGGAATATAGTGATGTTTGCGGCCAAGTGTTTTTCTATATCCGTTGTCCGTTAAAAACCGTTCAAAATCCTCCCCCAATAATACCTCAGGATCGTTTTTCTGCACGTTTACCAGGCCATCTACATATTCCAATCCGCTAATCCATGTTCTAATATCATAGGAAAAATTCCTGAACAAATGATTTACAGGATATGCGTCGTTATGGTAAAAAGTACTTCCTCTGGCATGCTCGAAGTCTTGCATCTCTTTTTCGCCGGCGCCGAATTTCAGATAGGGAAAAAGCGCAAAAGCCATGCCCTGCTGCACCAGTTCAAATTGTTGCAAGAGTTCTCCGGTCTTAATGGTAATCAATCCTTTACGTTGTTTCATATCGTTTTGGGCGGCTACATTAATTACAAGCTCTCCTTTGTAGGGCTTTGCCTGCACGGTAAACCAGTCCGCATCGGTATCGGCCGTCCATTTGTGCACATTTGAAATCACATCCACCACGCGGTCTCCACCCTGCGAATCAAAAATTATTTCCTGCGGGTCTATAGTCAGAATCACATCGGTGGCGGATTGAGTGATTTCCACTTTTTGTGTTGCATAGCCTGCAATAATCCATATCGTGGCGGTGCGTGTTTTCAGGTCTTCGTTTTTTTCTACGGCTATATTCAGGCTTTGGGCAGACTGAGTAAGCGTTACCCACTTCTCGTTGGGCATGGCTGTCCATGTATCTGCATCGGTTATTACGTTGATGCTTTTTTCTCCGGCGCTTTTGCCGAATGTCAATATCTGCTCATCCACCGTAAGGGTGGATGCCTCCTCTTTATTTTTTTCGCATGATGCCGCCACGCATAAAAGCAGGGGAAGTATCAGGATTTGTAATATTTTTTTCATTTTCGCATTTGTTTAGTTTGTTGATAATCCGGAAATCGAAAAACAGGATTCACTATTCTGCCCTTTGAGGGCTTCATTCCATTTTAGCAGAGGCGGGATGTTTGCCGATGTTGTCTCATCGTGAACAAACAGATGAAAATTCACTCTTTCAAATCTATCTAAATAGACGCCGGCCATCCGCTTTTTGGCATGGTTATAATAGAAAAATACGTCACTCAGCATATTCATCGATGATTGCTGGAAGTAGCTGAATCCCTCTTTATTCATTAATGCCTCGAATTCGTCGGTGGGATAGAATAAATCTAAATTGTTACCCGAAAAGGGGTAAAACCGGCTCTCTTTGCGGAAAACCAATGTAGATTCGATAAAAACAAAATTTGTCTCTTTCACTGTATTTCCCGCACCTTTCATAAAATATAATCTAGCAAACCATGGGGATTGAGGAACCGAGAAATAGAGTCTGATGGCATCAGATGCTCCGGCATTGAATATGCCTCCACCCGTCTCCGCTTCCCATTTTTTTACTTTTCCGGCATCGGCGGTAAAATCATCCATACCATAGTACACGCCACCGGCAAAGGTAGAATAAGAGGCTGTCTGTAACGGATGGGTATAATACCTTACAACCGTCCACTTATTTTCTTCCTCGTCAATGTAGGGAAAGAGGTGCACTCTCACAAACGATTCTCCGTCCTTGCGGGTATAATAACGGTTTTCACCTATTTGTCCGCCGGAGGTAAATCCCTCATTGCTTAAATACTCCCCGAAGTCCGCAAGAAACTGCCTGTCGGATAAAGGAGCCCTGGTTTCCGCCAAAGAGAGTTTCCCGGCTAGCATGGTATAATATATTGTGGGAAAAACATCGGAAGGAGTGTTAAATCCCCAGAGAAAATAATCTCCAATCTCTACGAAAGGGTAATGAATCCTATATCCGCCCCTTGCTTTTTCAAAAGCCTCCATTTGGTCTATAGAGGCGCCATGCGAGAGAGCGGGAAGCAGGAAGTAGCGGACACCCTGTTGAATAACCTCAAGCTCTTTAACAATCTGGTTTAAAACAAGGGTGATTTTACCCTCCCGTGCCGTCTTGTTCCTGTTTTCAGTTACGGCAATTACCAATTGGTTTTTATAGGGTTTAGCTTTTACGGTTATCCAGTCGTAATCGGTTGAGACACTCCAGTTGTCCGGAGAAAAGGCCGTAACATCTATATTCTGCACATTCTCCCGGCAGTCAAAAAAGATTTTTCCCGATGTAATATCTATACTCTCGTTAGCTGCCGTTTGAATAACATCCACTTTTTGCGACAATTTTCCCGCCATTACCATTACCGATGCCCTGCGTGGACGGGCAGAGGTATTTTCGGAGACAGAGAGAGTGAGCGTATTGCCGGTCTGCGATACAGTGAGCCATTCGCTATTGGAGAAAGCCTCCCAGATTTCCCGGCTTGTTGTAATTATAATGCTTTTTTCTTCGGCATCTTTGCCGAAATCAATCAACGTTTCGTTGACCGACAAGGTGGAAACGTCATAATCGTCACTGGTACATGCCGCAGGCAAAACCAGTAGAACAGACATTATCCGGAGAAAAAAAAGTTTCCGTTTCATTATTATATGTTTTAAAATTACTTTATTCTAATCCCGCAGATCTTTTATCTGTGCCACAACTACGGGGTTGCCGTTATTCCTAAATCGATTAATCATACCTACATATGGTGTATTAAGATCGTTAATGACAAACAACTGCATTTTAATCTGTTTTTCATTATTGATATAGGTTGCATTCCATGGATTAGGATAATCGGGATGTCTTATAAAACCCTCTTTTTGCAATAGCCGTTCAAACTCTACGGTTGGATAATAATGCCCGCCAGGAGTTTTCCACATCAACTGATTGATTTCCGGAAAAAACTGTTCTACGATTGTTAATTTGATAGTTCCAAAAAAGGGAATATAATATGCCCTGTGACATTCCGGGAGCGGCACATCAAACAGTCCGCAATCAGTACCGTTATAACCATCAAAAATACCCTTAAAAATTCCTCCGCGTTGTGCCTCATATTCTTTCACGGCCTCAAATTTCTTCTGATAAACCGTCCATGGCTCTCCTTCGTATATGGTGTTAAAATCTATATAGGGAATAGGATATGTTTCCAGTGCAGTATAAGCTTCAGGTTGTTGGGGGTTGTAGAAATACTGCATTTTTACGCCGTCATCCGTTACCCTCACATAGGCCGTGAAACGATTCTCCTGATTGTACCAATATTGATCGTAACCATTCATGAGCGTTGTTTTTTTAATAAGAGTAAATGAATTCTCGGTCATAAACCGTTCAAATCCGGGAGATTCTATAACCTCCTTAGAGGATACGTCAACATCAATCCAAATTATCCAGGGTTCCAGTTCAATCTCTAAATAACGGGGATTCCTATGTGTTATTCCTACATATCGTATTCTGGTAAAAGCCGGACTATTGGTCTCCATTACCCGCCAATCCTTGGAGGGGGCAGATTCTATGAGCCTACTACGGCGGGCCGTTTCAAATTTTTCTATTTCAGGCCAGGTTACCGGTTGTTGCAAAAACGGCAGGATATAATACATGGCGCCCTGCTGGGTTATTTCTACAGTCTGGATCTTATTACCCGATTTTACACTAATATATCCTCTCCTGGGTTCCCTGTCCGGATTCTCTTTTACGGTAAGGGTTATCTCCTTTTTCAAAGGCGCCGCATCCACCGTAATCCATACGGCATCTGTTTCCGCAGTCCAGTTGCCGGTGTTGGGTATTACATGAACGGTGCGTGTGGTTTCAAAAGGATCGAAAGCGGTCTCTTCCGCATCCCATTCGATAATCAGATCTCCGTCGGTTTGCGTCACTTCCACCTTTTGAATCAGCCCTCCGGCTGTCACTATCACGGTGGTTTTTCTAGCAGCGGGATTGGGGTTGTCTGTTGTTTTTACCGTCAATTTATCTCCGTTCCGGTTAAGCGTAACCCAGTTATTGGTGGCAAAAGCATCCCATTTTAACTGATTGGTGGTTACGGTAATGCTTTTTTCACCCGAACTTTTCTCAAACTCAATAAATTGTTGGGAAAGAGCCAACGTGGGTTCATCCACATCGTCTTTGGTACACGATGCCGCAATCAGGAAGCAAAGCAGTACCCAGGTTGTAAATAGTTTTTTTCTCATAAATCATAAAATTGTTTGGTTTAGTAAAATTATATCAAAAGAGAGTCAAGTACCTAAAAACAGGCATGGACAAATAATGGACAAATAATAAATAAAACCTAAGATGTTGATTTGTAAGAGTTTATATTTAAGATTAATTTATCCTATAATATATAAAATTTAAAATATGGGGCAGGGGTTAAATATTACGAATGAAATCTTCCAGGCTCTCGTCCTTTTCAAGGTTTAATTTTTTGCGGATTCGATAGCGCGATTTTATAACCGACTCTGGGTTAATATTCATAATCTTGGCTATCTCCTTGCTTTGAAGATTAATTTTAATGTAAGCACATACACGTAATTCATTCTCTGAAAGATTCGGGCCGAGCAGTTTAATTTCATCAAAAAAATCGATATAAACCTGCTCAAACATTCTTTTGAAATAAGCCCAGTCATTATCAATATTATAATTATGCTTGAGAATATTGTTGAGTTCCTTTTTGAGTTCTATCGGGCTCATTTCTTTATGAGCGCTTATTTTATCGCAGAGTCCGGATATTTCCTGAAGAATATCATTCTTCACTGTCAATTGAAGGGAAGAGGTAACCAATTCCCTATTCCTTGCTTCCATTTCTGTTTGATGCTGTATTTTTTCCAATTCCGCAAGTCTGGCAGTTTTTCTTATATTCCTGTTTTTTAATCGTAATACAGTGGCAAACAAAACAATGATGATTAATGAGGAGACAAGTGACAGCACTAGTATGGTATTTTGTTTTGTCTTTAGCTCGTATCTTTTTTGTATCAGTTGTGTCTCGTATTCTTGTTTCTTGAGATTATACAACGCCTGGGTTTCCGCAATCCTTTTTTGAGTTTCCGCACCGGTAAGACTCTCTTTAAGTCGCACGGCTCTTTTGTAATATTGGTAAGATAAGGATATATCGCCTTCTCTCTCTGCTATTTCGGAGAGTTGATGTAAAACTTCGGCTTCATCCGACTTTCTGCCTATATTTTTTGACAGATTAAGGCTTTCCATAAGATTCTCCTTAGCCAGTTTAATATTATTCAACTCCATATACACAGAACCAAAGGTTTTAAGAGTGATACTCAGTAAAGAAACATGATTATTTCTTGAATATTCTTCGGCTTGCTGCAAATACTCCAATGCTTTATAGTATTGTTTCTGGTTGCTGTATATAGTGCCAAGATTAACAAATTCGCCGGCTATCTGAAGGGAGTCCTTTATTTCCCTGAAAACATGCAATGCTTTGTTATGGTAACTGATCGCATCGTCATATTGCTTTATGGTAGAATAACAATTACCTATATTCATGCTTATAAGCGCCGTATTCCTCATATCCCCCTCTTTCTGAAAATAATCCAATGCTTTTTTGTAATATAAAAGCGCCTTTTCCGGATCACTTAATCTTTCGTAAATCATCCCGATACCATTGTTTGCAACAGCCAATCCCTTTGCTAATTCAAGTTGTTCACTTAACTTAAGCACATCCTGAAAATGGAGGAAAGCATCATAATAATTTCCGGTATGATGCAGGTAATAATTGGCAATAATACTGTGGGCGCGTGCCTTAATCAGTTTATTGCCGGCGTTATCGGAGATCGCGATAGCCGCTTTAGTGTAATGTTCCAGGCTGTCGTACATCTCAAGCTGAAATAAAAAGTTGCTTTTCAGATATAAAAACAAGGCCAGCATTTCGCTATCGTTTATTTGTTCTGAAAGGGTAATAGCCTGTTGAGCGAGTTGCAGTTTATCTTCGCTGTTCTGCCAGAATGCAGTATCTAATTGTTTAGCTAAATCATTAAGTATTTTCTTTTCGTTTTCGTATTGTTTTGAAACGTAAGGTCTTTTATCGGGCAGCAAGAGCAGGGCTACAATGGCAACAGAAAATATGAAAAGAATAAGATATGGCAGATAACGTCTATTCATATTGGCAGTCAAACGGGGAATAAGTTTTTAATCTGGTTCTGTCGTTTCGATCCTTAGACCAACAAATGTATGTAAGTTCTGTTAATATTCCAAACTCTTTGCCATAAAAAAAAATTCACGATAACCCTTATAGCCTCCGCTCAACAAACAAAAGAAAAGAGTGAAAAGTCATATACACTATCCGGAAAAGTCACCGGATTAAACAAAAAAGCTCTTGCGAAAATACAAATAATCCTTTCTATAAACGACTCTTTACACGCTGCCACAATGACGGACGAGAAAGGATTTTTCTCCATTAACAAACTGGCGCAAAGGGAATCTACGATTTCCTATTCCGGGATCAAACGTACTTTTACCAGCGACAATTAGATGAGGGGTATCGAAAAATACAACACGGCGTTCTGAATAAAACTAATAAAAACGTGTGCCCCAGATTATTATTTAAACGGCGCATTACGGAAAAAGATTATTTTGCGGTTTCCGCAGGTTTACAAACAAAACGAAGAAAAACGGAAGATAGCGGCTCCGGAAATTATCAGACCCGTCAAAACGAGAGTTTTACTTACAACTCTGTGAACCGCAACAAAGATTACATTTTTACCGGCTCCCTGTACCACAAACATTTATTTACTCCCGACAAGATACTGGAGACCGCCTTTTCCTATAATCAAAACGATCGGTTGGGTATAGTCTTACAAACACCGCTCCTGCCATAGGAGAACTCAACCCGTATAACACCTCCACCGACCCATTGGTGATTGTCCGCGGAAATCCGGAATTACTCCCGGTACAGAAACACGAAATCAAACTAACCTACACATTAAATATAGGTGATCTGTACATAGAACCGGAAGCCATTTATAATGTCTACACCGATATGATCGAACCATTCGGATATACCGAAAACGGCATCTATATCTCTACCTATAAAAATGCAGGACGTTTTAAACGCCTCTCTTTAGGGGGATTAATTACCTATGAATTAAACGATTGGTTTAGTATCGACGCAGCGGCCTATCATTACGTGGATTATTTTACCGGACAAGACCCCAAGAAAAGTTTTTATTGCGAATGCGCCTGTAACTTCACATATAAAAAATGGGAAATGTCCCTGTCTATGGAATATCAGGATTATGAATATACTGCCCTATCCTACACCAAACAACTCTCGCCGGGCTATTCACACATAATCCTCAGGTATAATTTCTTAAAAAACTTCAACATCTCGGCAGCCGTCTCCTTCTTTACTAAAACACCGGATATTGAAGCCGTTACCCACAGCGGTACATATTCTGCATATAGCACCCGGAATATGATGCGGCGGACTATCCCCAGCCTTACAATTCGCTATACCTTTCGCAACAATACCAAACAAAAAATAAAACTCAACAACACTTTGGAAAGTCAAGAAGCCGGAATAACATTATAAAAAAGAGCAAATTATTTTAAGTATATTTTTCAGCTATTTTAAGCTGTATACACCTTTGAATCATCACCTTAATTTGCAGCTTCAGGAAAATTCATCCGTATTGTTTCTGTTAAAATAACGCCGTCTTACATATATCCGCTACGGATATATTTTACCGTAGATGCATGGATCAACTCTACTATATCGCTCAGATCGGACTGTACAGGATGAAGAGCA
>CAYVED010000054.1:0-15856 GCA_964449975.1 uncultured Muribaculaceae bacterium
TCTTTTGCATCCAGTTTGGCTATTGCAAGTGCGGGAAGTGCCCAGAACGGCTGTATAAGGTTTGTCCAGGCATCTCCCCATGCAATAGCCATTCCGGTGAGCGCCGGATTTACTCCAAGTTCCGCCCCGGCGGGTATCATTATAGGCCCTTGTACCGCCCATTGTCCGCCGCCGCTGGGGACGAAGATATTTACCAGTCCGGCGCTCATAAAACTGAGAAGCGGAAAGGTATGTTCATTTGCCACGGAAACGCACCATTTGCTTATTTCTCCGGCCAGGGAAATCCCGTTTTCGGATGAAGATGTCATAATTCCCATAATCCCGGCATAGAAAGGGAATTGCAATAATATTCCGGCCGATGATTGTGCGGAGGAGGTTACCGCTTTTACGTATTTTACGGGTGTGCCGTGCAGAATGAGGCCAAGTAACAGGAATAATAAAATAACGCTGTTAAGATCGAGAGACCTGCCGTTTATAAATATGTTTATAAAAAGATATGTAAATCCCATGACAGCAATAGCTCCGGCCAGCAGCCTGCTGTTATTAAGTCTGTCTGCCGGAGTGGTTTTTATCCTTTGGCCCCGGTCTGTACCGCTGTTATCCGGGTCATAAGCAGTACGGCCGTTATATTTTTTTGAAGAAATTGACGGATCGCCGGAGAGTGCTTCTGCGTTAGTATCGCTGCAGGAAACGGAATTCCGGAGCATGGACGGATCTATACAGATCGCCCCGCCCTTTTCGGGGTGCATAAGTGAGTTTATTATCGTAATTGCGGCTATTACGGCGAATATTATTATAAGATTATATGTTGCAAATATTGTCCGGGAGATTGGAATTGCCTCTGTAATAATACTTCCGGACATTTCGAGGAGTGCGTTTCCCTGTGTAGCCATTGCCAGGGGTATAGAGGCGGACAGACCTGCATGCCAAACCACGAATCCGCTGTATGCGCTGGCTATCAGTAACCTGTAATCGACACCTCTTACCTGAAAGGCTATTTGTTTTGCAAATACGGCTCCCACTATAAGTCCGAATCCCCAGTTTATCCAGCATGCGAGAGATGATACGAGGGTAACCGTAGCTATTGCGCTTACGGGAGAACGGGGCAGCGCCGCCATTTTTCGCAATATTTTTTTAACGGCGGGAGTATCGGCCAGAGCTGAACCGCAGACCAGTACCAATGACATTTGCATTGCGAATCCGAGCAGGCTCCATACCCCGTTTCCCCAGTTCTGCAATACCTGAGACGGGGTTTGCCCGGTAACAGGAATAGCGCAAATAAAAGCAGTGAAAGTCAGTAATATGGCGAAGATAAAAGGATCGGGAAGATATTTCTGTACCAGCTTCACCGATATGTCGATCATTCGTTTGAACATAGTAAACCTGTTTGATTAAATTATTGCCGTACAAATTTACATGATAATTTTCAAATCCATTATAACCTTATAAAAATAAGAAGTCACGCCGGTTGTATTTTCTGACAGGATTAAACGGCAATATCTTCCTCTTTTAGTTTCGGGGATATCTTCTGCTGCATGCGTTTTAGCATGGAAAATCCTACTGTCAGTACTCCTACGCGGCCTATATACATTAATATTATTATTATGTATTTTCCTGAAACGCTCAGTAAGGGCCTTTTCATAATCAAATCTAAGGCACTTTATGATAAAATGGATATAGGAAAATTTACGTTTCATACAATAACTGATTCTATTTTATAACGATGGAGATTGTATTGAACCGGGGCGCAAGTTAGAAATTATTTTGATTCGTTGAATCTGATTCTTTCAGGGGAAGGAAAATATACCCTCATAAAGCTGTGGCGGTAGATGTTAAACTCTGTTCTGATATGGGAAAACAAGTGCCTGACGGAGCATAAAAAGAGTAAACTTCATCTATGCTTATTGTGGAATCGAACGAGCTGTTCTGCCTGCAATAAATTATTCAAGAGAGAATTCTTTTCTTCATTACGGTTCCCTGAAGGAAAACTTTATGAAGATCGTTTGAATTTATGCAGATGACCGGGCCGAAATACTTTAGGGAACCAATGGAAGATATGAAAGATAAATTAAGAGACTTAAATTCATTCTCAAGAGAAGATATTGATATAAAGAGTTATAGCCGTATTAAAAAAAATACTCATTTTTGGCTGATCTATTCGTTTTTTCGTTTTTCCTTTAGAAAGAGGAGGTGGAGGCCTTGAATTATAATGCGATATTTTACGCTTTGTAACAGAGGTAGGATTTATAAAAAACATATAAGTTATAGTAGCCGGCATGTTATGGGGAGTGTAATGCGACAAATGGTTTTTTGCGGTATGTTCGGGAAATTCCGGATTGACGGAAAACACTCGTGCGATTTTTTTACTGTTCTGCTTTGAATTTATAATTTATCAGGTTATGGAGGATTGTTAATAGTTTGTTAATATTCTTGGATATGATATTTATTTTGCTTAAAATTGTGACCTTAAAAAAGAGGAGAATATTTTTTTACAAATAATAACAATAATAAATAATAGCAGAATATTACATCGCTGTTATATATATTAATTTAAAAATTGAGAATATATGTTAAAGTTGAATTATCTATTTAAGACCATGCTGCTGCTTTCTGTTCTTGCATTGTGGAGTTGTTCGAAAAACGGAGCCGACGGAGAAGGGCCTTTTCTTACCCCTGATCCAGCTTCTCTTAGTTTTGAGGCATCGGGTAACGAACTTACGAAAAGTATCGCTATCTCTTCCAACCGGGACTGGACGGCGGCATTCGTCGAGAACGATGCAGCCACATGGGCCAGCATAGATGCCAAATCAGGCAGCGGAAACGGTAAGATAAATGTTACCGTTCTTCCTAATGATAAATCCGAACGTTCGGCTACGTTGAAACTTATTGCCAGTACGGTTTCGGTAAATGTTAAAATTACCCAATTGGGATCCGGCGGAACCAAAATAGATACCCTTTATTTTGAAAATTGCGGAACCAAAGTTGATAAAGTAGATGGCAAATGGCCTTATACGGATCAATATGCCGGCTGGATAAGAAAAGGCAGTTTAGATCAGAAAGATGTTGTTTACGGCGGTAAAAGTTCCAACGTAAGTAACAGCGGAGCCGCTTTTGCTCCGGCTGAAGGTTCCAAATTAAGCGGCGCTCCTTATGTAGGAATGAATACCGCCGCTGCCGTATTTACTATCGGAAATATAAATATTACGGGAAAAAGCAACTTTACATTTAAATTCGGCGCTATTTTCCAAAGCGATTATCAGGGCGGATCCGTATTTGCTCCTGTGGCCGTGAATACATTTAAATTGTATGCAAGCGTGGACGGGACAGCGTGGGCTCCTCTTACATATACCGTTGCCAAGGACGGAAGTTCTAACTGGTCGTATGTGTCTTCGGAGTTCAAGGTTCCGGACGGTTCCGCAAAACTGTTTATTAAATATGAGACTTCCAATCTTACTGCCAACCAGGGGTACAGGTTTGACGACTTCCTGCTTTACGAAGGTGGGGATGGTTCTGTGATTGTTCCCGAAAAACCGGAAGATCCGGGCGACAAGACTTATATTACCGTTGCCCAGCTTAGAGCAAAGGGACTGACTACAATTACGGATAACGTGTATGTAAAGGCCAATGTGATAAGCAATAAAGAGGGCGGAAACAGCACTTCTCTTAAAAATGTTGTAGTTTCCGACGGTAATGCAGGTATAGCGATCCGTTTTACGGCCAATGCTGATTTTGCCGTAGGTACGGAACTTGAGCTAAAGTTACAAGGTGCACAACTTGCTAAATATCAAGGATTATTGCAGTTAAATAATTTCGGTAATGATAATGCGGCTGCTACCGGTGTTACAAATGTGCTTGCTGCCAAATCCATTACGGCCGCGCAGTTGCTTGGCGGAGAGTTCGAGTCAATGTATGTTGCAGTAGCGGATGTTCAGGTTGTAACTGCGGATCTGGGAAAGAAAATGGTTGAAGGAGGCAAACATACCAATATAGGAATGGAAGCTAAAGCAGGAGAGAAGTTTTCTATGTTCTCTTCTTCTTATTCGGTGTTTAAAGACAGTCCTGTTCCGCAGGGGAGCGGCATATTAAAAGGTATTGCCGGTATAAATCTTCCGGACGGCGGCCAGGCATTGTATCAGGTATCGCCTCAAACTGCTGAGGATTTTGCGGCTCTTACCGGAGACCGTTTTGGGGATGCTCCTTCATTATCGTTTCAGGCTCCTGCTTTTACGGCAACCAGTATAAAAGCCGGAGAGGCTATTGTTGACGGGAAGATAACCATTCCTTATTTGAATGCTGCCGGAACAGAGTCTTATAATATTACTGTGGCCGTATCGGGTGACGGTTCTGCCGGAATCGATGCCGTTACTTCTCCCGTAAACAAAACCCTTTCTGCCGGAAACGGCACGATAGAGATTCCTATTACGGGTACTCCTGCAAATGCCGGAAATGTTACGTTTACAATATCCGGTATAGAGGGGCTTACGAATAATACGGCAACCGGAACGGTTACTGCGGCCGGTTCTGTGAATATGGCGGATTTTAATACTTTAACCGCCACTTATTCTTACGGTGAAAGGACTACTACGGCAGGCTGGGTTGCCCTTAATGCGGCGGTACTTCAGGGCGGGGAGACAGAGAGCAGTCCTACATTTCCGTTTATAGGCGCTACCGCCGATGTTAAAGCGGTTTGCCTGAACGGTAAAACTACTGCGGTAGGAGTTCTTACTTCTCCTGTACTTGCCGGCGGATGCGGTGTGATTACATTTAATTACGGACATGCTTTCAGCGAATCTAACGGTGTAGATATTAAAATTGAGATAAAGAAAGGGGATGAAGTGGTAAAAACGGAGCAGTTCGTAAAGGCTAAGGCCGATGTCACAGGCAAGACGGCATATACGCATGATATAACAATGAATATAGCAGGGGAATTCAGGATAGTTATTACCAATAATTCTCCTTCTAACAGTACCAGTAATAAGGATCGTATAGCTATATGGAATCTTAAATGGACAAATTATAAATAATTGAGAAACTGTTTTGGTTTGTTATCTACATTAATTTAAGTATATCAGCTATTTTAAGCTGTTTATTGCGGCGAATAGCGGGATCTGTTTAACAAGGTAAGCAGATGAAAAGAGCAAAAAAGCACTTATAAAGGATGAGATTAATAAATTCAAAACAGTTTATAAAACAGATCCTTTAATGATTTCGGAGTAATTATTAGGGGTGTCCGGCAAGAAATAATTGCCGGTATCCCCTAAATTGTTTAAGATGCGGTAAAATATAATGCCGCCGCGGGTCGGCCTCTTAACGGGGTTCAGACCGGGAGGTATAAAGTGCTAATTCGCACTTATCAGACAATTTATTGCTTTCGAAGGAGAGGTTTAATATGTTTAAAATCAGAAAATTCAGAAGACTTTATCCTATTATCGCCGTTACCGTATTGTTTATTTCAATCATGGGTTGCGGCAGCGATGCTAAGGAGGATATGGCCGAAGGCGAAGTCGGCATATATCTTACCATGCCTGTTGCAGGCGCCGATGAAATAGCTCAGTTTGTAGATATTGTATGCAACGGCGCATGGAACCTTTCAGTTGAGTATCCGGCCGGTACTGCCGCCTGGTGTATATTACCCGTTACCTCAGGTAACGGAAGCGGCCGGGTGACGCTGCAATATTCCAAGAATACTTTCGCAGATCCGCGTACCGCTACCGTTAAAATTTTGTCGGGAAGCAAAAGCGCTTCTGCACTTCTTACTCAATCGGGCGTTTCCGGAGGAGATAATCCGGCATTGAATAAATGGCTGGAATTGCCTCTGGAAAGCAATCTTGCGAATTGCAGGACCGTGACCCATTCTATTACTCTTGACGGGAAAAATGTAAGGAATTTTTCCATGTTATTTGATACGTCGGAGCGAATAGCTTATTGGGTAGCTTATCCGCTTAATAAAATGTATATTGGAAATGTTTCCCGCACGAATGATTTCAGGCCGGATCCTTTTTTTGCGTTTACACAGCAGATGACCTCTTCCATAAAAGGTTACGACAGGGGACACCAGATACCGTCCGGAGATCGTACTGCCACGGAAGAGATGAACAGCCAGACTTTTTATTATTCTAATATGACGCCGCAGCTCGCCGGTTTTAATCAGAAAATATGGGTCGATATGGAGAGCCGCGTAAGAAACTGGATGAACTATTCGGATACGCTTTACGTTGTTACTGGAGCAGTGCTTAAAACGAAAGACGGAAATGAGAGCGTACAATATGTAAAAGATAAAAACGGTAACAGTATAGCTGTGCCTAATTATTATTTTAAGGTTTTGTTGAATTTGAAATTCAGCGGAGCTTCGCGTACTTATAAAGCGATTGGGTTCTGGTTCGATCATAAGGCCAACAGCGGACCGCTTACCGCCGCCTACGCCCTCTCCGTGGATGATGTGGAGAGAAGAACGGGTTTTGATTTCTTTTCGAATTTGCCTGCGGAAATACAGGCGCAGGTTGAGTCCAAATACGCTCCGCAGGAGTGGGGATTATAATTATTAATTAAAAAATTTCTAAACGTATGAAGCGTTTATATTTTATTTTACTCGTTGTTTTTTTGTGGGGGACAATAGGAGCCGGCGCTCAGGAGAAACCTTATCCGGTTGTGTTCTACAATCTTGAGAATCTTTTTGATACTCTTAAATCTCCTGATGTGTTCGATGAGGAGTTTACACCTCAAGGCCCTAAGGCGTGGAACAGCAAAAAATACTGGCAGAAGATTGCCAATATAGAACAGGTTTTTTACAATATTGCCGGTACGGTAAAAGCATTTCCCGCGATTATCGGAGTTTCCGAAATAGAGAACCGCAATGTTCTTGAAGATATTGTATCCGCACCCAAGTTACAGCGTGCCAATTATCAGATAGTGCATTATGATTCTCCGGATGCAAGGGGAATAGATGTAGCTCTTTTTTATCGTCCCGACCAATTCTCGTATCAGGGAAGTCGCCCGGTAAAAGTCGTTTTTCCCGATGATCCGGGATTTAAAACGAGGGATATTCTTTCCGTATGGGGAAATATAGCCGGAGAAAAATTTTATTTCTTCGTATGCCACTGGCCGTCCAGGCTTAACGGACAGGCGGCGTCAGAGCCGCGCAGGGTGGAAGTTGCTAAAATGCTTAAAAATGAAGTTGATTCTATTTTTACCGTTGAACCCGATGCACATATCGTTATAATGGGGGATATGAATGATGATCCTGTTAATAAAAGCCTGGAGCAGATTTTAGGTGCAAAAGGCAATGTGCAGGATGTAAAACCGGAAGGTTTTTTTAATCCGTTTTATTCTATGTTCAAGGCCGGATTCGGTACGCTTGCTTATCAGGACGGGTGGAATCTTTTTGATAATATAGTGGTTAGCGGGAATCTTATTGACGGTAAGCCCGGCGGTTTGAAATTGTATAAACCCCGCAAGAGCCGCTATTACGGAAATATTTTTGACAGGCCGTTCCTGCGTCAGGTAAGCGGACAATATAAAAATTATCCTTTGCGTACATATGTGGGAAATAGTTTCCAGGGAGGATACAGCGATCATTTTCCGGTGTATATACTTATTTCCAGATAATCCAGAAATTTTTTAAATGTATATGAAAAAAATATTTTTATTAATGCTTTTGGCGGTCTTCTCCGTACCGCTTCTTGCCCAGCAGGGGGGAATAAAAGGCGTTGTTGTCTCCAGAGCGGAGAGGGCTTTGATAGACGGGGTTAAGGTTATAGTTTCCGGAGCCGCCAATACTACCGTATTTACCAAGAACGGTGCATTCGAAGTATCCGGCCTGCATCCGGGCACATATCAGCTTGTTTTTGAAGCGGTAGATTATATTCCGGTACAGATAACCGTAAATGTGGACGAGGGTATAAAGGATGTGAAGTTTATTTCGCTTTCGCCGGAAAGTGTTAAAATTGTAGATGAGGGGGATTTTGCCGAGTTTGATACGGAATCCGCCGACGGTAATCCGACTATGCCGGTAGTTTTGTCGGCTTCCAAAGATATTTTTGATAATATCGCCGGATATAAATTCAGCGCCGCCCGTTTCCGTAATCGCGGTTATGACGGGGAACTGGCGGGGGTTTATCTTAACGGTATTTATATGAATGACGCTATGACCGGATATACTCCCTGGTCTTTGTGGTCCGGACTGAATGATGCTACCCGTAATCAGGAATTGACAAGCGGTATCGCCGTTTCGGATTATGGAGTAGGCGGAGTGAACGGAACTACGAATATTAATGCCAGGGCTTCGCAAATGCGTAAAGGTTTCCGGTCGAGCGTTGTAAATGCCAATAATATGTACCGGTTCAGAGTTATGCTCTCTTATGCTTCCGGAGAAAACGATAAAGGCTGGTCTTATGCTTTTTCCGCTTCTACAAGGCAGGGCGGCAATGATTGGGCGGAAGGCGTTTATTATAATTCGTGGGCATATTTTATGTCCGTGGAGAAAAAGATAAATCCGTTCCACAGGCTTGCTTTTACGTTTATGGGCGCTCCGGGAGAGAGAGGAGCGCAGACAGCTTCCACGCAGGAGGTATATGATCTTATCGGGAATAATTATTATAATGCTAACTGGGGGTATCAGAGCGGGAAAATGCGTAACGCCCGCGTGAGGAAAAACCATGAGCCGATTGCCGTATTGAATTATTTTTATCAGCCCGGCAGTAAATTCAATCTTGCCGCCAGCGTCTCGTACCGTTTCGGAAAGAACGGTTACTCTGCACTGGACTGGTACGATGCCCAGGATCCGCGTCCGGATTATTACCGCTATCTTCCGAGTTATTACAGATCGGACGATCCGGCCAAGAACAACCCGTTGCTTGCGGCTTATCTGACGGAGGGATGGTGGTCCGATAATAATATCCGGCATATTAACTGGGACAGATTGTATAATGTGAATTATAACAGCTTATTGAATCAGAATATTAATTATTGGGGTAATCCGGAGCTGGTAGGAAATGCTACCCGCGCTAAGTATGTGCTTGAGGAGAGGCGTACGGATCAAAATGATTTTAATGCGAAAGTTCAGATTACAAGTCTTATAACTAATAACAGCAGATTCTCGGCCGGTGCGGAGTTCCGCAGGAACAGAACGGAATATTTTAAGATTATAAAGGATTTGCTGGGCGGAAATTACTGGCTTGACGTAGACCAGTTCGCCGAACGGGATTTCGGAACCAACGTGGCGTCCCAGAATAATCTGCATACTCCTAACCGTCTGGTAACAAAGGGAGATAAATACGGTTATGATTATTATGCTCACCTGATAAGTGAAAAGTTGTGGGCGGCGTATAAATTCAATAAAGGAAGTTTCGAGGGATATGCCGCCCTGGAAGGGGGACATGTAACGTTCTGGAGAGAAGGATTGTATAAAAAGGGACTTTTTCCCGATAACTCCGAGGGGAATTCCGAGAAACTCAAATTCTGGACATATACCGCAAAGGCCGGAGTAACATATAAGATTACGGGAAACCAGATGTTGTATGTTAATGCAGCTTATATCCGGCAGGCTCCTTATTTTCAGAATGCTTTCGTATCGCCAAGAACCCGCAACAGCGTAGTTCCGGATCTGGCTGCGGAGAAGATATTCAGCGGAGATATTAATTATGCCATGCGTCTGGGGGGAGTGAGATTGCGTCTTAGCGGTTTTTATACCAATATAAAGGATAAAACCGATCTGATAAGTTTCTATGACGACCAGAACAGGGCCTATACCAATTTTGCCATGAGCGGGATAGATCAGACACATCTGGGGCTTGAACTCGGAGTATCCGTTCCTATAGCCTGGGGGCTTGAAGCGCAGGGGGCGTTAAGTATAGGAGATTATTATTATTCATCTAATCCTTTTGTCACACAAACGGTTGATAATAGCGATAAGGTGATAGCCGATACCCGTGTTTACTGGAAAAATATGAAGGTGGCAAGCACGCCGCAGACCGCGGCGAGCCTGGGGCTGAATTACAGAGGTCCTAAGAATATATATGCAGGAGTGGATGTAAACTATTATGCGAGGATGTATCAGAGCATGAACCCTATGTACCGTACGGATCAAGCGCTGGTGAATTACGATCTGTTCGAACCTGAGGTTCGCGACCGGATGATGCGCACCATGAGACATCAGGAGGAGTTCGACAATTCGTTTATATTAAATGCCAATGTCGGTAAGTCATGGTATATAAACCGTAAATATAATATTGGTTTCAGCCTTGAGGTAAAGAATATTCTTAATAATCAGAATACCAAAACAGGAGGATATGAGCAGATGCGTTTCAGAAAGAACGAGCTTAACGGCAAGACTTATTATACCAGATTCGATTCCAAATATTTTTATATGTTCGGAACCACTTATTATCTGAATGTTTATTTCAGGTTCTAAAATGATCCGTTTATTTTAATTAGAAAAAATTTCAAACGTATGACACGTAAAAATATAATTAGAAAGATGTTATTAATGCCGGTCGCGCTTATTGTATTTGTGCTCTCCGGATGTTATAACGATTTTAAAGATCCGGCTCCTTATAAAGTATATACCGACGCCGATTTTGCCGGCAGCACTATTGTGCCTATAAAAACCCTGAAACAGCTTTTTTATGATAAATACGGATCGGAGAGCGGTTCTGTGGGACGTTCTCTTGAGGTAACGGATAATTATGTTATAAAGGGGAAAGTTATAAGTAATGACGGATACGGGAATATTTATCGTACTATGTATATACAGGATGAATCCGGCGCAATAGAGGTTAAGGTAGGCGTTACCGGTATTTATAACGAGTATAAGATAGGACAGACCGTATATGTAAAAGCACAAGGGCTTGTTATAGGCAGTTACCGGTATATGCTCAGCCTCGGCATAGCTTCGGTAGATCCGGATTATGCAAACGGATATATGGATGTCTGGCCTCTGATAAATTCGGTAGTTTTCAAAGGGGAGAATACCGGCCTTACTGCGGCGGATACGTTGGTTATCGATTCACCTGCGCAGTTAAAGGATGATTATCTTGGTTGCCTTATGCGTATAAAAGGACTTACCAGCTATTACGGGAGATGGGATTCGGATGTATATCCTTCTTTCCTGGAGCAGATAGACCAGGTATTTACCAATTATTCTTTTATAGCAGTTATCGAGGAGTGGAAAGAGTATGAAAAGTTGTTGGAGGACTATAATGCTTCTCCTGCCGGGAAACCGGTTCCCGTACCTCCTAAATCCCCTCGCCCTGCCACGCTGGAGTATCCTACATACGCTTTTAATAATAATAATAACCGTTATTACGGCACAGCTTTATTTAAATTCGGGGCGGGTAATACTTCCGATCCCAACCAGAATCTGCTGGTGCGTTCAAGCGGTTATGCCAGATTTTCCCTCGATAAACTGCCGGAGGACGGCCGGAAAGTGGATATTACCGCCATATATACGAAATACAGTTCGAGAAGCGGCGGCTTTATCAAATACCAGTTGCTGCTTAATAACGTAACCGATGTGGAATATATAAAATAAAAGTTTATATCGTATCTTGTTTCCGGGACGAATGGCGTAACAGCTTTTCGTTCCGGAATTTTTTAAATTATTTCATATTTTCATAGGGTATCGGGATACATGGCGATCATATAAACAGAGAACGGGATTATTAACATTTAATTCTTATTTAATATGGGCGCTTTAAAAAATAAACTTGTCGTATGCCTGTCGGCTCTCTTTTTATTGAGTGGTGCAAGTACTTTGCCGGCACAGGTGAATTCCGAAAACCATATCACCATAAGCGGTGTGGTAAAGGATAAACAGAATAAAAGGAACCTGGGGTACGTTAATGTATCGGTACCGGGAACCAATATAGGTACTGTGACAAATGAAGATGGCTTTTTTTCTTTGAAGTTGAAAGATACCGGGGAGTCTCCGGTTATCGCAATTTCCCATCTGGGTTATCATAACTACCGGAATGCCGTAGACCGGGGAAATCTTACGGATATGAAGATATGGCTTACTCCTTATGCTGATTTATTGAATGAGATTGTTATTCTGCCGAACGATCCGCGGCTTATTGTAGAAAAGGCTATTGAAAAAATTCCCCGTAATTATAGTATAGTTCCCAATATGCTTACCGGATTTTATCGGGAGACTGCGCAGAAAGGCCGGCGTTACATAAATATTTCTGAGGCAGTTGTGGATGTTTACAAAACTTCTTATAATGAATCGGTTGATCGTGACAGGGTTAAAATTCTGAAAGGCCGCCGGCTGTTGAGCCAGAAACCCGGCGATACTTTGGGGGTAAAATTGCTCGGAGGCCCTAATTTATTTATTAATCTGGATATTGTGAAAAACAGAAGTGATATGCTGAGTATCGACGAACTTCCTTATTATGCTTTTATGATGGAGGAATCGGTCAGTATAGATAACCGTCCTCAATACGTAATCAGTTTCCGGCCGAAAGCGGATATTCTTTATGCTCCTTACTACGGCCGGTTTTATATTGATAAAGAACGTCTGGCATTTACCCGCGCCGAGTTCTCCCTCGTTATGGACGATGTTATAAAGGCTACCCGGATTATGCTTTATAAAAAGCCTGCCGGATTACGTTTCAAGCCGCAGGAACTATCTTTCCTGATAACATATAAATACGATAACGGAGCGACCTATCTGAACTATATCCGTAATATCATACGCTTTAAATGCGACTGGAAAAGGAGACTGTTCGCGACGAGTTATAATGTAATTTCAGAAATGGTGGTGACGGATCGCAGGGATAAGGATGTGGCTCCTATTCCCAATAAAATGGCTTTTGGCGACAGGGATGTTTTCTATGATAAGGTTACGAGCTTTGAAAATGGGAACTTCTGGGGGAACTATAATATTATAGAGCCTACTGAATCATTGGAACATGTTGTGGGTAAATTAATAAAGCGATCCCGGTAAATTTCCCGATACTTTTCCTATATTTGAAACGGAACCCGAAACCGTACAGGCATGTTGAATGATATGTTCATATTCGCAAGAATCAAAGAGGGCGATATAAAGACGTTCGAGAAACTTTTCCGGCGTTATTATCCGCCCCTTTGCTGGTATGCAGCAGGTATAATAGGGGAGATGGACGCCGCCGAAGAGATTGTGGAGGAGTTATTTTATACGTTATGGAAAAAAAGGGAAAACATAAATATATTACATTCCGTTAAGAGCTATCTGTATGGTTCGGTGCGCAGGGAAGCATTTCAGTATTGCGAGCACCGGCAGGTAAGGAATCGTTATCGTGACAAGATACTGGCGGCAGGTGGACAGGAGATGAGTTCCGGCCCGCAGGAGCAGATGGAGTATATGGAACTTAAGCGTTTAATCAATAAAACTTTGCAAAAGCTGCCCAGACGCAGGCTTGTCATTTTCAGGATGCACCGGATAGATGGGAAGAAATATTCTGAGATAGCGTCTTTGCTTTCTGTTTCAGTCAAAACCGTTGAGGCTGAAATGACAAAAACATTACGGGTTTTACGAAATGAAATTGAAAATTATATTCAGACCAGATGATGGAGACAGGGAAAAATAAAATGAAAACAGACAGGGCATGGAATAAACTGTACGCCCGGCTGGAGTCGGATGGATTGTTACGGACGGGGGAACGCAGATTTGTCTGTTCTCCGCTTATATTTAAGTGGGCGGGAGCGGCGGCTGTCATGGTTGTTTGTATCTGTATCGCCGCGATTTATTTTAATGAGGAACGACTTTCGGTAAAAGATTTTTTGCTGGTAAAAGAAAACAGGGAAATATCCACGTTGGTTACAACACTTGAAGATGGTTCGGTAGTTTACCTGGGTACGGGAACTTCTCTGCATTATCCCGAACATTTTCTGCCTGATAAACGAAAAGTAGCTTTGCAGGGAACGGCTCTTTTCGATGTTGCGGGAAATAGCGGACGTCCGTTCCTTATAGAGACGGAAGAGGTACTTGTTGAGGTACTGGGTACTGCATTTAATGTAAAGAGCGATACTGAGGTTCCGTTCGAACTTTCCGTACAGCGGGGAAAAGTAAAAGTATGTTTAAAGAAAAACGGACAGGAAGCGGTCGTGGAAGCAGGATGTACGGTAACTTTGATAGACAGGGGACTGCATCTGAGCGTGAATGAAGATACGGGACAGTTTACCCGTTATCTGAAAAAAATGCGGTTTAAGGATGAATTGCTGGGTAATGTAATCCGCGTTATTAATCTTCATGCTTCGGATATAGTGTTGCGGACATCTTTTTCGCCGGGAGAAAGAAGGCTGACCGTTGCTTTTTCGGATGATTCTCCCGAATCTATTGCGGAGCTTATATGTCTTGCAATGAACCTCAGGTGTACGCGTGAGGGTAATATAATTACTTTATCGGAATAACAGTTTATATGGGATATGCCGTCAGATATATTCGTATGATGTTTCTTCTTTGCATGCTTGTAGTTACGCCGGCAAGATCGTCGGCTGACGATAAAGATGTGCTGGAACGTGTCATTCATATTGCGGGGAGTAAAGGGACGGTTTATTTTATGTTAAGTGCGGTTTCGGAACAATCGGGTTATCTTTTTATATATGACAGTAAGGTGGTGGATAATAACCGTATCGTGAAGTTGAAAAGCGGTTTCCGCACCCTTCGCAGAGCGGTATATGAAATTATAGGAAATGATAAGGCGGAACTCAGGGCAGTAGGTAAACATATTCTGATTTACCTGCCTGAATCCCGGCCGGTCGTTTCCGGTAAACCGGATACCCTTTCTTATTTTACACTGGAAGGTACTCTGCTGGATAAACAATCTGGCGATCCTGTCGTCTACGGTACGATAGGAGTGTCAGGCAGTTCCGTCGGGAGTATAACCAACCGCAACGGAGAATTTAGACTGCGTTTACCCGATTCATTAAAACAGGGACGCATCCATATTTCTCATTTGGGATATGCGGCGCAGGATCTGGATATTTCTATTCTTACCGGCAGACATACCGTATTGCCTATGGAGCCGCGTATAATGGAAATGCCGGAAGTTATTGTGCGCTCCGTGGATCCTGTACGTATTTTAAAGGAGATGCTGGATCGCCGGGGCGAAAACTATTCCGGTAATGCGGCTTATCTGACTACGTTTTATCGGGAGGGGATTAAATACAAACAAAAGTTCCGCAGCCTTACGGAAGCTGTCTTTAAAATATACAAAGTTCCTCAGGATAATTATTTTCCGGCAGACCAGGTGAAACTTCTTAAAAAAAGCAGCATAATCAATAACGACGAAAGGGATACGTTGATAGCCAAGATCAGTTCCGGTATCGATGCCTGCCTGCAACTGGATCTTATTAAACAATTACCGGATTTTCTGACGCCGGAATCCAATGATAATATTTACGATTATACTTCCGGCAGGGCTACGATGATAGACAACAGGCTGGTGAATGTGGTGTGTTTCGAACAGAAAAAGGGAATAAAAAGCCCGTTTTATCGCGGTGAACTTTATATTGACGATCTTAACGGTGCCCTGCTCCAGGCAAATATCGAAATTCATCCGGATTTTGTGGATAAGGCCTCGGATATGCTCGTGGTACGAAGGGCACGTACCATAAAAATAACTCCTCAGAAAGTTGCTTATACCATATCTTATAAACCTTATAACGGGAAGTATTATATAAATCATATCAGGGGAGACCTGTTCTTTAAGGTAAAGAAAAAATATCAATGGTTCGGTAATTCCGTTTTGCATACGTGGTTCGAAATGGTGACATGTAAGGTAGATACCGAGAATGTAGTCCGTTTTCCCCGCAGCGAACGTATTCCTACCCGGAATGTTTTTTCTGAAGACGGCTTCAAATATGATGAAGATTTCTGGGG
>CAYVED010000055.1:0-15758 GCA_964449975.1 uncultured Muribaculaceae bacterium
TTTTTTGCAGCAGGTGTTGCGGGATCTTTTTGCTCATGGTTATCGGGATTACCTTCATTATGATTTTCTCCTTCGGCCGGCTCTTTGTGCAGCGGATCTGCAAATCTTATCTCCGCAACTTCGTATGTGGTGATCCTTTTTCCTTTTGCCTTATAGCCTTTCTTGCCAATAAATTCTTCAGCATCTATGAATTCGGTCTCTCTTTTCTCATGTTTGCCACCGAATTTCACCGATACGCAAGGATATGTATCGTCCGAAATCTCCACCAGCCATGAACCCGCAGCATCCGATATAAAGTGGCACGGTACATTATCCGACGGCTCGAAAGAGAAACGTTTAAGATAATACGTGCCCTGCTCTCCGTCATAATATATGGCACAATATGTCTTTTTCGTATCCAGCTTCTCTATATGTATTATCTCGCCCTGATAACGGTTACTGAGATCATAGTTGGTAGTGTAATATGTTCCGTTTTTACAGATTGCCAGAATATGCTCGTTATTATGGAATTCGCCCAGATACAAACCGCGGGAGTCTTCGTTCAGACGATGTATGTCGGTATCGAACCAGATAGGCTTGCCCCCTATGGTAGAAATACCCTTAGCCTTTAACTGGATTTTGTGCAGAGGATTTTTTGTTAATATATTACCCATTGATCCTCTTCCTTTTACAGCTATGGATGCAAAATCAAAATCAAATATGAGTTTCTTTAATTTAGGGCGGGGCTTGAGGAATACCTTAAGTACTTCCGCTTCTCCGTTGGGATTTGCAGTAAACCATATTACCGGGGAATCAGGTTTGCCCTGGGTCAGATCATACTCTTTATCCCTGGTTACTCCTGTTACCGAAAACCTTTTTACATATATAGTACCAGTTTTGCCGTCCGTAGAAATCTTTCCGTCCCTGTAAGCTACATTATACACCGTCCTTTCGTCATTTTTAATAAAAACTCCTGCATGTATTATGTTCTTTCCTACAAATGCCTTCCCTGCAACTTTTGTTACGATATATTTTCCGTTCTTAAAGAATACGATTATATCGTCTATATCCGAACATTCGCAAAGATATTCAGCATCATCATCTTTTTTAAGATCCATACCCACAAATCCTTCGGAACGGTTTACATATAGTTTTGCATTGGCTACTGCAACTTTAACGGCCTGTATAGTCTCGAAATTCACCACCTCCGTAAGGCGGGGGTATTTTTCTCCGTATTTTTCTTTCAGGCGCAAGAAATATGCGATAGTAAATTCGGTTATCGTACTTAGATTATGTTTTACCGTCTCCATTTCCGCCTCAAGCCTGGCAATCTTCTCTTCAACTTCTTTTACATCGAACCTGGATATTTTCCTTACCGGCTTTTCTACCAGTTTAAGTATATCTTCCATTATTATAGGCCTCTGTACCAAGTTCCGGTACTCCTGCATGGCTCTATATACCTGCTCTAGCTGTACTTCCCAGCTTTTTACCTCATGTTCCAACAACCTGTATATCCTGTTCTCGAAGAATATTTTTTCAAGTGAGAAATAATGCCAGTCGTTTTCAAGTTCTTCCAGCTTTATTTCCAGCTCCCTTTTCAGTAATTCCCTTGTATAATCTGTATTGTATCTCAATATCTGCTCCACTCCTATAAAGTGAGGCTGTTTATTCATAATGACACAGGAATTGGGAGATATTGAAACCTCGCAGTCGGTAAAAGCGTACAGAGCGTCTATTGTTTTGTCGGGAGAAATATCATTATGCAGCGTAATAACTATCTCCGCATTTTGTGCGGTATTATCATCTACCTTTTTTATTTTTATTTTTCCTTTGTCGTTCGCTTTGAGTATGCTGTCTATTATAGTCGATGTGGTCTTGCCGAAAGGGATTTCCGTAATGGACAGTGTTTTTTTATCTATTTTGGTAATTCTGGCCCTTACCTTTACTGCTCCGCCCCTTAGTCCTTTATTATATTTGGAACAATCTATAAGCCCTCCCGTAGGGAAGTCCGGAAGAAGTTCGAAATCTTCCCCTTTAAGATGCGATACGGCTGCTACTATTATTTCATTAAAATTATGAGGAAGTATTTTTGAAGCAAGGCCTACCGCTATGCCCTCCACCCCCTGCGCAAGAAGCAAAGGAAATTTTACCGGAAGGTTTACCGGTTCCTGGTTCCTTCCGTCGTACGAGTTCATCCATTCCGTCGTCTTTGGATTAAATACCACGTCATTGGCGAATTTGCTCAGACGAGCTTCTATATACCTGGGAGCCGCCGCACTGTCTCCGGTTAATATATTTCCCCAGTTTCCCTGACAATCTATAAGCAGATCTTTTTGTCCCAACTGTACAAGGGCATCCCCGATAGAAGCGTCTCCGTGCGGGTGATATTGCATTGTCTGGCCTATTATATTGGCCACCTTATTATAACGCCCATCGTCTATCTTCTTCATAGCATGCAAAATACGCCTCTGTACCGGTTTTAGCCCGTCCGTAATATGCGGCACGGCCCTTTCCAGGATAACATAAGATGCATAATCGAGAAACCAGTCCTTATACATTCCGGTAAGTTTATACTTATTCTCACCGTCCTGTATGAGCCTCTCATATTTTCCGGCACTTCCGTTTCCGGTATGGTACGTATCTTCTGTATTTTCGCTAATAGTTTGATTGATAAGATCTTCTTCGTTCGGGTTGTTTTCCTTATCTAAGGTATTTGCCATGGTATGCTCCTAAATTTTAACACGCAAAGATAAAAATAAAAATTAAAATTACTGCACCGGGCCGACCAGTACGGCAATTACTGAATGTATCCGAACCTCTTTAACTCCCTTTTGTTCTCCCTCCAGTCGGCATTTACTTTAACGAACATCTTAAGATACACTTTTTTCTCGAAAAACCTTTCCATGTCTTTACGGGCCTGTGTGCCGATACGTTTAAGAGCCAAGCCCTTAGGCCCTATTATAATTCCTTTCTGCGACTCCCTTATGACATTTATCACCGCCTCTATATTATAGATATCTTCATTCTCCTTGAAAGATTCAATCACGACTTCGGTACAATATGGTATCTCTTTATTATAATTCAGCAATATCTTTTCCCTTACAATCTCCGCCGCAAAGAATCGGAGGCTTTTATCGGTGAATATATCCCTGTCATACCAGGCAGGCTGCTGCGGGAGAAGTTTTATAATTCCTCCGAGCAATGTATCTACGTTAAATTTGTTGAGCGCCGATATGGGAAGTATATCCGCCTTAGGCAGAATAGCATGCCATTGTTCTGCCAGTTCCGCAACTTTGGATTGCGTGGTCTGGTCAATCTTATTGATTGCGACTATTACCGGACAATCTATACGGCTTAATTTCTCTATATATTCCCTGTTTTTATCGAGTTTCTCTATTACATCGGTAACATAAAGTATTATATCGGCATCTCCTATTGCGGTATCCACAAACTCCATCATGCTTTCCTGCAACTTGTAGCTCGGTTTAAGGATCCCGGGAGTATCGGAGAATACTATCTGATAGTCTTCCCCGTTTACAATTCCCATTATCCTGTGCCTTGTGGTCTGCGCCTTTGCCGTCACTATGGAGAGTTTTTCCCCGACAAGTGCGTTCATAAGGGTAGATTTACCCATGTTAGGATTACCTATTATATTTACGAATCCAGCTTTGTTTATCCGGTCCAGTCCGCTCTCCCTTTTTGTTTCCATATCGTTTTATTTATTCGAAACTTCCCATTTTAAGCATGGCGACTTCCTGGTCGGTAAGGAATCTCCACTGTCCCCTCCTGAGATTCTTTTTGGTAAGTCCGGCAAAATAGACCCTGTCGAGTTTCTTTATTCGATATCCCAGATATTCAAATATCCTCCTAACTACTCTGTTCCTGCCGGAGTGGATTTCGATACCTACCTGCGTATTATCTTCATCTATGTATGAAAGTACGTCCGCTTTTATAAAACCGTCTTCAAGGTGTATTCCGTTAAGTAATCTGTCAAAGTCTGCCGATTTAAAATTACTATCGAGGAAAACATGATATATTTTCTTCTTTTCAAAAGAAGGGTGGGTCAGTTTTTCAGCGAGTTCTCCGTCGTTTGTAATCAGGAGCACGCCGGTAGTGGCTTTATCAAGTCTTCCTACGGGATATACCCTTTCATGGCATTTTCCTTCAATAAGATTAATAACGGTTTTATCGGCATGCGGATCGCTCATTGTAGTAACGAAATCTTTAGGTTTGTTCATTACTATATATACTTTCTCTTCTCCTTTTATCCTCTCTCCGTTGAATTTTACGGTGTCATTCTGGAACACCTTTGTTCCGAGTTCGGTAATAATCACATCATTAACCGAAACCAATCCGGCCGTGATATAATCGTCGGCTTCCCTTCTGGAACAGATGCCGGAATTCGCTATGAATTTATTTAACCTTACGCCCTCTTCTCCTGAAACTTTAGGCTGTCGTGGTTTGGGCGTATAAGATTGCGCCCGCGAACGGGAAGGCCTCGACGGTCTTTCATCACTGTCGGAGAAAGTTCTTCTTGTTCTTGACGGTCTTTCATCACTGTCGGAGAAAGTTCTTCTCGTTCTTGACGGTTTTTCATCACTATCGGAGAAAGTTCTTCTTGCTCTTGACGGTCTTTCATCACTGTCGGAGAAAGTCCTTCTTGTTCTTGACGGTCTTTCATCACTGCCAGAGAAAGTCCTTTTTGCCCTTGACGGTCTTTCATCACTGCCAGAGAAAGTCCTTTTTGTTCTTGACGGTTTTTCATCCCTGTCGGAGAAAGTCCTTCGTGTTCTTGACGGTCTTTCATCACTGTCGGAGAAAGTTCTTTTTGCCCTCGACGGTCTTTCATCACTGTCGGAGAAAGTCCTTCGTGTTCTTGACGGTCTTTCATCCCTTTCAGAGAAAGTCCTTTTTGCTCTTGACGGTTTTTCATCACTGTCGGAGAAAGTCCTTTTTGCCCTCGACGGTCTTTCATCACTGTCGGAGAAAGTCCTTCTTGCTCTTGACGGTTTTTCATCCCTGTCGGAGAAAGTCCTTTTTGCCCTCGACGGTCTTTCATCACTGCCAGAGAAAGTCCTTCGTGTTCTTGACGGTCTTTCATCACTGCCAGAGAAAGTCCTTTTTGTTCTTGACGGTCTTTCATCACTGCCAGAGAAAGTCCTTTTTGTTCTTGACGGTCTTTCATCCTTGCCCCCGAAACTTCCTGTTCCGGTACTTCTGTTATATTTACGCTTTGCCGGGCTGTCGGCAGCCGGGCCTTCAACTGAACCTTCAGCGGCTGAGTAGCGTTTCCTGCCGGACGGTCTTCCCTGTGACGAACCTCTTGACGTCCTCTTTGCGGGACCTGAGGCATTTCGCCCTCCGGATGTGCTTTTACGTCCGGCTCCTCTTGCAGCCGGGCGTTTTTCTGTGTTATTATTTCTCATTGATGTAATATTTCGGCCGCAAAGTTATGTTAATATAATATATTTTCCTATTTTTACGCTGATTTTTATAAAAGGATATGTCTGTAAATAAAATTTTTAGGTTATCGCCTTTGTTTAGGGAGAATTTTAGCGTAGCGTTGAAATCCATTAGTAGTAATAAACTCAGATCGGTTCTTACAATTTTAATAATAGGGGTGGGTATTACATCGCTGGTGGGAATACTTACTGCCACTGACGCCCTTAAACGGGAGATATTCCTGGGTTTTGAAAAGTTCGGAACAAGTTCTTTCTCGATACGTTCCAGGTATTTTTCCGATGAAAGCGGCCAACGAATGAGAATAAGGAATAAAAGAACTATTTCTTTTAAACAGGCTGTTGCTTTTAAAAAGAACTTTGATGTTCCAAGTCTTATCTCCGTATACTCAATTGTAACCAGGAATGCAGTCGCGAAATACGGAGGAGTGAATACAAATCCTAGTGTTTCTCTGGTTGCAGCCGATGAAAATTATCTGCAATATAATAACATATCTGTCGCCAGGGGCAGGGGGTTGACTGAAAATGATATAAAAAATGCAGGTTTTGTATGTGTCGTGGGAAGTAAGATTGTAAAAGATTTGTTTAAGGGGATACAGAACCCTGTCGGGAAGATAATTACGGTACAGGGAGTAAGATATGAAATAATAGGTATCACTAAAAGCGTAGGTTCTATGTTCGGAGGCAGTGCGGATAATGAAATAGTGGTTCCGGTTTCAAATGCCCGTTCTTATTTTATGAACGAAAATACTTCTTTTATTGTAGGTGTAACCCCTAAGGTCATTCTTGAAGATATGTCCGCAGTATATGATAAAGCCGAACAGCTTATGCGCTCCGTAAGGCGTCTGTCTCCGGTTGATGTCACTGATTTCCGGATAAACAAAAGTGAAGCGATGCTCAGTGAGCTCTCTAAGACGATGGGCATAGTAACGATCTCGGCCGCAGCGATAGGACTTATTACGTTATTGGGTGCGGCAGTCGGACTTATGAACATAATGCTTGTTTCGGTAAAAGAGAGAACACGTGAAATAGGTACGCGAAAAGCTTTGGGGGCTTCTTCAAAAGTGATAAAACAACAGTTTTTGTTCGAATCCATAGTTATAAGCCAGATGGGCTGCATGGTGGGAATTATAATGGGAATAGCGGTTGGAAATGCTACCGCTGCATTGATGAAAGCCTCTTTTTTAATACCCTGGATATGGATATGCGCCGCAATAGCCGTTTGCTTTATAGTGGGTATAGCTTCGGGATATATCCCGGCAGTACGGGCCTCCAGACTTGATCCTATAGAAGCGTTAAGATATGAATAGCCGCTCCTGAAGCATTTTACTTTTTTATATTATATAATAACCTATGTTTTAGCGATTATCCAGAAAACTAAATCATTGTAAATTCCTTTATGGTACGATTAATAGATTCCGGGCCTGAACCTTCCGACGACGGAACAGAATTTCAATTCCACTATGGTACGATTAATAGGAGCCTCTTACCAGGCTGCTTGCCCGCGCTGTAATTATTTCAATTCCACTATGGTACGATTAATAGAAAGCCCGGTAGTATTGAAACGCTTATGCTATCCGTATTTCAATTCCACTATGGTACGATTAATAGGGCGTATTTTTTAATGCTCATCACATTCAAAAATACATTTCAATTCCACTATGGTACGATTAATAGCTAAAAGAATTCAGCGCATGACAGACTTAAACAAAATTTCAATTCCACTATGGTACGATTAATAGTTTTAATACAGAGAAGTATCACCCTCTCTATCCCGATTTCAATTCCACTATGGTACGATTAATAGTCACTAAAAGAGCGCAAAAAGAGGCTTTTGATAACTATTTCAATTCCACTATGGTACGATTAATAGAAAACACAGCAGCATGATAATAGCAATTGATTTTGAATTTCAATTCCACTATGGTACGATTAATAGGTTTCCCGGTATTGTTTCCCTATCCGAATATTTTACATTTCAATTCCACTATGGTACGATTAATAGGGACGGTTCACAGGGGACAGCTATGCAGACCGTAATTTCAATTCCACTATGGTACGATTAATAGCGGACTTTTTTTATGTCTGTATGAATATATTTTAATTTCAATTCCACTATGGTACGATTAATAGTTTTAATACAGAGAAGTATCACCCTCTCTATCCCGATTTCAATTCCACTATGGTACGATTAATAGATTCCTCCAGGCTTTTTCTCTTTTCCGAAATCCAGATTTCAATTCCACTATGGTACGATTAATAGAGCTTCAAAATAATGCATTACTTCACCAGTTAGCATATTTCAATTCCACTATGGTACGATTAATAGAAAACACAGCAGCATGATAATAGCAATTGATTTTGAATTTCAATTCCACTATGGTACGATTAATAGTCCGGCTCAATCAAATTGGAGAAGTCGGTTCAGAGATTTCAATTCCACTATGGTACGATTAATAGGATGAGTCGCCCGTTGAAATCATCCCTTCCAATTTCATTTCAATTCCACTATGGTACGATTAATAGGATTTGCAACTACTGTTTCACTTGTTTTGATAACAATTTCAATTCCACTATGGTACGATTAATAGTCTATAAATTTCTTCGTTTATCATGTGCCTGTCGAAATTTCAATTCCACTATGGTACGATTAATAGGATTGTCAAGACTGTCGTTGGTAGCCTGTACACAAATTTCAATTCCACTATGGTACGATTAATAGTCAGGCTGTCCCTTAAACACCCCAACGGAAAATACATTTCAATTCCACTATGGTACGATTAATAGAAGGTAGTTCAACTTCGTCTTTGTAAAGATTAAGCAATTTCAATTCCACTATGGTACGATTAATAGCGTTTTCAAGAAGTTTGTGGACTGTCAGGCAAGTGCATTTCAATTCCACTATGGTACGATTAATAGATAATATCATATAGTCGCTCATAATCCTTAGAAGCAATTTCAATTCCACTATGGTACGATTAATAGTATAATTTTATCTTTTTCATTTATAATCTTATTGATTTCAATTCCACTATGGTACGATTAATAGCTATGGTGAAGATAAAGGAGTTTATGGTTCTCTAATTTCAATTCCACTATGGTACGATTAATAGCAACATCATTCTCCCTATTGAATTTGTAACAATCAAATTTCAATTCCACTATGGTACGATTAATAGATATAATAGTTCCTTCTGCAATGCAAGATGCATCGATTTCAATTCCACTATGGTACGATTAATAGAAATCGCTCATTAATAGGTAGTTCTAGGTTATACATTTCAATTCCACTATGGTACGATTAATAGGATGATGATCTCTTAAATCTTGAACATCTCCCTGATTTCAATTCCACTATGGTACGATTAATAGATTCGTTCGAAAACAGGTGTCAACGAACTTATCAATTTCAATTCCACTATGGTACGATTAATAGGAAGCTGATCCCCCGAGCCGGGCGCAAACGGAAAGATTTCAATTCCACTATGGTACGATTAATAGTTTCAAAGGAATAAAGTAGGAACCATCCTCGACAATTTCAATTCCACTATGGTACGATTAATAGTCTGCAATTATTCCAAAAAAAATAACTGAAAGAGAGATAGTTATATATTACAAATTTAGCGATTTCCCCGTAAAATATTGTCGATGTATAATAATATAAAAAGCTCCGGGGATCGACAATAATATTTAAGTAACTCGTTTTCAACACGTCAAAGAACTTAAAAGGTAAATAACAAAAAATATATAACCTATTTTTACGTAATAACCAGAGGAATGACAATATAGTTTCATATAATTAGTTATTATCGGCATCAAAGTACTATATAAAAGTATCTATGCTCCCTCGCTCTTTTCCTATTATCTCTTTATTCATCCATTTCTTATCATTACTTTTGAAAATAATAATGCTATCCTCATTTTTATCCAGGAACTTATCCGCCAATATCGTAAGTTCTTTTAATTTAACCTCCGATATTTCTCCTTCGAATACGGAATTCTGTATCCAGTTAAGATATTTCCGGCAAAGCTTCAACATTTTGCCTACACGCTTCTCACCACAGTCGTAAACCAGAATTACATACATTTTACCAATACATTTTAAACGGTTTATAATCTTCTATCTGTAATAAATGCTTTGCAAGTTTATAACATTCCAGTTTTACCAGATGCCTGTAGCTGACGTTCCTGTTAAGAGTTTTATGCATAAATGTCTCCTGGAGTTTATCCTCAATAGCTTTTACGAATATTTTCTTTCCCGATAAATTCAGGATACATTTATTGAATTTTTTATCGAAATGTTTCTCCTGCAGCTCCTTTTTGTTCAGGACTTTAAATATAGTACGATCTATAATCAAAGGTTTAAATATTTCCGCTATATCCAGAGCCAGCGAGTACCGCCTTTCGCCGGGAGTATGCAGAAAACTGATCGTAGGATTCAGCTGGGTTTGCCGGATAGCCCGAAGACATAATGTATAGCACATCATATTCCCGAACGATATTAATGCGTTTACCTCGTTTCCGGGGGGCTGCTTTATTCGTTTACCCATACTAAAATCATTGAGTATGAGATCAAACGCCTCATAATAAGTATGACGGATCATACCCTCTATCCCCATAAGTTCTTCAATAGTTTTAACATTGGCGATCTGTTGCGCATAACCGCTAATCAGTCCGATCATAGGTTCCATATCTTTTCCTCTGCGATTATAATACTGCAGATTTTTAAGCATATTATAAACCGCTCCGTCGATCAGTCTTACAGCTATCGGGAGCCGTTTCTTCATCTCTTTGCAATGTGCCGCCTGCGCCATTATCATTCTTCCCGACAACAATCCCTCCCTTGGCATAAAAGACCCGCTGTAATTTTCATAATAATCGAAAAAATGCACGGAAATATCGCTTTGCCCCAGGAAGTTAAACAATGAACTGCCGGCATACAGCGACCCGAATACATAAAATTCGCCCACATCCTCAACGGGAATATAACGCGGATTCCCGACCGGTTTCCCGACAGAAACTTTTCCATCTTCGTCTCCGGGGCAGTAATCTTCCGCTACAGCAGTAGCCGTATTTTTACCGGCATAAACAGAATCCCCGCGGGAACCAGACTGCTCCGTACCGATTGATTCCCCGGCAACAGGAGTGAATTTTAAAGTATTATCCTTTCTTTCAAGAATACCGGGATTGAACAAATAATATGTTTTTTTCATACGTTTAAAAATTTTTAGAGCGATAAGAGCCGCTGCGCTCTCGCATTAACTTGTTTGAATCATCGCCTTTGTCGAATTTCCGATTAAAAAAGTTCATGCTCGGTTCATACGTTTAAAAATTAATGAGAGTAGAAACTACTTTACTAATCAGGCTCCGCGCTGTAACAGAATTCAAAATAACTGCAACTCCTGCAAATATTCCGCCTGCCGGCAGACGGGCAAATATCGGATCGGCAAATATCATGTATTTCAATCTCAAATTCTTTTATTCTCTGCCTGTCGGGACCGGTAAGCAATACACTCTCTTTTTTTCTCAAGGCAGGATACTCCAATATTCCCGACACATCATCTATACCGTTTTTCTCAAAAATATAAATATAATATTTAAGTTGCCACCGATGTGCCGTCTCGATCTTATCAGACTTCTTTATTTCATGTATAATTTTATTATGAGGATCATAATAATCAACTTTTACTCCGTCTATTTCAATCTCTTCCAACTTATCAGAACGTTGCGGATATGAACTTTCATGAATAAGTTTTCCTTCCGCCACCAGATCCGACGTATGTTCCATATTAAGTGAATTAGCAAAGAGCCAAAGCTTTCTTTTGCAAACAATATAATAATTAAAATGTGTTCCGGTTATTTGCATATTTATATAAATTGATCGTCTGTGTAAGCATTATTATCGCTTCTGTTTATCAGAAGTCCCAAATCCGAATCATACTCTTTCTTAATCGTATAATATGACGTTGTGAGCTGTTTATCATCCCTTGCCGAATATGAATGGTAACATTTACATATACAACAATCTTTGCCACCCGGATTGGAGAATCTGGCAAATTGCCGTTTCGAGATCTGCACTTTCAGCCCTTCGGCCTTTATAAATTCAAAGTCATTTAGATACTCTTTAAACGCCGTTTCAAATCTGGCCGGAAGTACCTTAACGCCATCAAATCTGGAATAAAAATCCTCTTCCGAACTCTTATTATAAGTAAAAGGCGCAAGATTGCTGTCGCAGATAGAAGACAATGCCCGATAAACCGTATCATACTCGTCCTTATCTTCTTTATCCCAGTTCCGGTACACATAATCTATCGCCTGCTGAAGTTCATCCTCCCGTACCGAATCCGTAAATTTCTCCAAAACTTCAAGGGTTCTGGCAATCACACCAGCGTTCGTATATATATAAATATCGGATTCATTCCTGCCCTTGAAGATTACGCATTCGCAGATTCCCTTCTTACTCTTTCTATTGATTCTGCCCATACGCTGAATAAGCGCGTCGATAGGCGCAGGCTCCGAGAAAAGAATATCATAATCAATATCCAGACTTACTTCTATAGCCTGCGTACCTACAAGTAGTCGAACTGAATTATCGTTATTAAGCTGCTGTTCCTTGGAGTTCCGGTCACAGGCGTTAAAAGCAGAATGAAGCAAAACTTTATTCTCGCATTCCAGTTTAGAATAAGTATTTTGCGCCTGTGCCACCGTATTACAAACTACGAGGACTCTCTTGCCGTTGTTTAGCTCTTGCTGTATAAGACAGAGATTATCAGTCAATATCCCCTCTGCCAATCTTATCCGGTGTCTTTTGAATGTTTCATACAGATTCTCATCTGCGGTAACCGATATATAATCACCCAATGCCGCCTCAAGCTCCCGCTTCAAAAAGGAAGGAAGCGTAGCGGTCATTATGAATACCCTGGCATTAAAGTGTTTAGTAATGAATTGTAACAGGAATATGATCTGTGCAAAAATGTCGGGACGATAAGCATGAATCTCGTCAAAAATAAAATATCCTCCGCACCACTCAAAAAATCCCTTATCAAAATTCTTTAACCCGAACAGATGTTTAAGCAACTGAAACGGAGTAACGATTTTTATCGGGGTAACCAATGTTTTATAGCTGTCTTTCAGGCTGCGGGTCAAACTATCTCTTTGCTGTTTCTGTATATCGGGATTTTCCCTTTCAACAAGATTCTCAATATATTCGTTTAATTTACCGTGCAATAACCCCACCTTTTCTTTCCCGATAGATTTTGCAAGCCTTTCATACATTGCATTAATTGAGGCGGTAAACGGTAATACATAGAATACCCGGCCGCTTCCCGACAACTTTATCTGATTATAAAGCCACCAAAGAGCCGATTCTGTCTTTCCTGATCCGGTAGGCGCGGTAAGAATAATATTTAATAATGTCTCCAAACATTTTTTCTGGTGAGAATAGAGATCGAAGCCTTTGCTTTGCAGATCGTTTTTCAGAAATTCCAGATCGTTGCAGGTCAACGTATATATACCGGGGACAGAAGCCGAAGCCATGTGATCGCACTGTTTCAGCGCCCCGGATAATAAAATCGTTTCCATATAATCAGGATGGCTGACGCATACAGGGTTGAATTTATATGACGAAATTATACTGCCCGGAAATACTGGAGGATTGGGAGCCAGCAACGCAATATTATAGCTTCCCAGCAAAGATGTCACATAACCGGCGTCAATATTATTCAGAAACTCCCCGTTAAAATCCAATAATGAATCTATATCCAGCAACAACCTGTTTTTGGGAGCTTGTTTGTAGTTTCTATAAGCCCGGGTTAATTCCTCTATATTCTTATGATGACCGGCAACAACCAGTTTAATTATCTTTTTCTCATCTTCCGGCAGGTCAAGCGCATCTACCCAGGGAACGGATAATAACTCATGGCGCTGCCCGTACCACTTATTGACCGCTCCCCTCAGAACTTTTTGAAACTCGATATGAACCTTTCCAAGATCATGAAAAATAATACACAGCGCTGCAAGCCGCCAAAAACGGGCTTTATCTTTTACAGGCAGATTGGGAAATGCCTCAACTAAGGAGGTCAATATCCTGAGACAATCGTCGATATGCTGCCGCAATGTAATCCGGGGTTCCGACTTAGCCAGAACCTCGGATAAACCGCCGTTATTCATACGTTTAAAAAATTCATTTAATAAAAGGAAGCAAAATCCAGTTCATGGAAATAAATATGAACTTCTTTACCGGGATACACATTATCTCTGTATGCCCTGATATTTGTATTAATATCGGGAGCATCCCAACTTATGACGCTATACGGCTCCGTCCCGATATTATTTCTAGGGATAGTATCGGTAAAATACTTGGGAAGAGCCTGAATAACCCCGGGAAGATAATTGTTCCCGCAAGGTACGAGCTGCCCTTTTATTTTAGAGGCATTAATAACCTCATCAAGTTCCACAGGATTTTCATATACCTTCGCATTGGCGAGATCGCCGGAGCGTCCCAGGAGTAATTGATATGCAGGATTTCTGAAGTACTCTGCAATTTCCTTATCCTCAACATATAAAACAAGACGGGTATCGTAAAGGAACTCTCTGTTTATAACATTGGATTTAGTACTACCTAGCGGATACTCCCTATCATGCACCTGAACCATGTAAATTGTTTCCAGATCTACCTGCTTATCCTGAAAATAAAAGTAATACCCTATTTTTAACTTTTTATGCTTTATATATCTGCCGGCAGCGGCATTTATTAATCCCAAAACCGTACTAAGTGGCGGAACCTCAAGGGTGGGCTGGTATCCCGATATAAGATTGGGATACCTGAACCCAGATGTCCATGCCGTTATGTCAATTTTGTAGACTTTCATACGTTTAAAAATTTTTTTAGTTATTTCATTTATAAAAAATTTTTAGAGCGATAGGAGCCGCTTCGCTCTCGCATTAACTTGTTTTAATCATTGCCTCAAGCAAATTTCTGATTAAAAAAGTTTATGTTCGGTTCATACGTTTAAAAATTTTTTTAGTTATTTCATTTATAAAAAATTTTTAGAGCGATAGGAGCCGCTTCGCTCTCGCATTAACTTGTTTTAATCATTGCCTCAAGCAAATTTCTGATTAAAAAAGTTTATGTTCGGTTCATACATTTAAAAATTTTTTAAGGCTTACGCCTCGGTTTATACGTTGCATCTTATAATTGCTGTTTCAGCTGTTCCGTATATTTATCGATAGCCTCATTAACTGGCATGACCTTTACATTAGAGAACTCTTGTTCAAGAGCCTTCAGAGCATTTGCCTTTTCATCCATAAACCCCATCCTGCGTCCAATGAAAATATCTCCTGCAAAATCTGATGCATAATCTATTAACACTTCTCTTATCGCATCTACATTCAAATCTACCGTTTCACCTTCGCGGCCGGAAGAAGATACTATATGCGAAAAAGGATGATTTCCGGAATTAGTAGTTGCCAGGATTATAAACTTAGGGGTTACATCTCCCATATTGCTTGTCTGCATGGCTCCCCCGGAGATATTTTTTAAAGCCAGAATAGTTTCGCAAATACGCTTTTCCCTGACTTGCCCCGGTAATCTTATCAATTTGTAGGAGTTACCTTTCTCATCTTTCATATAAGGATCGTCAATCTCGCATGCCCCGTTATTTAACGCATCTTTTTTCAACGCATCCGTAAGATTCTTAAACCCGGTTTTATTATAGGAAGCGAAAGTGCCTGCCTGCTCAAGATCTAAACTGAACATTCCCTTCATAACGGAACTATACTCCTGCTTACTATATGGAACGGCATCCCCGTCCTGCCTCGACATACTTGACCAGTTATCGGCAATATGCACTCTGCCGACAGAAACAAGCACCGAATTCTTCAGGGGAGATACGCGTGTTACGGTAACGTCCTCTTTTTTCTCTTTTCCTTTACTGTCTTTTACCGGATTTCCGTCTTCGTCCACAACGACATCCTTTGCAGCTTTCATATAACCGAAAATGTCGTCGTCTGGATATTTTACCGGATTAGCGGCTGTAAAAGCTATTTTATTATCCCTGAACAACGGAGAAAGCTCCCAGTTGAATAACTTTTGCAACGAGTCTCTCCACCAATAACGCCATGCTTGTCCCGATACATAAGTATAGGCGCGCCCTTCTTTGTAAATCTTTTTGGTAGCAACTGCATTTTCAAAATTACCCTGTGTATTTTTGCCTGCGTTATTTAACGCCACCACATCTACGTCAATAAGTATAAATCCCTGTGTTTTCATACGTTTAAAAATTTTTTTAGTTATTTCATTTATAAAAAATTTTTAGAGCG
>CAYVED010000056.1:0-15236 GCA_964449975.1 uncultured Muribaculaceae bacterium
TCTTTAACGGATTTTTATTAAGGATTATGAAACGCATATATTATATCTTTACTATTATTATATTGGCAGCATGCTCGAAAGAGATGGAAATTCAGAATAAGTCATATTATGAATATATGATGGATGATGTGGAGAACAGGCTGCTTACATTCTCTTACGGCATAGATCTGAATCAGTATCCGCACAGGACGTATGACAGATTTACTATAATCCATTGTTCCGATATACATTGCGGCCGGCCTAACTCCCTGAAAAACCTGGACGAACTTTTTAGTTTCGCCCATAGGCCCAAAATAAAAAGTAAGATCAGTTCCATAATATGTACCGGCGATATTGCCAACGGAAGTATTAAAACCGATAAACAGAATACGGCCGGTGAAATTTCAACTATCGTAAATAAGTTTATCAGTCAGGATATAAGATCTATGATGGTGATAGGAAACCATGACAGCAATATTAACGAGTCTAACCCCCTTAATTTTTCCGGCGGTTATAACAATGCTTTTACCAAACAGGAGCAATATGAAAAGATGATATTGCCGTTCCTGGATAAATGGAATAAAAAAGAAGCCGGGAATATATATTATAAAGAGGATTTTACCGGATATAAAATAAGGGTTATAGCTCTGGATTTTATTGATTATCCCGTTATTAGTAATAGTAAGGATAATTCTCTCAAATACTCCGTGGGTTATATGTTCTCGCAAAACCAACTGGAATGGCTTTACAGGACATTATCCGAAACCCCGGAAGATTTCGGTGTTATTGTTCTGATACACGCCCTCCCTAATTCAAAGATTAAAATAGGAGATTTTATGCAGGGAACCGATTTCCTGCCGGATATTATAAATGCTTATAAAAACGGATTGTTATATAAACACCGGTTCAGCGGCGGAAAGTATCCGGAACTGGCTACAAAGCTGGATTTTGATTTCAGGGGGCGCGGCAGGGGGGAGTTTATCTGCTGGCTGGGAGGACATATTCATACAAGGGTGGTTACGACTGCCGGTAATTATAAGGATCAGGTTATAATAAGCGCTCCGTGTTTATATACATCCGTTATGAATAACGGGCAGGACAGGTACGGTAAGGTATCCTCTATTTTATACAGGAGAGATAACGATGTTACGCAGAACTCATTTAATATAATGAGCATAGACAGGGGGGAGAAAAAAATATATTTAACTGCATTCGGGGCATACCTGGATATACATAATGTTTTCAGCAACAGAACTATGATTATACCGTATTAAAAAGTGTAACTAATAATTTTTAATTGTATGAAGATACTTAGACATTCGGATATAGAAAAGCTGCGTATAACTCCTTTAAAATATATGGAGTGGGTACGGTATGCGTTATATAATCAATATGAATCAGTAACTCCTCCCAAGATCAGTATTCATCTGCCGGAAGACGGGTTCTTTAATACGATGCCCTGTTATATACCCGGAGAGAATGTAATGGGGGTGAAGGTCGTTAATCGTTATCTTGCAAATACGCCGGCACTGGATGCCGCTTTGTTGTTATATGATTCTTCAACCGGAGAACTCCGTGCATTGCTGGATGCTACGCTGATTACTTCGATGCGCACGGGCGCCGTGGCTGCTACTTCTATCGTTTATTTGAAAAACAAGAAAGAGGTTAATAAGATGTCCGTAATGGGACTGGGTGTTACCGCCCGCGCCACTGTTTTATGCCTGCTGGAGTCTTTACCGGATGAGAAATTCGAAATTAAACTTCTTAGGTATAAAGACCAGGCCGAACTTTTTGCGGAAAGATTTAAGGAATATAAAAATGCCCGATTCACGATAGTTGATGATAGCGGGGAGCTTATCAGAGATGCGGATATAATAGTATCCTGCATAACTTCGGCAACAGGACAGATAGGCCGTGACGAATGGTTCAAAGAAGGGGTGCTGCTGGTTCCCGTACATACCAGGGGATTTCAGAACTGCGATCTGTTCTTCGATAAAGTATTCGGGGATGTTACCGGCCAAATATCCCATTTCCGGTATTTTAATGAATTTAAATATTTTGACGAGTTCGCGAGAGTTATAAGAGGCGAAATTTCCGGAAGGGATAATGACAGGCAACGTATATTGGTATATAACATAGGACAGGCTTTGCATGATATTTTTATTGCAAGCCGGATCTTAAACGCCCTCGGCAATGAATCCGGTATTGAAAATATAAATATTAAACAGGATATACCTAAATTTTATATATAAGACTGATTTATACATAATAATAAACTGAAAACCGCATGTACAGAAAAATAAAACGAGTAATGGATTTTTTACTAGCAGTATTGGCGTTGCCGTTTTTTTTATTGATACTTATCGTAATTGCGCCGTTGATATATTTTAGTGATTACGGACCTGTATTTTATAATTCGTACAGGCTGGGGGTAAACGGAAAGAAGTTTAAAATGTATAAGTTCAGATCTATGAAGATTAATGCGCCGGATATAAGATTGGCCGACGGTTCTACATATAATGGAGATGATGATCCCAGAATCACTAAGATAGGAAGATTTTTGCGCAAAACAAGCATAGACGAATTACCGCAGATTTTTAATATTCTTAATGGGACGATGAGTTTTATAGGGCCTCGTCCGGATCCGTTGGACTGGCTGGAGAGATATACGGACGAAGAGAAAATAGTTCTGACCGTAAAGCCCGGGATTTCCGGATATAATCAGGCTTATTTCAGGAATAATGCTGACGGAAGAACCAAATTGAACAATGATATGTACTATGCTGAAAATATATCGTTCGGACTGGATACGAAGATTTTTATTAAAACGATAAAGACCGTATTGTTAAGAGAGAATATAAATATTGATAAAAGCAGGTTGTCTGAAAAAAAATGAGAGAGTTTGGCAGCGAATTCCCGGCCTTTCCTTTAGATACGGGGTATTTCGACAAGATTAAAAACCTGGGGGCGGATATGGTATTATTACGCTCCGGACGTGATGCTATGGCATATGCTGCCTCAGAGATCGCTCCGCAGGGTAATATAATACTCTTGCCTGCATATTGCTGCGAATCCATGATTTCCCCTTTTACGAATAACGGCTGGAAAGTATATTTTTATCCTTTGAATAATGACCTTACCGCCGATAAAGATGAAGTCTTGAGACTTGTTGCAGAGAGAAAGCCGCTTGCCGTGCTGCTGATGAATTATTTTGGAATTGCGGCGACGAACGATATTGCGGATATAATAAAGGAGATTGATAAAAATATATTCATCATTGAAGATTGTACCCATTCGTTATTCGGTATTCATGATAATTATAATCCTGAAGTGGATTATTATGTGGCAAGCATCAGGAAATGGATGGGGGTTAACGACGGAGCGCTTGTTCTGTCGAAGTCCGCAATGAAAAGCGTCGGATACAAAGCTAATGATTTTGTATTTAAACGCAGGGCGGCGCAGGAAAAGAAGATGAATTATCTGTTAAATAAAAACAGTTTTGAGAAAGTAGAGTACAGGATGCTTTTGGCGGAGGCGGAGGCGTCTTTGAATGATAATGATATAATAGGTATCTCTCCGGAGAGCGAACAAAGGTTAAGGCTTTTAAATTTTAATGAGTTACGCGCTGTAAGATATAGTAATTATCATAATCTGTATAATAAAATAAAGTACATGCCCGGTATCCGGTTTCCGGAAAATGTCGGCAAGCCTGATGTTAAAACGCCGTTTTCATTGCCTGTACTGGTTAAGAACAGGGATCGGGTACAAAGTAAGCTGGCGGAGTACGGTTTATATGCACCGGTATTGTGGCCGGTGAATAAAGATGCCGGATATATTTGCAATATAACAAAAGAGATGTCGGAGAATATGCTGTCTCTGCCTGTAGATCAGCGTTATAACTATGACGATATGGAAACTGTGGCAGAGATATTATCTAAAGTGGCGGGAAAGTTATAAACCTAACATGAACTTTCTTAATCAAAAATCCGCCAAAGGAGATGATTAAAACAAGTTTATGAGAGAGCGAAGCTGCTACTATCGCTCTAAAATTTTTTGAACGTATGAAAAGAATGTTTATTATAGGGGCGGGTATTCTTCAGATGCCGGCAATTTTGAAGGCGAAGGAGATGGGACTGTGTGTTGCCGTAGCCGATATGGATGAGAGGGCGCCTGGGGTCGTGCATGCGGATAAATTTTATAAAGTAAGTACCATAGATGCTGACGGGGTAGTTGAGGCCGCACTGGATTTTAATCCCGACGGAGTGATGACGCTGGCTACTGATATGCCTATACGTTCGGTTGCGGCCGTAGCGCGGCGGTTAGGGTTGCCTGCCGTTTCGCCTGAGGTTGCTGTTAATGCTACGGATAAGATAGAGATGATCCGCTGTTTTGCAAAGTCCGGTGTTCCCCATCCCTGGTTTGAAATAATTTCCTCTGAAAAGGAATTGGAAGAACTGGTTAAAAACAGAAATACTCCCTATATTATGAAACCCAATGATTCTTCCGGAAGCAAAGGGGTTGTTCTGGTTGAAAATAAGGAAGATGCAAAAACGGCGTTTTTATACAGCAAATCCGTATCGGGGCAGGGCTTGGTTTTAGTGGAAGAGTATATGCAGGGCCCTGAGGTGAGTGTAGAGGGGATTACTATTAACGGTAAAACATATATTCTGGCCGTTACTGATAAGTTAACCTCCGGCGCTCCGTTTTTTGTGGAAATGGGGCATTCCCAGCCCTCCGGGTTGCCGGAATCTGTTATAGATGAAATTAAAAATGTTGCTGCAGATGCAATAAAGGCCGTAGGAATAGATAACAGTCCTTCTCATGTGGAAATAATCGTAACCCGGCAGGGGCCTAAACTGGTGGAACTGGGAGCCAGATTGGGCGGAGACTGCATTACAACTCATTTAGTTCCGCTGTCTACGGGAGTGGATATGGTTGAAGCATGTATATTGCTGGCGTTAGGTAAAGTTCCGGATATAACTGTCAAATATAATAAAGGTGCGGCTATACGTTATGCAAAAAGCCAGTGCGGGGTTTTGTTAAATATCTGCGGGATTGCCGATGCTGCAAAGGAAGCGGGTGTTCTGCATGTAGAAATTGTAAAAAAAACGGGAGAGACTGTTAATCCCGTACAGGCGAGCGGGGACAGGATAGGCTATGTTATCGCGCAATCGGAAAATGCAAGCGATGCCGTTAAAGCCTGCGGGAGAGCTTTGGAAAAGATTAAATTTACGGTAGGTTAAGAATTTATTATGAGAATTTTATATGAATCAGATTTAGCGGGATCAAAATATCACGGAATGGCATACCGGATTTATCAGTTCAGCAGGGAATTTGTAAGCCGGGGACATCAGGTAATGATTGTTGCTGCTTCGTATTCCCATGTGAGAAGTAAGAACCCTGTCGTGACCGGATTGATAACCGACGAGGAGATAGACGGTATAACTTATAAATGGATTAAGACCAATAAATATAAGGGGAACGGATTAGGAAGGGTCTGGCATATGTTATCCTATAATATAAAGTTATTTTTACATGCAAGAAGCATAGCGAGGGAATTTAAACCGGATATAGTTATTTCATCCGGCGTAACTCCGCTGGATTTTATAGGCTGCAACAGGATAGCGAAATATGCAAATGCCGGGTGCATATTGGAAGTAGGCGATCTCTGGCCTCTTACTCCCATTGAACTGGGAGGTTTTTCCAGACGCCACCCTTTCATCATGTTTATGCAGAAGGCCGAGGATTATGCTTATAGAAATACCTCTGCCGTTGTCTCTTTGCTGCCTTGTGCGGAGGAATATATGAAGAGCCGCGGGCTTAAAGAGAATAAATTCACATATATTTCCAACGGTATTGTGGAAAGCGACTGGAATAATACGGAAAGTCTGCCGGAAGAGCATCTGAACGTTATTAATGACCTTAAACATAAAGGAGAGTTCCTGATAGGTTTTTCCGGAACGCACAGTATTTCAAATGCGTTATATACTATGCTGGATGTTGCAAAAAAACTGGAAAATGACCGGATACATTTCGTATTGGTAGGAGGAGGCCCGATAAAGCAAGATCTGATTGATTATGCCCGCAAAAACAGGATATGCAATGCCACATTTCTTCCGGCGGTAAATAAATTGATGATACCGGGTTTTTTAAGTATGATGGACGCTCTATATGTAGGGTTCCAGAAACAATCGTTATACAGGTTCGGCATAAGTCCTAATAAAATATATGATTATATGATGTCGGGCAAACCCGTGATCCAGGCAATAGAGGCAGGTAACAGCCCTGTGGACGAGGCAAAATGCGGATTTTCTGTTTCTCCCGACGATATGGACGGAATATGCGGAGCTATTGTTAAAATTAAAAATATGTCTCAGGATGAGCGTAATAAATTAGGGTCGAATGGCAGGATATATGTAAAGGAAAATAATATATATGACTTTTTAGTTAAAAAATATTTAAATTTGCTGGAAGCTGTTATTATTAGCCGAAAGCAATGTACCTGAAAAAAATTAAAAGTATGAATGTTTCCTTCTCTCCACCGGATATAGGTGAATTAGAAATACAGGAAGTCGCCCAGGCGCTTCGTTCCGGTTGGATCACCACCGGCCCGCGTACAAAAGAACTGGAAAAACAGATCGCATCGTATTGCCGTACTTCCCGTTCCGTATGCCTTAATTCGGCTACTGCTGCCATGGAGCTGATATTGCGTGTACTGGGAGTAGGTCCCGGTGACGAGGTTATAGTGCCGGTATATACATATACCGCAACAGCCAGCATTATTTGCCATGTAGGCGCGAAAATAGTTATGGTGGATACCGCTCCGGATTCCTTTGAAATGGATTATTCAGCTATTGCGGGAGCAATAACTCCGCGTACCAAGGTTATTATACCGGTGGATCTGGCAGGAATCGTTTGCGATTATGATAAAATATTCGCAGTTGTGGAGAGCAAAAGGAATCTTTTCAGGGCGGATAATGATATGCAGAGAGCTGTCGGGCGTGTGGTTGTCCTTTCGGACGCCGCTCATGCCCTGGGGTCCAGCCGCAGCGGAAGAATGTCGGGAGAGATAGCCGATTTTACCAGTTTTTCTTTTCATGCGGTCAAGAATTTAACCACAGCCGAGGGAGGAGCTCTTACATGGCGCGATATTCCGGGGATAGATAATGATTGGCTGTATAAACAGTTTATGTTGTTGTCGTTGCACGGTCAGAGTAAAGACGCCCTTGCAAAGACGCAGATGGGAGCATGGGAATATGATGTAATTTATCCGGCATATAAATGCAATATGACGGATATAATGGCGGCAATAGGTTTGGCGCAGATGAAAAGGTATCCGGGAATATTGTCCCGCAGAAAAGAGATAGTAAAGAGATATGACGAAGCATTGCTTCCTCATAATGTCGGGCTTTTGAATCATTACGGCGAGGATCACTCGTCAAACGGGCATCTGTACATGGTAAGGTTGCCGGGCAAGGACGAAGACTGCAGGAATGATGTTATTCGGAAAATGGCGGAAAGGGGCATCGCCGCGAATGTACATTATAAGCCGCTTGCAATGATGACTGCCTATAAAAATATGGGATTTGATATTAAGGATTATCCGAATGCATACGCCATGTATAAAAATGAGATAACCTTGCCTTTGCATACCTGTCTTACGGATGAACAGGTAGAGTATGTTTTGAGTAACTTTATTGATATTATTTCTTAGTCAGAAGTTTTAAGGACGTATTTCTTGAAACTGTTTTGGTTTTTAGCCGGTTTTTAATATTTAAATAATTATTATGGAATCCGTTTTTTTTGTTCATCCCACAGCGGTGGTGGATGATAATTGTAAAATAGGAAAGGGGTGTAAAATATGGCATTTCAGTCATATAATGAGCGGATGCGAACTAGGGGAGGGCTGTAATATCGGTCAGAATGTGGTTATCTCTCCGGATGTGGTGCTGGGCAACAACTGTAAGGTTCAGAATAACGTGAGCGTATATACGGGGGTAACCTGCGGCGATGATGTTTTTCTGGGGCCGAGTTGCGTATTTACCAATGTTATAAATCCGCGAAGTGCGGTGAATCGTAAAAGCGAGTATATGAAAACGCATGTCGGGACAGGAGCTACGATAGGGGCCAATGCGACCATAGTATGCGGACATGATATAGGAGAGTATGCTTTTATAGGGGCGGGCGCGGTTGTTACCAAACATGTGCCTCCTTTTGCCCTTTTTGTGGGCAATCCGGCCAGACAGATAGGGTGGATGAGCCGTTACGGGCACAGGCTGGAGTTCGGTAAGGACGGGATTGCCGTATGTCCGGAGAGCGGAGAGAGATACGAGATGAAAGAGGGTGCAGTAAGGGTGTTATGAAAATTCATACCGACAATGTTTCCAGGGTTCTTTACTCTACGGATGCCAGCGCTTACAGAGAGAGGCCGTACGGGGTCTGTTTCCCGGAAAAAGTTGATGATATAGTATCCGTTATACGGACGGCTTCGCAGATGGGACTGTCCGTTATACCCAGATGCGCGGGGACTTCCCTTGCCGGACAGGTTGTAGGAAGCGGTATAGTTGCCGATGTTTCCCTGTATATGAATAAGATACGGGAGATAAATCCGGACGGGAAATGGGTTAGGACAGAGCCGGGAGTGGTTCTCGACGAGCTTAATAAGGAACTTGCCGGATACGGTTTGTTTTTCGGCCCGGAGACTTCCACATCAAACAGGTGTTGTATGGGCGGAATGGTGGGAAATAATTCCTGCGGTTCGCATTCGCTGGTGTACGGGAGTACCAGGGATCATCTGCTTGAAGCTAAGGTAGTTCTTGGCGACGGTAGCCTTGCTGTTTTTTCGGAAGAGAGAGCTGCGGAGATATTCGGACTGCTTGCCGGGGGAAAGGAACCGGTAACGCTCGAAGAAAAGATTTACCGGCAGTTGTATGAGATGGCCGGAGACGATGCCCTGCTGGAGAAGATTAATAAAGAGTTTCCCGATAAAGAGGTAAAGAGGCGTAATTGCGGCTATGCGCTGGATTTGCTGTTGAATGATATAAGATTCCGGCAGGACGGCAGGAATTTCAACGGAGACGCCGGGCGTGCTCCTAATCTGTGTACTATACTGGCAGGCAGCGAAGGAACGCTGGCTTTTGTTTATGAACTTAAACTTAACCTGCTTCCTCTCCCTCCTGAGGAGAAGATGCTGCTTTGTGCGCATTGCAGTTCCCTGCCGGATGTTTTCAGAGCCAATCTTATTGCTTTGGAACACTCTCCGGAGGCGGTGGAACTTATGGATAGTAATATTCTGGAACTTAGCAAGGGAAACTTGTCTCAGCAGAAAAACCGTTTTTTTGTAAAGGGAGAGCCTGCCGCTATTTTGATGATTGAAATTGCGGCGGATACAGCAGAGAAACTGGAGTCGAGGGCCGTATCGCTGGAAGAGAGCCTTATGCAATCTGCGCTTGTATATCATTGTTCAAAAGTTTACGGAAAGGATATATCCAAGGTCTGGGAGCTTAGAAAATCCGGCCTGGGATTATTATCGGGAATGAAAGGGGATAGTAAACCGGTTTCGGTAATAGAGGATACGGCGGTAGCCCCGTCGCGTCTTCCGGCCTATATGGCTGATTTTGCCGGGATGCTGGACTCTCTGGGATTAAATTGCGTATATCATGCCCATATAGGTACGGGGGAGTTGCACCTGCGTCCGATACTTAATATAAAGAATCCGCATGAGAGGAAACTTTTCAGGGAGGTTGCTTACCGGACGGCATTGCTGGTGAAAAAACATAAGGGTTCCCTTAGCGGAGAGCATGGAGACGGCAGGCTGAGGGGGGAATTCATACCCGTGATGTACGGGGAGGAGATATACGGGTTATTTAAAAAGATAAAGAGGCTATGGGATCCTCACGGGGTGTTTAATGTCGGGAAGATTACGGATACGCCTCCTATGGATACGGGGCTGCGCTATGAGGCGGAACAAGAATATGCCGTCACGGACATATCTACATATTTTGATTTTGATGATGTAAAAGGATTGTTTTGCGCCGTGGAACAGTGTAACGGTTCCGGGGATTGCAGGAAATCAGCCCGGTTCGCAGGAGTTTTATGTTCGGCGTATAAAGCCGATCCGCAGGAGAGATCATCTACCAGGGCCAGAGCGAATATTCTCCGGGAAATATTGACCAGGGGAACCCTGGACGGAGGCAGAGAAAAGGGAACGGATCTTTTCCGGAATGACGAAGTGTATCGTATATTGGATAGTTGTTTAAGTTGCAAGGCCTGTAAAAGCGAATGTCCCTCGAACGTGGATATGACCCGTCTGAAAGCCGAATTTCTGCAGCACAGGTATGAAAGCAGGGGGCGTTTTTCAGGCAAAGGGGTTCTCCCTTTCTGGGGAGGAGTGCCTTTCCGCTCTTTTATGGTGGCGCATATGTGCTGTATCCAGCGGATCGGTTCTGCGGTAACGCCTCTATACAACTTTTTTGCAGAATGGAATTTTTCATCGGGAATATTAAAAAGGATATTGAAATTTTCCTCCCAAAGACATCTTCCGGCACTGAGCCGTAAAACTTTGCGGAAACTTGCCGGACAATATTCCCGGAAATGCAATGGCGCCGCTTCCCGGCGGGTTTATCTTTTTGCAGATGAATTTACCGGTTATACGGAGGCGGAACTGGGACTTACTTTTATAAAACTGCTCGACAGGCTGGGTTATGAAGTTATAATTCCCAGGCATTATGAGAGCGGAAGGGCTGCGTTATCGAAAGGTTTGTTAAAGTATGCGAGGAAAATTGCCGTAAAGAACGTACTTGCGCTTAAAGATATTATTACGGGGCAGACGCCTTTGGTGGGTATAGAGCCGTCATGTATTTTAAGTTTCAGGGATGAGTATCCGTCTTTGGTGGCAGGCGCGGTAAAGGCGGGAGAGGTTCCTGGGTATAGCGCCGGAGATTATAACAGTCTGTCAAAGCAGGCGGCGGAATTAGGGAAAAACTGCCTGTTATATGATGAGTTCATTGTCCGAGAGATAGAGGCCGGAAGGATAACCGGCGATATGTTTTCGGATGCTTCCGCCAGGGTATGGCTGCACGGGCATTGCCATCAGAAGGCGTTTATAGGGATCGATCTTACTGCCAGGATGTTGAGGTTGCCTGTTAATTATAAAGTGAACGTTATACCTTCCGGGTGTTGCGGTATGGCCGGATCGTTCGGGTATGAGAGGGAACATTACAGAACCTCAATGGAGATAGGAAACCAGATCTTGTTTCCGGCGGTAAGGGAGGCGGTGCTTAAACGCCGGGAAGCTCCTGATGACACTTATATTATCTCCGCTCCGGGAACCTCATGCAGACAGCAGATATTAGACGGTACGGGGGAGAGGGCTTTGCATCCTTTGGTTGTTTTATGGAATGCGCTGAAATAGAGCTTATTTCAGTTTGAGGATTATTTTAGGATTTTTTATATGTGCGATTGCAGATCTGGCCGCTTCTTTGAAAAACCCTCCTCCGTGCGTTATATTATATTTCCATTTTCTTTCCATAAAACGTTTATACTTGAACCGTATTATGTTGAAAAATGATTCCTGCAGGGGAAGTTTCTCATATTTATGGTTTAATGTATCTTCCAGGATAAGATCTTCCAGTTTTACATTATCGAATATATATTTTGAAAACTCCGTCACGGGCATATTAAGGTATTTATGGGCTATTGCCGTAAATGCGCTTACCACAGGCAGTTGTTTGCTTTTTGCAAATATATCCGCCAGATATTCCGCATTAAATTTTTTGTCATAGGTTGCAAGGAATTTCGCCCAGTCGCACAAGTGGCGTAAAACTATACCTTCCGTTACAAAATGCGTTGAGGCGTGTCTTGCCAGGAATATGGCATTAAACGTGACGGGAGGAAGGAGTATTTCGCTCTCATTGTCTAATTTTAAAATTTCGTACTCTTCTTCTCTGAGAATCCTTTGCAATTCTTTTTCCAGTATTCTGTCTGTTTCGTAATATTCCACATTAAGGAAATACCTGTGATTCTCAACGGATACCCCGTCATAAAACAGATTTGCATGTTTGTGATAGCCGGTATCCACAGCTATGCCTTGTGCCGCAAGTAATTTATTTCCCTTATCGCAGTCTTCGAAAAGATAAATATCCAGATCTGAACTCTCTCTGTGTCCGGGAACCGGAAAATACCTCGATATGCCCAGACCTTTCATAAGCATCAGCCTTATGCCGTTATCTTTAAAAAAACGGTTCAGTTTTACGGCCGTATTACATTGAAGATCATGTTTCTTTTCTATCTTATCTATACTTATTCCGAACTGTATCTTTATTTTGCGCGGAGGCCTGTATTGTTCCGGCAGCATCATTGCGCCGTCATATGCAATAGCCTGGACGCCCTGCCGGGCCGATAATTTATATATCCGGAGCCACTCCTGCTCGGTTGCTTCTTTAAAAAAGGTTATATCCGGGTCCACGTGCCATAGAGCTGCGCTCAAAAGCGAGAACAGCATCTTCTCCGGGCGGGATAGATTCATGTCATTATTTGTTAGTTCCGGACAAAGATAATATTTTATAATAAATTTATATCTGTTATATTTTCCTAATTACTATCTTTGGATTCGATAAAAGTTGGTTTATGAAAGGCATAGTTCTGGCCGGAGGTTCCGGCACAAGGTTATACCCTGTCACAAAAGGGGTTTCGAAACAATTATTACCGGTTTACGATAAGCCTATGGTTTATTATCCTGTCTCGGTACTTATGCTGGCCGGCATAAGGGATATACTTATAATATCTACTCCGCAGGATCTGCCGGGATTCAGACGTCTGCTGGGTGACGGGTCGGATTACGGGGTGCGTTTTGAGTATGCGGAACAACCTTCTCCCGACGGGCTGGCACAGGCTTTTATAATAGGAGAGAAATTTATCGGGGAAGATTCCGCATGTCTTGTGCTGGGAGATAATATTTTTTACGGACAGGGTTTCGTAAAGATGCTGGCGGATGCGGTCGCAGATGCGGAGAGGGAGAGTAAGGCTACGGTATTCGGATATTGGGTTAACGATCCGGAACGTTACGGGGTCGCGGAGTTCGACCAGGCCGGGAACGTTCTGGGTATAGAGGAGAAACCCAGGGAGCCTAAGAGTAATTATGCAGTCGTAGGACTTTATTTTTATCCGAACAAAGTAGTGGATGCGGCTAAGAAGATAAGGCCGTCTTCAAGAGGGGAATTGGAGATAACGTCTGTTAATCAGGAGTTTCTCCGGCGAGGGGAGTTGAAGGTTCGTTTGTTGGGACGCGGTTTTGCATGGCTGGATACGGGAACACATGATTCTCTTAGCGAGGCTTCTACGTTTATCGAAGTTATTGAAAAGAGACAGGGGCTTAAAGTGGCCTGTCTTGAAGAGATCGCTTACAGGAACGGGTGGATAGATAAAGAGAAACTTATCGAGCTGGCGCGGCCTATGGCAGGGAATCAGTACGGAGAATATTTGTTAAGATTGCTCAAGTAAGGATTATGGAGATTATAAAAACTAATATAGAGGGTGTTGTGATTATAGAACCCAGGGTATTCGGGGATGAGAGAGGGTATTTTTTCGAGTCTTTTAATGCAAGGGAGTTTTCGGAAAAGGTTTGCAGTACGGAGTTTGTACAGGATAATGAATCTATGTCCCGTTACGGGGTGTTGCGGGGGTTGCATTATCAGTTGCCTCCGTTTGCGCAATCCAAACTTGTACGGGTTGTAAAGGGCAGGGTGCTGGATGTTGCGGCGGATATACGTAAGGGCTCCCCTACGTTCGGACGGTACGCGGCTGCGGAACTTTCTGCCGATAATAGGAGGCAGTTGTTTATTCCTAGGGGGGTTGCGCACGGCTTTGTAGTATTGAGCGGGGAGGCTGTTTTCCAGTATAAATGCGATAATTTTTATATGCCTGAATATGAGGGGGGGATTGCATGGAATGACCCTGATCTCGGAATTGACTGGAGGATTCCGGAGGCGGATATTATTTTATCGGGAAAGGACGTGAGGCTTCCGTTACTCAAAGAGGCGGAAGTATTTGATTATTCGAAGGATTATTATGTTGGTGGAGGCGTAAGCCTTAAAAAAAAATAAACGTATGAATATATTAATTACCGGAGCCAACGGGCAGTTGGGAAAAGAGATGCGCAGGGTGAGCGCAGGCGGCGGCTCCTCTGAAGGGAGAGGCGATAATTATATTTTCACCGATATGGAAGAATTGGATATTACTGATTTTCCGGCGGTTAGGGAGTGCGTGGTGTCTAATAATATAGATATAGTTGTGAATTGCGCTGCATATACTAATGTGGATGGAGCGGAAGATGATTATACGACTGCGGAACTGATTAATTATAAGGCAGTAAAGAATCTGGCTTCTGTGTGCGCTGAAAATGGGGCCGTGCTGATCCATATATCTACGGATTATGTTTTTAACGGGGAGAAGAATCTTCCTTATAAAGAGGATGAACCTGTCAGTCCCCTGGGGTGTTACGGCAGAACCAAACTGATGGGGGAGATGGCGGTAACCGGGAGCAGATGCCGTTATCTGATATTCAGGACGTCGTGGCTCTATTCGGAACATGGCAATAATTTTGTAAAGACCATAATGCGCCTTACGGGGGAGAGGGACAATCTGAATGTAGTTTTTGATCAGGCGGGGACTCCTACTTATGCCGGAGATCTGGCGGAGGCGATTTTCGATATCATTGATAACCGTAAATATACCGGGAAGCAGGGTATTTATCATTTTTCTAATGAAGGAGTTTGTTCATGGTATGATTTTGCGGTAGAGATAGCCGGAATATCGGGACACGGGAATTGCCGGATTTTGCCGTGTCATTCGGATGAATTTCCGTGTAAAGCCAGGCGTCCTGTTTTTTCCGTATTGGATAAAACTAAGTTCAAGAGGGATTTCCGGATTACGATACCTCACTGGCGGGTCTCTTTGATGAAGTGTATGAGGGGGATGTCTCCGCAAATTAGCCGTAGCCAATGAACCGAACGTAAACTTTTTTAATCATAAATTAGCCGTAGTCAATGATTAAAATAAGTTAACGGGAGAGCGAAGCGGCTCCTATCGCTCTGAAAATTTTTTATAAATGAAATGAACTTAAAAAATTTTTAAACGTATGAACCGAACATGAACTTTTTTAATCATATATTCGCCGGAGGCTTTGATTAAAACAAGTTTATGTGAGAGCGAAGCGGCTCCTATCGCTCTGAAAATTTTTTATAAATGAAATGAACTTA
>CAYVED010000057.1:0-15007 GCA_964449975.1 uncultured Muribaculaceae bacterium
CCGGTGCCGTCTATTTCTGAACAACAGATTATTATTTCCGAGATAGAGACATTGGAAAAAGAGATTGCGAAATCACAGGAGATAATAAATAGCATTCCCGAACAGCAAGCAGTGATACTGAAGAAGTACTTATAAAGCATCTTTATTTCCGTAATTTGCAAAGACCGTATTCCGAAAAGATTAAAACAACAAAGTGTATAAAATAGGGGGATAATCCTTTATTATCTGAACACAAATTTATATTCCAAGAATTAAACGTCAACACCAAGCCCTACGGGTTTTACAGAAAATATCCATGCCTATGCTATGCTTCGGGTAGTATTTTCCGCAAAAGTGTTGCCTTATTCGCTCTTTCCATAAGAGAGGTGTTTACCAGATAAAAAAGGAAAAATATATGCTTGAAGTCCCAAAGAAATTACCTACCTTTACAGCCGAGTCATTTGACAGTATTGCACCGCAAAACGCTGTAATACGCACGGTTACTAAATCGTTACTTCTGAAATTCAAAAACTCTGCGAAAGGTTTATTTCTCAATCGGTTAAGTCAAGCCGATGAAAATCTAAAATAAACAACTAAGCAGAAAGTAAAATTAAGCAGAGTGTAGCGAATTAGCTGTGACAGCATTCGTTACGCTTTGTTTTTCTTTGGCGTAAAGCTAACGGAAACCTGACCGACAATCAGTGCTACACAATATTACGAATAATTAGCTACAAACGCAAGTTCAATATTTCGACCTATGCGAACAAGATTACTTTGGAAATGGTAAAAGTATTGGTACAACACGGCAGCTATATAAAAACGCCAACACAAGAAAGCTTTTTTGTTCAAATATTCCCGTACCTCAAAAGATTATTGTAATTTTGTACAAAAGTTGTCAAGTCAAAAGATTACTAAAATGATGTTCGCTGATAAAATAAAACAGTTACGAGAGCAAAGTAATTTGTTGCAACGACAGATGTCGGCTGCTCTCGAAATAGATACAGGGCTATATAGCAAAATTGAACGAGGCGACCGCCGCGCCAAACGTGAACAGGTCGTTAAACTTGCCGAAATACTCAAAGCTGACCAAGAAGAACTGCTTACTCTTTGGCTTGCCGACCAAGTGTATGTTGTTGTAAAAGACGAAAATAACGTCAAGAGGGTTCTAAATGTAGTACAAGAAAATATGGTTGAACATAACCCTAAATCAAAATAATATGAAGCCATTAATAAAATACAGAGGCGGAAAATCGAAAGAAATTCCGCACATAATGGAGCATATTCCGCAATACAACGGTAGGTATATAGAACCATTCTTTGGTGGTGGGGCTTTATATTTTCATTTAGAGCCTAAAAAAGCGATAATCAACGACATAAATTCCAAGTTGATAGCGTTTTATAATGGTGTTAAATCAAATTATCCAATCTTACGCAAAGAACTTGATGAAATAGAAAAAATTTATGAAGAAAATCGCCGTCAATTCGATAATTTAAAGGCTAAAACACCTAATGAACGTGTTAAGGATAAAAACGAAGACTTTTATTATCAACTCCGAGATATGTTTAATGATATGACAGATAAAAAATACACAGATGCATTATTGTACTTCTTTATCAACAAAACAGCATATTCGGGAATGATACGCTACAATGCCAAAGGAGAGTTTAACGTTCCTTTTGGCAGGTATCAGCATTTAAACACCTCGCTTGTTACGCCACAACATAGTAAATTATTGGCAAACACCGAGATATTTAATGAAGACTACAAAGCAATTTTCGATATGGGAAAAAAGGATGATTTTATGTTCTTAGACCCACCTTATGATTGTGTTTTCTCTGATTATGGGAATGAAGAATATAAGAACGGATTTAATGACGCTTGCCATATTGCCCTTGCTGATGATTTTAGAAATTTAAAATGTAAAGCATTGCTTGTTATCGGACGTACTCCTTTAACAGAAAAGTTATATGGAGATATGATAATTGATGAGTATGCAAAAACGTATGCCGTCAATATCCGTAATCGTTTTAAATCGGCAACTACTCATATTTTAGTAGCAAATTATAAAACAAGATGCAAGTAAACTTTTCACAGAAGCACATTACGCAGAATCTGCAGTAATGGTATAATCAAATAGGAACAATGTCAAGAATAGATAGTAAAGTAGTTTTTGTAACTACCTCGCCAAGAACACCGGCTAAAATGATACCCGAAATTGAGTTATTGAATGCTCATTTTGCCGGGCATGTTTGGAATAATGAATCGCAAATAGCATTCATGGATTTGTTGAAAGAGGAAAACTTTTTCAATGGAGAGGGAGCAAACGACCCTGCTTTCAGTGCAAGGGATAGAATGAATCGGGCACCAAAAGCATTGGGCTTTGTCAATCTTTCGCCGACAATTAGTCTAACACCTGCTGGCGAAGAATTGATACATTCACGCCGAAAGGAAGAAATATTTTTGCGGCAACTTATAAAATTTCAAGTTCCTTCACCATATCATAAACCAAGCGACAAAGCCACCGAATTTTGGGTAAAGCCGTACTTGGAACTTTTTCGCCTTGTTCGACATTTCGGTTCGCTTAAGTTTGATGAATTGATGATTTTCGGTTTACAGTTGGTTGATTATCGTCAATTTGATACGATAGTATCTAAAATAGAACAATTTAGAGTTTCAAAAGCACAATGCGAGGGCAGTTATAAAATTTTCAGAGGCGAGTATTTGAAAAATGAGTTGTCAGAGATTTATCACGATGAAATAGCAGCAGGAGAAACAAAGACACGTGAAAGTAGCAACCGCTCATTAAATAAATTCTTACAAACAAAAGCGAGCAATATGCGGGATTACGCCGATGCTTGTTTCCGTTACTTGCGAGCAACAGGAATGGTAAATATTTCGCACGTTGGAAAAACGCTTTCTATTGTTCCTGAAAAACAGTCCGAAGTAGATTATTTTCTGCAAAATACAGACAGAGAGCCTTGTTTTGTAAATGATGAAGCAAGTTATTCTGCCTATTTGGGAAATGCACAACTTCCACAATTACTTACAGATAATAAAGATTTATTGATTGAAAAATTACAATCAGAGTTTGCCGATGTCCCAATCAAAAAGACTGCTTCGCTGACAGATTTAAAAGATATTCTTGATACTGAAATTTCCAATCGCAAAGAGAAATTAATTGCAAATCAAACGTCTGAAATAAAGGATTATAAAGCCTACGATGATATTCAAAACACATTTGCACAAATAACCGATAACTCATTGTACGATGCTCCGTTAATGCTTGAATGGAACACATGGCGAGCAATGACTATGCTTGACGGCGGAAACATTAACGCCAACTTAAAATTTGACGATTTTGGCAATCCGATGTCCACCGCACAAGGTAATATGGCTGATATTGTTTGCGACTACGGCGATTTTGGATTGTCCGTTGAGGTTACAATGGCAACAGGACAACGCCAATACGAAATGGAGGGCGAACCCGTAACGCGACACCTTGCTAAATTGAAGAAAGCAACAGAAAAGCCAGCTTATTGCCTATTTATTGCACCAACAATCAATGAGGCTTGTATCGCACATTTCTACGCATTGCACAAAATGAATATATCGTATTATGGTGGGAGATCAACTATTATCCCATTGCCATTAAACGTATTTCAAAAAATGGTGGAAGATTCGTACAAAGCAAGTTATATACCACAACCTCAACACGTAAAACACTTTTTTGAGCGTTCAAACGAACTTGTTGAAACGTGCGAACGAGCAATTATGGTACGAGCAAATAACAAATGAAGCGTTACACTGGTTAGGATAAAATTAGAATATATGCAAACTCAATACGGAATCCGAAATATCAATAAAGCCGCAGAAAGCGAACTCGTAGTGCGTTGCAATAACTGCTATCATTATTTTATTGTAAGCCTTGCCAAGCATTTATATGAGCAAAGTACACATCCGAAAATTAAAGGTGGAGAATTCTATACTGTTTATTTCAAAGATTACATTTTAGATGGAGAAGTGGTAGATGCAATAGGTCTATTCAAATCTGAAAATAAAGATACATTTTTGAAAGTTTTTCCATCAGGGGAAGATTTTGAAATTGAGAGCCAACAAGGCATCAACATCAATAAGTTGGACAAAGGTTGTTTGATATTTAATACCGAACGAGAAAACGGATATGTTGTCGCTGTTGTTGATAATACCAACAAAGGTGTAGAAGCCCAGTACTGGATGGACGATTTCCTACATATTCGCCAGCGCAAGGATGAATACCACAATACGCAAAACATACTATCGCTTTGCAAAAATTTTGTCAAAAACGAATTGCCACAGCACTTCGAAGTTTCCAAAGCCGACCAAGTGGATTTACTCAATAAGTCGGTAAAATTTTTCAAGGATAATGAGAATTTTAATATGACTGAGTTTGCCAACGAGGTAATCGGCCAACCTGATATCATCAATAGTTTTAATCAGTTCAAATCATCGTTTCAACAGGATTATGATGTAGAGATTGCTGATAATTTCGCAATTTCGGAAAGTGCTGTCAAGAAACAAGCCCGTTCACTGAAAAGCGTTATAAAACTGGATAAGAATTTTCATATTTATATTCATGGAGACCGAGAACTTATAGAACAAGGCGAGGATAAAAAAGGGAAGTTCTATAAGGTTTATTATCAAGAGGAAAATTAGAGTATGACTAAGAAAAAGAAACTACAAATTCGCAATAGCACCGCCGAATTTTTAACTTTTGCCTATCAGTCGAAAGGCGATGGTGTAGAAGTGCGTGTGCAAGACGGCACCATTTGGTTGTCGCAAAAAAATATAGGACTACTATTCGATACCTCAACTGATAATATCGGCTTACATCTCAAAAATATCTATGCCGAAGGTGAATTGGATGAGGTTTCAACTACCGAGGATTTCTCGGTAGTTCAACAAGAAGGTAGTCGCGAAGTTTGCAGAACGATAAAACATTATAATTTGGATTTGATTATTGCCGTTGGTTATCGTGTAAATTCCAAGCGGGCAACGGCGTTTCGGCAATGGGCAACAGCGATTTTGCGCGATTTTACATTGCGGGGATATCTCATAGACCGAAAACGAATGGAAAACGGCGCTTTTCTTGATGACGATTATTTTGAACGGCTTTTGGAAGAAATTCGGGAAATCCGTTTGTCAGAACGGCGATTTTATCAGAAAATTACCGACATATACGCTACAGCAATGGATTATAATCCTGAATCGTCCACGACCAAAGAATTTTTTGCAAAGGTTCAAAACAAAATGCACTATGCAGTACATAAACATACCGCTGCCGAATTGATTTACACACGAGCCGACCACAGCAAAGAAAATATGGGATTGACTTCTTGGGAGAAAAGTCCAAGCGGGAAAATAATAAAAACAGATGTGACGATAGCCAAAAATTATCTTACCGAAACGGAATTGGAATCTCTTGGGCGTATCGTCAACGGTTATTTGGATTTTGCCGAAGAATACGCAAAACGGCATGTTCCCCTCTCTATGTCTGATTGGGCAAAGCATTTGGATTTAATTCTACAGGCAAATGGAAGAGATTTATTACAGAATGCAGGCAAAATTACTGCAGCTCTTGCCAAGCAACATGCTGAAAGTGAATTTGAAAAATATCGTCCTATTCAAGACCGCCTGTTTGAATCCGACTTCGACAAAGAAATAAAACGTATTGAAGGTAAGCGAGATAAATCAGACGATTAAAAATGATGTTTCCAACTTTAGGAAAATAGAATAAAAAGACCGATATTTGCAGTGAGTTATTTGAGGAAATGCAGCGCAAAACGCAGAAATAGGCACAGTTGCCAAATCGTTACCTCTATCGCTGAAATTCCTTGCTTATAGTCTTTTGTTCAATAACTTATCCCCAAAAGATAGTTTTATAAAATAATTTCGGTAACAAATCAAAACAGTTTCTAAGAGAATTGCCCAATATGCAATTAATATAAAGAGCATTTATCCTTGTCTTCCGGTTTGCAATTGTCTTTATGCGGGCAGCCGTTGCATCCTCCGCAGATTATCGTACGGTCATTACGGCGTATGATTCTCTTTATAATCTTATAAATAACATATATAACGGCCAGGGCTACCGTTATTACCGTAATAATTGTCTGTATTGTATTCTGCATAATCTTTACCGGTTAAATAAATAAAGAAAACAAATGAAAAGCAATAAAGGCTGTTACCCATGCCAGAATTAATGTATAGATAACGGTAAAAACAGCCATTTTCCATCCTCCGGTTTCATTTTTTATTGCAGCTATGGTTGCAAAGCACGGAGAATAGATAAGGGTGAATAACATTAATGATATTGCGCTTGCGGGGGTAATGGAAGAGAGGGCGTTAAGAACCTCAAGAGAACTTACTATCACCTCTTTTGCGGGAATACCGGTAAGCAGGGCTACGCTTACTTTCCAGTCGAATCCCAGAGGTTTCATTACAGGCTCTATAAGCTGCCCGAACATGCGCAGAAAAGAGTGCTCTTTATCGGGAAAATTATCCAGTCCCCATATTATTATGGATCCGGCAAGGATTATCGTCGCTATTTTCTTTAAATATTGTTCTCCTTTTTCCCATGTATCGGACAGGACATTTCCCAGGGCGGGTATTTTATAGGGAGGCAATTCGTCGTTCCCGGACTTCTTTTCACCGGGGAACAGCAGTTTACGGAACAGCCGGGCCATTATTGCCGCCAGTACTATTCCCGACAGATAGATGCCGAACAATACCAGTCCCGCACTTCGAGGGAAAAATGCGCTTACAAGGAGCAGGTAGACCGGCAACCTTGCGCTGCATGACATCAGGGGATTTATGAGTATCGTAATTATGCGGGTACTCCTGTTCTTAATGGTCTTTGTTGCAAGTATTGCCGGAACATTACAGCCGAACCCCATGATAAGCGGTATGAAAGATGCGCCCTGTAATCCGGCTTTATGCATCACTCCGTCCATAAGATATGCCGCTCTGGCCATATATCCGCTGGATTCCATGAACGAGATAAACAAGAATAAAATTATGATGTTGGGCAGAAAAACAAGTACTCCGCCGACCCCGCTTATTATACCGTCTATAATCAGGTCTTTCAACATCCCCTCTTCCATCATTCCGGATATTAAACGGCTTAACTTCTCCACCCCGTATTCTATCCAGTCCATCGGGAATTTACCCAAATAGAAAGTTGCCTGGAACATAAGGAAAATCACCGCTATAAATATAACCATTCCCCAAACTTTGTGGGTAACTATGTGATCTATTTTAGCCTGGTATCTGTCCATTTTTAACGAAAAATCCGTTCTGTTAATTTTGCTGTGCAAAATAACCTAAAATGTGGTTATCCGGCAATACCATAAAGTGGGTATTATCGGGCTTGTTTATATTATATTTTGCATTAAATCAATATCGGAAATTGTTTTTTCATTAAAATGACTTAACTTTAACCTGTTTTTAAATATATATAAGGTTATGAAATTAAACAAAGGATTTATACTGCTGGCAGCAGTATTAGTGCTTGTTTCGTGCAAGCAGCCCGTGGTAAAAGATAAAGCTGTGAGGCCGGTAAAAGTCTCTCAGGTAATATCGTTCAGTATCGCTACAAATACTTTCAGCGGGATTGTTTCGCCCGATCAGTTCAGTAATCTGGCTTTCAGGACATCCGGGCCTCTTGTTGAAGTTAATGTAGTTGATGGGCAGAGCGTTAGAAAAGGACAGATTATTGCTAAAATGGATCCGCTGGACTATCAGTTATCTTTTGATGCTAAAAAAGCCTCGTATATTACAGCAAAATTGCAGTTGGAGCGTGCCGAGAAACTGTTAAACAAAAACGCCATATCCAAACAGGAATATGAGAGTATAGTTGCCTCTGCCGAAAATGCCAAGGCTGCGTATGAGAATGCGAAACAGATGCTGGAGGAAACTATCTTGAAAGCCCCTTTCGACGGGTTTATACAACAGAAGTTTGTAGAGAATTACCAGGAAGTAAGGGCAGGCGAAAAGGTAGTATGTCTGATTAATCCTTTAAAGCTGCAGATGATGGCTACTTTACCTGAAAATGCCCTGGGCTATATTACTAACGATCCTGAAATCTACGTTGAGTTCGATGCTTATAAAGGAGTGAAATTCAGGGCTAAAATAAAAGAGTATATACAGGCTTCTCCCGACGGTTCCGGTATTCCCATTTTCGTAACCATAACCGATCCCGGATTTAACCTCGATACTTACAAGGTTGCGGTAGGCTTTTCCTGCGCTATAGAAATCGTTATAAAAGATAAGGCTTTCCTTAATTACACCGTCATTCCTCTTTCTGCACTTTTAAATAATCCGCAGAACGATAAAGGAAGCGTATTTATATATAATACGGAGAGTAAAAAGGTAAGCAGAAGGGACGTGCTTTACGGAGAAATTATAAATAAAACGAAAGTAGTGGTTCTTGAAGGGTTACAACCGGGGGAGTTTGTGGTTTCCGCAGGTGCGAACAGAGTGACGGACGGAGAGACGGTTAATTTATTAAATGAATAATATCGCTATGAATATACCGCAGTACTCATTGGATAATAAAAAAGTGATATATTTCATACTGGCGATATTGCTCATAGGGGGATTTATATCATTTTTCAAACTTCCTAAAAAGGAAGATTCGCCGTTCAGTATAAAAACGGCAGTACTCATAACCCAATATCCCGGAGCGAAACCGGAAGAGGTGGAGAAACTTATAACCGAGCCTGTAGAGAGGGAGATACAATCTATGAGCGAGGTTAATAAAATAGAGTCGGAATCGAGATTCGGGATTTCGAAGATACAAATAGAACTGCTGCCTACTATATCCCCGGAAAGGATGCCTGTAAAATGGGATGAGCTGAGAAGAAAAGTCTCCAATATACAGGCGCAGTTGCCGTCGGGAGCATCGTCTATTATCGTGAACGACGATTTCGGCGATGTTTACGGTATCTATTATGCCATTACTATGGAGGACGGCTTTACTTTCAGGGAACTTAGGGACGTAGCCCAGCAGATAAAGACCGAACTCACTCCTATACCCGGCGTGCAGAAGGTGCAGCTTTTCGGCGAACAGACTCAGGTCGTAAATATATTCTTCGATATTCCTACTATGGCTAACCTGGGGTTGGACCCTAATTCCATAATGGGCATAATGCAATCGCAGAATCTGTTGGTAAATACGGGCGAATTCAATGCGGGGGAATATCAGGTAAAGGTCAGCGTAAAAGGGACATATAAAAGCCTTGACGATATAAAGAACCAGATAATTCTCTCTAAAACGGGGCTGGAAGTAAGGATAGGGGATATAGCTACTGTTGAAACCGGATATATGGACCCTCCTTCTACGCTTATGCGAGTAAACGGTAAATGGGCTATAGGCATAGGTGTGGCTACGGGAGCTAAAGACGATGTTGTAGCCGTGGGCGATCTGGTGGCTCAGTGCCTTGAAAACTTCCAGGGGAAATTGCCTGTGGGAATGCATATAGAAACTATCTATCCTGAAAATACGATTGCCAGAGAGGCCAACAACGGGTTCATTTTGAACCTGATGGAGTCTCTGTTCATAGTAATAGCTGTTATCCTGCTTGTTATGGGAGTGCGTGCCGGAGTTCTTATAGGAAGTTCGCTGCTCTTTTCGGTAGGAGGTACTTTGCTGATAATGCTGGTAATGGGTGTAGGTCTGAACAGGACTTCGCTCGCGGCATTCATAATAGCTATGGGTATGCTTGTGGATAATGCCATTGTGGTTACCGATAATGCCCAGATAGGCATTCTGCGCGGTATGAAAAGGCGGCAGGCCCTTATATCGGGGGCTATCACGCCGCAGTGGGGATTACTGGGGGCGACATTTATTGCGGTATGTTCTTTTCTTCCGCTGTTCCTGGCTCCGGCATCCGTTGCGGAGATAGTGAAACCCCTGTTTATAGTACTTGCAATTTCTTTGGGATTAAGCTGGTTGCTGGCATTAAGCCAGACACCTGTTTTCGGGATGTTCATATTAAAAGAAAATACCGGAAAGAGCGTTGCAGATCCTTATGATACCAAAATGTATCATAAATTCGAGAGGATATTGGGTAATCTTATCAAGCGAAGGTTTATAACTCTCGGCTCGGTAGTGGCGTTCCTGTTTCTCTCGTTGTGGATTATGAGCATTATGCCCCAGAGTTTCTTCCCTTCTATGGATAAACCTTATACCAGGGCCGATCTGCTCTTTCCCGACGGTTTTTCAATAAGCGATGTGGAAAAGAACGTATATAAAATAGAGGATTACCTGAATGAGGACAAGAGGATAAAGTCTTACAGCATAACGCTGGGAAGTTCTCCTCTGAGATATTATCTGGCAAGTTCTTCTTTCGGCCCTCTTCCGAATTATGCGAATGTAATGGTAGAAGTTCATGATTCAAAGGACAGCCCTGCCGTAGAGGAGGAATTCTATCAATATATGAGGGATAATTATCCCGATGTAATTACGAGATCCAGCCTGTTTATGCTTTCTCCGGTTCCGGAGGCCAAAATAGAGATAGGCTTCATAGGGAGCAATATAGATACCCTTACATATTTAACCAACCAGGCTATGTCCCTTGCCCATAAAAATGAAATGGTAATGGATATAAGGAATTCATGGGGGAATAAAGTTCCTGTTATGAATCCGCTATATTCGCAGGAGAAGGGATTAAGACTTGGGATTACGCGCCAGCAGTTTGCTTATGCCCTTAAAGCCGCCACTACCGGTATTCCTCTGGGCGAATACAGGGAAGGGGATATAATAATGCCTATTCTGCTTAAAGATTCCGGGATAGACTCTCTTAGCGCCAATGATATACGTACTCTCCCCATTTACAGTTCCAAATCCATGCAGGTTTCCGTAGACCAGGTTTCCGATAATTATGTTGTGGATTATGAATACGGCCTTATAAACAGGTATAACAGGGAGCGTATAATGCTTATGCGTTGCGAGCCGCGCCGGGATGTAAATGCGATAGCGGCATTTAACAATATCTACAACGATATTAAACAAAATATAAAAATACCGGCCGGATATAAGTTAATATATCTTGGAGATCAGGAGCAACAGGATACTTCAAATGAAGCCCTGGCGGCGAATGTACCGCTTACATTCCTGATAATTTATTTTGTACTGTTGCTGCTTTTCCCTAAGGCATATAAGAAGCCGTTGGTTATCATGGCCATGCTTCCTTTGATATTCATAGGTGTCGTATGGGGGTTGTTATTGCTGGGTAAATCACTGGACTTCTTTGCAATACTCGGTCTTCTGGGTCTTATAGGCATGAACATCAAGAATGCAATAGTGCTTGTAGACCAGATAGGAATAGAGATGGACAGCGGCAAGGAGCCTTTGCAGGCGGTGATACAGGCTACCAAAACAAGGATAGTTCCCGTTACGATGGCTTCCGGTACTACAATTCTGGGTATGCTTCCGCTATTGCTGGATGCGATGTTTGCAGGCATGGCGGCGACAATAATGGGAGGTCTTTTTATGGCTACCGTACTTACTATTTTTGTATTGCCGGTTACATATTGTATTCTGTTCAAGATACGTGCGGACAGGTAAAAATAAATGATTATGAAAAGAATATCAGATAAAATAAGAACATTTGCTTTGATTGCCGCCATGCTGATTTTATGTAATGCGCAGGCGGCCGGGGTATCTCAGGGAGATACTACAATTATAAATCATGAAATGTACAAGGAGCGCGTCCTTAATTATAGCCGGGAGATAATGCAAAGTTCCGAGAAGAAAAAATCTATGGAAGAGGCGGTTAAATTTGCTAAAACGAACTATTTGCCGAGACTTGATTTTTCCGGTTCCGCACAGTACAGGATAAATAATTATAATCTCGATCTTATGGGGTCTAAACTGTCTATGCCCGGGGAAACTTATAACCTGGGAGCCTCTCTTTCGCAGATAATATATAACGGAGGGGCCGTTAAGAACACTCATAAAGCCGCTAAAATACAGGACAGCATAGCCGGCAGTACAGAAATTCTTACTTTGCAGAACATAATTTATGCGGCGGAAGTAAATTACTGGAGCGCTGTGGCTAAAAAAGAATTATACAAGGCAATGTGCCGGTATGTAAACATCATCGCCTCTTTAGAGGAAGTTCTCAAGGTAAGGTACAAAGACGGAATGATAGCTAAAACTGACTATCTGCAGATAATTTCGAGGCTTAAAGAGGCCCAGATAAGCAAAAGCGATGCTTATAAATCATATAGGCTTGCTATTCAGAATCTTAATATTATGATGGGAGAAAACCCGATGAAAGCTACCGATCCTGTCGATTCCATAACGTTAAAACTTCCCGATCCGGAGTATATGGATATGGAACAGGCGTTATTAAAACGGCCTGATTATAGAATTTCGCAGTTGCAGGTTGATTATCAGCAGAAACAACTAAGATTGGTGCAAAGTCAGTTCAATCCTCAACTTTCGATAGGCCTACAGGAGACATGGGGAACCCAGATGCTTAATTTTAATGGTTCTACGGTGTTTAATACCAATGCTTTCGCCTCTCTGAAAATACCTTTGTTCGCATGGGGGGCAAGGTATAAGAAGGTAAACAGCCAAAAGGCTATGATTAATTCGGCGGAGCTGGACAGGCAGATGGCGCTTGATAATATTTCCAAAGAACTGGCCGGTTCATGGACAGAGTATCAGGAAAACACAAAACAGATAAAGCTGGCATGGGATGCAACGGTAATATCGCAGGAAAATCTTGAGATAAATACGTTCAGTTATCAGGAAGGAAGGCTTACCATTCTGGACGTACTCTCGGCACAGCTTACATGGATACAATCCAGAACCCAGTATATATCTACCCTGCTTATGCAGAAAGTTTCGAGATCGGCATATCTTAAAGCTGCGGGGGATATAAAATAACCGATATATGGAAAAGAGTCTCCCGGATACAAGGTCATACGGGAACCGGGTACTGGCGGTTATATGCCTTGCGGCGGCTCTTGTTCCTTTTATGGGGTCCGCAGTGAATCTGTCCCTGCCGCAGATAGCGAGGGAATATGATATGAGCGGTATTTTACAGAGCTGGATACTTACGGCATTCCTTATTACTTCCGCTATCTTTCAGGTTCCGTTCGGAAAACTTGCCGACATGATAGGTAAAAAGACGGTGTTTATATCGGGATTGGCCGTAATTACAGTATCGTCTCTGCTTTGCGCTCTGCCTTACGGCGGAATATATCTGATAATCTGCCGGATTTTACAGGGGATAGGCAGTGCGATGATATTCGGGACAGGCATGGCTATTATTACGGAAACATTCAGCTCCGGGGGCAGGGGCAAAGCGCTGGGAATAAATGCTGCGGTAGTGTACCTTTCTCTTGCGTTAGGCCCTTCGCTGGGCGGATTCATAGCTTATAAATGGGGATGGCAGGGAATTTTTATCGTAATAGCGGCAGTTTGTCTGATTACATGTGCAGGGGCGTTTTTTATTATAAAGAAACAGGACGCAGAGGCAAAAGGAGAACCGTTCGATATAGCCGGTTCGGTAATGTACGGAACGGCAATGATCCTGGTGATATACGGTTTTACCATTTTGTATTTGATTACGGGTATCGTATTGATAACGGCCGGAATAATACTGTTCGTCTGTTTTATACGTTATGAGAAAAGGGCGGAATATCCTGTCCTTAATGTAAAATTATTTTTTTCCAACAGGGTTTTCACATATTCTTCCCTGGCGGCCTTAATTAATTATGCGGTTACTTTCCCGATAGCCTTTTTTATGAGCCTGTATCTTCAGGAGGTGAAGGGGTTTCCGGTGCAATATGCCGGGCTGATATTAATTGTACAACCTTCGGTACAGGCCTTGTTATCTCCGCTGGCGGGTTATCTTTCCGACAGGATACGGTCTCATTATCTGGCTTCCGCCGGTATGGGTATCATATCCGCTTCCCTGTTGTTCATATCCCTGTTTATAACACCGGGAAGTTCCCTGGTTTTAATCGTTTCGCTTCTGGTAATGCTGGGCATCGGGTTTGCGGCTTTTTCATCTCCCAATACCAATATTATAATGAATTCGGTAGATAAACGGGATTACAGTATGGCTTCCGCCACTACAGGCACGATGAGGCTTACCGGACAGGCTTTCAGCATGGGTATAACTACAATGGTGCTGGCGCTGTTTTTATCGGGAGCCAGGATAACTCCGGAGGCCGCTCCCGAATTCATGCGTACTATGAAGGTGGGGTTCATAATATTTGCGTCGCTGTCTTCTCTGGGAATATATGCTTCTATGGCGAGGAATAATAAAGAAAAGTGATAAATTTGAAGAAAATATTCTTTTTATGATAAGGATAAGAGCCAGGATACATGATAAATTCTCTCTGGAATTTAAAGTGTGGTTTGAAAAGGGGGACGGTACCGGTAAGGAAAAGAAAATCCCGTTCAGGCTGGAGAGTTGGATATTCCTGCCGGCTTCACTTGATATAAATGCAGTTACTTACTCCAGGGAACAGTTTTATTCCAATATAAAAACATATTACCGCACTATCACTCCCGTTTATTCTCTCGGAGATCTTGCGGGAGCGCCCGGAGAGGACGGAGTTTTACATTATAAAAAAGGAACGCCTCTGGAATTTCTTTCTGATGCCGTGTTCAACCTTATAAATCTTGAGTCCAAAGTTAATATTACGGATTATGAGTATCAGATAAAAATGTTTTGCGCTATTTTCAAAAGCGCGATGCGGGAAGGCTATAACAGACTGAAAAGGGAACTTGACAATACCGGGAAACGGGAAGACGGTGAGAACGATCCGGCAGAAGACTTCATTAATGCTGCTTATGTTGTGCTGGAGAGTTACCGTGATCTGTCGGAGAGGCTTAAAGGAAATACGGATAATTCCCTGTATCTTTTGTTTACTTTGGGAGAGGAGTTCATAATTAATCTTGCCGAACTCTATTTTTATAAAATATATAATATTACCGTATTCCAATGGTTAGCTAAAGACAAGCAAAAT
>CAYVED010000058.1:0-14963 GCA_964449975.1 uncultured Muribaculaceae bacterium
TTGATTTGTTACCGAAATTATTTTAAGGATATTTTTCAGCTATTTTAAGTTGCTTCCTACGACGGATAGCGAGTCCTGTTTAACAAGGTAAGCAGATTAACCGAACATGAGCTTTTTTAATCATGAATTCTGCCCGAGGCGATGATTAAAACAAGTTTATGAGAGAGCGAAGCGGCTACTATCGTTCTGAAATTTTTTTATAATTTGAGGCGGATGCCTTAAAAAAATTTTAAACGTATGAAAATAGAAAAAGAGAACTGATAAAGAATGAGATTAATAAATTCAAAACAGTTTCTAATGTTACTGGAAATAATATCACCGCCAATCTCCCAAAGTGTCCCAACCTATCGGAATATCCAGTTTTTCGAGGTTTTTCTCAAGTATATATTTTGTTGCACAGGCGTCGTCGCCTAAGCCCGGCTTTCCTTCATACAGATTATAATTACCCTTTGCCGATATATCGGTGACATTAGGCATAATTATATTCGCACCTGCAAGAAGAGCTCTTTCCCTTCCGTCGGGAGCAAGCACCTGTAACGCCGTAGTCGCCGCTATATTTATATGTGGCATTATATAACGCAATACCGCAACCATTTTAAGGCTTAGTTCCAGTTTCTGTTTATTTGCAAGCGGAAATAATTCGCCGTACCCGTGTCCGCAGTTCTCTTGCGGATCCGCTATATGCCTGCTATTTAATTTATAATACAATTTTCCCAAAGGAGTATCTCTATGGGGAATATAAGGCCCCATACCGACCATATCCACTCCAATTTTTCTGAAAAACAAAATGTCGCCTACCAGATCTTCGTAACTCTGCCAAGGAAGTCCTATCATAACTCCCGTTCCGGTAAGAAATCCCGCCTTCTTGAGAGCATTTATCGCACTTATCCTCTTTTCGTAAGAGTGTGAGTCTTTATCCGGCATTCCGGCAGGATGTATTTTCTCATAAAGGGCTTTATTCGAAGACTCTATCCTTAAAAGATACCTCCGTGCCCCGGCATCGTACCACTCTCTATACACATCCGTATTCTGCTCTCCCAAAGAGAGGGTTATTCCCAGAGAAAAATCGCAGTTTCCGTAATCCGCGACTGAGGGAAACGTATTTCTCACTACTTTCGTTTCTCCGGTTATATCGCTTTTACGGTTTATGGCGTCCTGGCTTTTACGCAGCCCTTTAATCTCCCTGATCAACCTTGTAATCCTTCCGATAAATATTTTGTCGCTCCTTTCTCCCCCCTGAAGCACTACAGAGCCGTATCCTGAATCAAGAGCGAACTGCGCCTCTTCCAATACCTGTTTGTCGGTGAGCTCATACCTCAATACCTTATTATTAGAGCGGCGTATACCGCAATAAAGACAGTCTTTCATGCAGATATTGGAAATTTCGATAAGTCCTCTGAAATATACATGTGGCCCCCGGTGTTTGAGTTTCAATTCATAAGCTCCAGCGTACAATTTTTCCAGTTCCTCTTTGCCGGAAATTCTCAATATACGTTCTATATCAGAACGCCTGACTTCTCCTCTCAATATTTCCGAATAATTTTTCAGCATAAATCATACTCTCCTTACGGTTCCTTCTACCGCTCTGGTAAAAATACCGTTAATATAAGCAATAGCCATACCGTAGTTTGTAACTTTTATTCCTTTCTCTATAAGTTCTCCTATTCTGTTATTCAGTTGTTTAGATGTAACCATGCATCCTCCGCATTGTATGGCGAGCGCGTAATCCTTATCCGGTATCGCGTCAAGTCCCGATACGAATGTAAATTCAAGCTCCCCCGGCTTTTCCCCTATGAATTTATGCAGCATGGCCGGTATTTTTACCCTTCCTATATCGTCGCATGATTTATGATGTGCACAGGATTCGAGTATGAGCACCTTGTCCCCTTTCTTAAGACCGGATATAGCTTCCGTTCCCGATACATATTCATTGAAATTTCCTTTTGCCCTGGCAAGCAGCATACTGAAACTCGTCATCGGGATATTATCCGGCGTTATAGCCGCTACCTCTTTAAAAACCTGACTGTCGGTAATCACCATGGCCGGGGTATTGTTTTTTATATACTCCCCCAGCATATCAGGTTTTAATACCGTTGCAACAGCATCATTATCCAGAACATCCCTTAGCGCCATTACCTGCGGAAGTATAAGCCTTCCCTTAGGGGCGCCGTTATCTATAGGACATACCAGCACTATACTCTCACCTCTATTTACAAGTCCGTGTAAAATGCTCTTTTCATTGCCGGATATATTCTTTATAATAAAAGAGATAAGAGTTTCTACTGCTTCTTTCTGCTGCGACTCGTCCAGCATGCAGCAGGAAAACTCCACGACATCGGCTCTTAATTTATCCGTGAGTTCGAAAGCCGTATCGGAATACAAGGGTATAATATCCGATTGGTTATGTACCAGTACGACAGGAACCTCATGCCTTCGTAACTCCCTGAGCGCCTCCTTCTCCTCTTTCCCGAACATATTTCCCGCAAATAGCAGCAGCGCCATATCTATCTGGGAGAATACCTCTCTTGTCTTTTTTACTCTTTTCGCTCCGAGTTCTCCGGTATCGTCCAGACCTGCCGTATCTATAAACTGCACCGGCCCTATTCCTGGGATTTCCATCCTTTTTTTTACAGGGTCCGTTGTAGTACCGGCCTCGTGGGAAACGATGGCGATACTTTCCCCCAATAAAGTGTTTATAAGGGAACTTTTACCTACATTGCGTTTCCCGAAAATACCTATATGCTTTATTTCCATATTACTATCCTCCAGTTAAAATAAAAATGCGAAGCATTTAAACGATACCTAAACGTTTAGATATTGGTTGTTAATTTCATAATTCTCAAAACTTACTGTTTTACAGTAAGATACGTTAATAATAACGGTTTTTTACCATATATTTACGGAAGCAAATATAATATAAAACTAAAAAATTATGGACTATAAAAATGATAACGGCGTGCAGAACAATAGTAAGCATCCCGTAAAAAAGATTCTCTTTTTCATCATGGGAAACAAAAAAGAGATTATACAGTTAGTTATAATAAGCGCTATTCTCTTTTTTATTTATATTTTTGTATTTTACAGGGAGGAGATAATACAGGGCTTTACGGAAGGCTGGCGCAATATTGAATAATCTTTTAATAAATAAGGACTTATGATTTACAGAAGAATTAAGACTATAAACGATCCTTTATTTAAAAGTTGCTGGGATGTATATTGTTCTAATTTCCCGTTGCAGGAGAGAAGGGATCTTCTGGAGCAGAAAAGAATATTCGATATATATTGCAATAATGCAGATAAAGAGGACGATAAATTTATTTTCAATGCTTTGCTAAAAAGGTGCGATACCTGTACGCCGGGGGAGGCTGTAATAGTCGAGGACGGTGTAAATTATATGCTGTCGGGAATTTTTTCATACTGGGTTTTTTCACAGGTCATATTCGGGGAACATCTTGCCATAACCCGGAATATGCAGGGAACAGGTATTGGTAAAAGAGCGGTAGATCATCTTAAAGAGTTTGCCGTTTCGCATGATAAACCTATACTGCTGGAGATTGAGGTCCCGGAGGATATTATTACAAAAAGAAGGGAGGCTTTTTATAAAAAGCTGAATTTTAAGATAAATCCTTATGAACATTTTCAGCCTTGTTATCATAGGAACGACGAGCCGGTTGAAATGGTTATAATGACATGGCCGGAAATAGTGGATATAGGTACATATAATAAATTTAAAGAGGAACAGCAGGAGATAATGCCTGAATTCTAATATGTTAAGAACCTGTTTAAATTTAAGAACTTTATTCTTCATGGCTCTTTCCTGTCGCTTTCTCAGAACTTTTTTGTCTAATTAGAGTCTCCATACGGCTGCAAAAGTCTTGAAAAGCCATATCAGTTTTTTCTGCTCGGCTTATATGTTTACATTGTTAATAGTACCCCGCTATCCGCCGCAGTAAACAACTTAAAATAGCTGAACAATATCCTTAAAATAAACCAAAGCAGGTTCTTAAATAAATTCCGGATTTTAATTTTTTTGCTGTTTATTGCCATAAAAAAATTACCTTTGCCGTTTCAAATATTTTTTAATGATAAATACATTTCAGGAACTAGGCCTTAACAGCAATATTATTAAGGCGATAACCGAGTTGGGATACGAGAAGCCCACACCGGTTCAGCAAAGGATAATTCCTACTATTTTAAATGAAGACGGGGATATAGTATGCCTTGCGCAGACCGGAACCGGTAAGACGGCGGCATTCGGGCTGCCCGTACTGAACGGAATTATCTCTGAAAACCTGTGTGTTCAGGCCCTGGTTTTATGCCCCACAAGGGAGTTGTGCAGACAGATTGCACAAGATTTAAAGAACTATGCAAAACATATAGAAAACTTTTGTGTGGTTGATGTTTACGGAGGGGCAGGAATAGAACCCCAGATAAAGGCTCTTAAAAAGAATCCGCATATAGTCGTCGCCACTCCGGGAAGATTGTTGGACTTGCTGCACAGGAAAGCGGTTAATCTTAACAATATCAGGACACTCATATTGGATGAGGCCGACGAGATGCTGAATATGGGCTTCAAAGAGGATCTGGATGCGATTCTGGAATCTACGCCGCAGGATAAAAGGGTGCTGCTGTTCTCGGCTACGCTTCCGATAGAGGTGGAGAAGATCGCAAAGAATTATATGAAGAGCGCCGAAATAGTTACCGTGGGGGAGAGAAACAGCGGGTCGGATAATGTGAAACATTACTATTTCATGGTGCACGAGAAGGACAGGTATCCGGCTCTTAAAAGGATAGTGGATTATTATCCCGATATTTACGGGATCATTTTTTGCCGTACCAGGAGGGAAACGGGAGAGGTTGCGAATGCTTTGATAAAGGACGGTTATGATGCAGATGCTTTGCACGGAGATCTTTCCCAGCAGCAAAGGGATCAGGTGATGGGGCGTTTTAAAAATAAATCTTTGAAATTGCTGGTTGCAACCGATGTGGCTGCAAGGGGGATAGATGTTAATAATCTTTCGCATGTTATAAATTATAATCTTCCCGATGAAGTGGAACAGTACACTCACCGAAGCGGAAGAACCGGCAGGGCCGATAAATCGGGTAAATCGATTGTGATTATAAACAGCAAGGAGCAGAGCAAGGTGAGGCGTATAGAAAAGATAATAAACAAAACCTTTGCAAAAGCCAAACTACCTACCGGGAGCGAAGTTTGTTCAAAACAGCTTCTCTCTATTATAGATCAGATAGATGCGGTGGAAGTAAGAGAAGAAATCAACCAGTATATCCCGCTTATACAGGAGCGCTGGAACTCTCTCGGAAGGGATGAAATTATACATAAGTTCCTTTCGCTTGAATTCAACCGTTTCCTTGAATATTACAAAAATGCTCCCGATCTGAATGTGCCGGACAGAAGCAAGGATAGCTTCAGGGAAGGGGACGGCGAATATCTCCATTCAAAAAGCGAAAAAGGCTTCGAATGGGTAAAATTATCTCTCGGAAGCAGGCATAATATCACGACAAGGCATATAATAAGAATGATGACAGCTTTGGGGGTAGGCAAGAAAGGGGTAGGCAGGATAGAAGTAAAGAGAGACGTCTCTTTTGTGAGCATATCAGCGTCGGCTGCAAAGTATGTGGTAGGGCAGACGAACGGTACCGAATACCGTGGAAGAAAATTGTACAGCGAACTTGTAAATCAGGCTGCTGCCAAGAACGGTCAATCCGAAAAGAAAGATGCCGGCAATATAGATATGTCCGAGGTAGACAAGGAAATGAAGTCGCTGGGACTTACTAAAAAGGGGTATCTCGACAGGGATGCGATAGAACGTCTTGCGGAAGAGATGTTGCAGGATGATCCGGCAGTAAAAAGAGATAAAAAAACGCGGGATTTCTCAAAAAGGCAGGTATCCGGCAGAGACGAACGGAGAGACAGGGGCGTATCCGGGGAAAGCGGACGCAGAAGCAAATACGGCGTTACAGGGGAAAGTGTTAATAAAAATTCTGGAAGCGGCCGAAATTCAGGAGGTAAGGGCAGGAAAACGGAGATCCCGAGAGGACGCGGGGGAAGAGGCCGCTCCGTACCGGCTGCAAAAGGAGGCCGTGGCGGACGTAAAGGCAGATAAACATTCATCCGGAATGCTTTTAAATAATCGATACGAATGATGAAAAGATTTAATCTTATTGTTCTGAAGAGAATTCTTATCTTAATATCTTTTGTAATGGTTTCCGTTCATGGTATATTATCCGCTCAGGAAGTAAAGAAGATAAGATTGCAGGACAGACCGAGCAAGAGTGACGATACGCGGATTGCAGTAAAATTGAACGGGCTTGTAGCGATAGCTATAGTAAATCCGGCTGTGGAATTTAAAGTATTTAAACGTGCTACGGTACAACTGGAAGGATTGGGCAGCTTTTATTCTACCGATTTTTTAGGTACGGGAAAACCTTTTGTGCTCGCGGCTACGTTCGGAGAGTTCAGATTTTATCTAAAAAAGGCTTTCGACGGATTCTATTTTGGCCCTAACATAGGCTGGGGCGTTTATAAACTCAATAAAGGGCTGGTACTGAGATATACTGATCAATATAAAGGGGATTCTTATCAGCAGGGAAGTAATATAATGGTAGGGCTTACGATAGGTTACCAATATAATATAAACAGACGTTGGTCGGTTGAGGTATCATGGAGCGGAGGGTTTCAGCATTCCGTTTATGACGGTTACCGTCGCAGCAGTCCGGATCAGGAATATAAAAGTTATACATACCGGGATGCGAGCGCGGAATGGCCGCCTCTTTATAAAGGAGGAATATTCCTGGTTTACAGGTTTTAAGGATTTTTAAATTTTTATATGTAACTTTATGGCCGATAGTCATCTAAAGCGATAAAGTTATGTATAATAAAAGTCTGTTGTCATTTAATCATTTCCAGTTATTGAAGGCATTTCGCCGGGATTTTCCTTATCTGGCAAAAATTGCCAGGGAGAGTAAATCGGCGGCACTGTTTAAGGAATCTCTAAGGGAGTTCCTGTTGTGCCGGTACGGTACGGACGAGGCTGCAAACAGAGCTTTAAAACATATATTGCGCCTTATAGAGTATGACGGAAAAAAAATAGACGAGCTGTCTACGGGAGAACAGTTACATATAGAAACAATAACATGTTTATGGTATTTCCTTAACGGGGAGCCTATGAACAATGTCTCTACCGATATTCTTATAGACTTATATCACCAGTTCGGGCTGCTTTCTCATCCGGGAGATGTCGTTCCCGATTACTCACAGTTGAAAAGGCAAATGGCACGCTGGCCGTCGGGGAATGACGTAAATGTGCAGGCAATAATGACCGCCAATAAAGAGCGGATGATACCGTTGCTTATAGATAAAATAGAGCGGAAACAGAACCAGGGATTCAAGTTCGTTTTCAGGGCCGGCGCCGATAATCAGGAAAAATACCGGCAGGTGCTTCAATGGTGGGACTCCTATATGTTTCATCTTTCAATGGCGGTTAAAGACCCTGTGGAACTTAATCTGTTTCTGGGAAATACCCTATCTGCCGGGACTATGGATCTGTTGTTGCGTGCAAAAAAGAAAGGAATCCCGTTCTTTATAACGCCTTATTATCTTTCCCTGTTGAATACATCGGAAGACGGATATGACGATCTGGCCATACGTTCATATATCATCTACTCCGGAGAACTTATAGATACGTACGGGAGTATAAAAGCCTGGGAAAAAGAGGATACGATCATACAGGGAGAACCTAATGCCGCAGGCTGGAGATTGCCGGACGGGGATAATATCCACAGGCGTTATCCGGAGGTGGCTATTCTTATTCCGGATTCGATGGGGCGCGCATGCGGAGGGATATGCGCTTCATGCCAGCGTATGTACGGTTTTCAGAGCAAACAACTTAATTTCGACTTCGAAGCGCTGAAACCTAAAGAGACGTGGGACAAGAGACTCCGCCGCCTTATGGATTATTTCGAGCATGATTCCCAACTGAGGGATATACTTATAACGGGAGGCGACGCCCTTATGAGCCAGGATGCCACGTTGCGCAAAATCCTGGATGCAGTATATAAGATGGCGTTACGCAAACGGGAGGCTAATGTTTTCTTTCCCGACGGAGAAAAGTTAGCCCAGATACAGCGTATAAGACTTGGCTCCCGCCTGCTTGCCTACCTGCCTGTACGTGTCACCGATGATCTGATAAAAATACTTAAAGAGTTCAGGGAAAAAGCCCTTACCGCAGGCATTTCGCAATTTATAATTCAAACGCATTTCCAATCTCCTCTGGAGGTCACGCCTGAAGCTCTCCGCGCCATTAAAGGTATAATATCGGCCGGATGGAATGTTACAAACCAGCTTGTATATACGGTGGCTGCATCAAGGCGGGGGCATACAGCAAAATTGCGTAAAGTACTGAATAAAGCGGGGGTTATATGCTATTATACATTCTCGGTAAAGGGATTTAAGGAAAATTATGCGGTGTTCGCACCTAACAGCAGGTCTATACAGGAGCAACAGGAAGAGAAGGTGTTCGGTTGGATTCCGCAGGAGAAAAAAGCGGAATTTATGGATATAATCCGCAGGGGGGGAACGGAGCTTGGAAAACATATTTCCGCATTTTTGAAAGAAAACGGATTACCTTTTGCCTCTACCGACAGAAACGTACTCAATCTTCCGGCCATAGGAAAAAGCATGACGTTCGTTACTGCCGGCATTACCAAAGACGGAAAAAGAATTCTTAAATTCGAACATGACGCTTCAAGAAAACACAGTCCCGTTATTGACAATATGAAAGAGGTGTATATAGTAGAGAATAAATCTATCGCAGACTATCTCAGGCAACTGGAAGAGTGCGGAGAAAATATACGGGAATATGATACGATATGGAACTATACGGAAGGAGTTACCAAATCCCGGTTCGAATTTTATGAATATTCCCCTTATCCTTTTCGCATTAGAGATGACATGACTAATTTCGAGTATATACCTTGAGTACCGGCTGGAGTGCGCTCCTCTCCGGATACGGTTAATCATCGTTTTCAGCGGATGTCCGGGGTATAAGACTTATCGAAATGCTTTTCCGGCAGGATAATTTAATATTTACTCATATTTAGGTATACGTATTTTAAAAATAGTAGATAACTTTACCGGTCTGAATAATAAAAGATTTAACCGATGAAAAATTTTCTAGTATTAGTTCTTTTATCGCTTTTAATAACGCCTTTCTCTAACGCTCAGAATAAAAAGGTGTTTTTTATAGAAGGTACGGTTACGGTTAAAAATACCGGAGAACCTGTTCCTTATGCTCAGGTGGTGATAAAAGAGACAAGCCAGTGGGGAGTTACGGATGAAAAAGGCTATTTTAAAATTCCGGATATTTTTGCCGGAAGCTATACTCTCCAGTCCGTTGCTTTGGGATATGTTACCTATCAGCTTCCGGTAACTGTCTCCAGAGATATAAAAGGGTTGAAAATCCAGATGTTGGAAGATAATCTCACACTGGATGAAGTGGTGGTTACCGCACGTAGCGGCGGAACTATCAACTCTTCGAATAAAATAGAAAAGCAGGCGATAGAGCATGTCCAGGCTTCCAGTATCGCCGATGTTATGCAGCTTTTGCCGGGTAATATCATTACCAATCCGGATCTCACGAAAACTAACTCTATTCAGATAAGGAATATTTCGGACGATAAGGGAAAAAACAGTTCCAGAGGTGTAGGATTCCTTATAAACGGCATGCAGATAAATAACGATGCCAGTATGTCTTCCGTTACGGGATCGGGAAAAGCGGGTATTCCGGTAATGGATTTCAGAAATTATTCTACGGATAATATAGAATCGATACAGGTTCTCAAAGGTGTCGTTTCAGCAGAATACGGAGATGTTACTTCCGGAGCCGTAATGATTACCACAAAGGCGGGAAGAACCCCGTTCGAATTACGTTTCAAGAGCGATCCGAGAACAAAGGCGTTTTCTGCCAATAAAGGGTTTGCGGTTTCGAAACACGGCGGGTATCTGAATGTGGATGCCGACTATGCCAGGGCGGCAAGCGATCTGCGTTCGCCGGTTAATACGTATGACAGGACAAACGTAGGTCTTACCTATTCAAATACATTCAATACCGGTAGCAGGCCTTTCAGGTTTAATGCGAGATTGTCCGGGAGTTTTGTGGTAAACAGTGTGAAGTCCGATCCCGATGCTGCCAAAAATGATTTCTCAAAAATAAAGGAAAATAATTTTATGCTTTCTCTTTACGGGAACTGGATGCTGAACAAGAACTGGTTATCGGCTCTTAACTATAACGTGTCGGCGAGCTATTCCCATAATACCGCCAGGGATTACGCGGTAAAGACGGGTTCGGTGCTTCCCACTACAAACGGAAAAGAGGAAGGGCTGCATACGGGATATTTCACGGATATAAAATCCGCATACGATAAAAGAATAGACGATATTCCGGTCTATTTTAATGCAAAAGTGTCGGGAATACTTAATAAAAAGGCAGGAGGCACTTTTTTCAAAACCCTTCTGGGGATTGAATGGAACAGCAAGGGCAATATGGGGGACGGCGTTTATTACGAAGGAGTGCAGCCGCAGTATTTCAGGCATCATACATACAGGGAAGTGCCTTTTATGCATAATTTCGCCGCGTTCCTGGATGAGAAAGTCACTATTCCCGTATCCAGAACCTCGTTGGAGCTTAGCGCGGGTTTGCGTCTTACCAAAATGATAGTGGAAGGATACGATTACAACTTCACCCTGGATCCTAGGCTCAATGCCAGGTATCATATTATAAAGAACAGGCGGAAAGCGTTCGTGCGTGATTTTGCCATAAGGGGCGGATGGGGTATAATGCGGAAGTTACCTTCTCTTTCCCTGCTTTATCCGGGATATGTTTATCTGGATAAATCCGTATTCCAGTACCAAAACAATACTACCGGGGAGTCCCTGGCGGTAATAGATACCAGGATAATGCCGGACAGACTGGATTATAACATAGGGCTTGTAAGAACGCGCAATATAGAGATAGGCGCGGATATAAATATTGCGGGGGTAAAGATAGCCCTTACATATTTTAACGAATATCTCAAAAACGGGCTTTCGGATAATTACAGGATCATTCCGCGTACAATAAAGTATTATAATACCGTAACCGATATAAATGCGGCTCCTAAGTTTGAAGACGGGAAAATATGGATAAAAGATAATACCGGAACTTATTCGGAGGCTCCTTACAGGCTTTCGGATGAGTTTATAAAATATAATACTCCCGACAACAGATCGGAGCAGCGTAAATGGGGTATAGAATACGAGATGGATTTAGGCCGGATAAAGCCTCTTAATACGTCCGTTCTGGTGACCGGCACTTATCTGAAAGCCAGTTACGGTACGGACGGACTTGTGTACTGGTACTCCGGAGGTACCGATCCCGTAAGTCCCAAAAACGAATTCCCTTACGTCTCTATTTTTGCGGGGAATCATGACAGACTGGGTACTACTTCCGTAAGAGACAGGTTATCCACAAAAATAAGCCTGATAACAAATATTCCTAAAATAAGGATGGTGGTATCTCTTACCACACAGTGTATATGGATGGACAGAACATGGAACGAATTTGACAAAGGGGTGATCTATTATATGGATGAAAACGGAAAGGCCGTTTATGAAGATTTCAGCAACAGATCTACCGATAAAAAACTTTACAGAGACCCTGTTGCATATATGGATTTCAACGGAAATATAAAACCGTTCTCGGATTTCCATACGACCGGTGACGGGGATCTTAAAAGAAGGCTTTCCCAGATGAGGGCGGATACTCATCTTTCTTATTATTACGCAAAAGAGTCATACAAACCGTATTTTATGGCAAATATCCGTGTAACCAAGGAGATCGGCCGGCTTGCGGCAATCTCTTTCTATGCGAATAATTTTACTAATTCGAAGCCTATGATGGTAAATAGCGCCAGGCCCGACGTTCCCGGTATCAGAAGAAATACCGATATTTATTTCGGAGCGGAATTAAGATTAACATTTTAATAAATCAGCAGTATGAAGTCTATAATAAAATATATAATATATCCGGCTATCTTTGTGTTCCTCTTTACATCCTGTCTGAAAGAGTTAAGGAAAGGCGAATTTGGAGATGATGCCATAAGTTCAACTATAAAAGTAAGAGTGGTTCCTCCCCAGGGACATACCGTATCTCTTAACGAATTGAAAATAAAGTTATCCGACATTTCTACCGGACTGGATTATTCCGCCGTTACGGATGAGAACGGTGAAGCCGAGGTAAGAGTTTCTTATGGTACTTATACGGCTTCTACCGAACTGAAAATAAAAGGTTCGGGAATTATGGAGATATATAACGGTTCTTCTGATAAGATACGCGTTACTCCTGATGATCCTGCCGTAATGAGATCGGTAATTAATCTGAACTACTCCAGGTCCGGCCAGATAGTAATAAAAGAGTTTTACTACGGCGGGTGCTGGGATGATGATAACAATAAGGCGTATTTAGCTAAGGATTATTATTTTACTATTTATAATAATTCTCCGGATATAACTTATCTCGACTCCGTATGCGTGGGAATCATAAACCCCCTTAATGCTCCGGTTGCAGGCAAAGTGTCGCAATGGGTGAAACCCGGAACCGGCGAGATAAGGGATTCTATCCCGTGCGGGGCTTTCGTATGGATGTTCAGGGGGAACGGAAAGGATATTCCTCTGGAGCCGGGAAAAGAGATTGTCTGTTGTGTGAATGCAATAAATCACTCCGCAAAGGTTTCCAGTTCGGTTGATCTCAGTAAACCGGGATATTATGCTATGTATGCGACGGGAATAACTACTGCCCACAGCGCACCTGTGGCGGGAGTGAATACGATGGAGATGATATGGAGGGCGGGAGCTTCTAAAGCATTTTCCATATCCACTGCCAGTCCCGGACTTCTTGTCTTCACGTTGGGGAACAAATCCATAGATAAGTATATAAAAGACAACTATACCGTAAATCCGGCCAGTCCTACCAACAGAACTACGGATTGCCTGTTCGTGGATAAGAACCTGGTGCTTGACGGAGTGGAGTGTTTCAGGGCTGCGTCCAATTCAAAACGTTTCAGGCCGGAGATTGATAACGGTTTTGCCATGACGCCCGGATCGGGGAAAGGGTACAGTATTATCCGGAAAATAGATCATGAGGCTACTCTTCCGGGCGGGCCGGTCATCTATATGGATACTAACAACTCTTCAAATGATTTTGAGGTGTCTCCCCGCGCAACTTTAACTGGTAAAAAATAGACGGAACTTATGAGAAACAAAAAATATATAATCACTGTTTTGCTCTTTTTGTCCGGGGCTGCCGTTTGCGCCCAGGAAGTATCGCAGAAGAGCTATTATACTTTTGAAAGGATCGAGGATAGAACGCCGTGGCTGGTATCGGCGAATGCGGCCGGACTGATTTTCAATGCCGCTCCCGATAATTTTTCCACCGCGGGAGGATATTATAATTATTTGTCGGGAGGATACAGGAATTATAACGTGGCGGAGGCCTCGGACAATATGGGACTGATTACAAAGTCGTACAACAAACTGAATCGGCTCTATTTGTACGGGTCTTTCAATTATGATTATATGATAAAAAAGAATCAGGCCTGGCTGGGAACCATATATGAAAATACGCATATAAATCCTATGCTGGATTCTATTCCCGGAAAGAATCTCCGTGAATCTTATAATCTCAATGCAAAGGCGGCTTATAAATTTTCGGAATTGTTTTCGGCTGGAATTACGTTCAATTACAATGCAGCCACGTCGGCGAAGAGGATAGACGGAAGAAACAGGAATACCGGTTCCGATCTCTATATCTCTCCCGGAATCACTTTTTCCACGGAATATATTAATGCGGGTGTTAACCTATTTTACGGATATAATGCCGAGCAGGTAGACTATTCTTATCTTGGGGATGTAACAGGTAAACAATTACTTTATATGGAGGGGCTTTTTATGTTTTCGCGTTCGAATATCGTAAATACAATGGTAGATGAGAGAAGGTATCAGAGGAATATTTTCGGAGGAGGGGTGCAGCTTGAACTAAAAGCCGGAAAATTTTCGTTCTATAACAGTTTCGAAGCGGAATATCATAAGGAGAATGATTATGAAGATAATCAACTGAAAAAACGATATGCCGTAGTTAATACTACCCGGTATAATTATACCGGTATTCTCAGATATTCTACCTCTTTAATGGATAATTCCCTTAAAATAACATGGATAAGCAGGGACGACCTCTCTTATAGCGTAGCTAATGTTTATGAGCCTGTACCGGGGGAGAATAATATGTGGGAGTACTACGAGTACGGTAAATCGCTCAGATATGCCTCCGGATTAAATATGCTGGGGCTGGAATATAAAGGTTTTGTTAAAAAGAACGAGTATCTTTCAAAAATAGATTTTACTTTGGGATTCGGTTATATCTCTACGGATAAACGGGAGAAAATCTATCCGGCCGAATATGTTCAGGAAAACAAAGTTCTGGATTATTATGCGGGAGTGAATAAGAATTTCGCTTTCGGGAATAATCTGCTTGGAATCAATCTCTGCGGAGGGTATTCCGGAGGGAGTGGAAAACCTCTTTCCGAGACCGATCCGCTTACTTCCGGTTCGCTTAGCATTAACAAACCGCTGCTTGCATACGATTATGCTTACAGGGTTTCGGATAACTACCGCATAGGGGGAGGCGTAAGATACTCATACATAGTAAACAGGGAGAAAGGGCGTACAGTATCGTTTTCTGTAAATTATCTCTATCGCAAACTCGTGAAGATCAAAGAGGACGCGAACGCCTTTTATCCCGGACTTGCATGTTTTGGGAATAATCGCAGGAATTCCCTGAATTTGAGTCTGTCATTTAATTTTTAAACGTATGAACCGAGCATAAACTTTTTTAATTTCAGATTTGCCCTTT